>JALZAV010000022.1 GCA_030948145.1 Candidatus Dormiibacterota bacterium
CAGGAGCCTCGTAAACGCCTAAGAATCCTGTATCGGAGAGTTGCTCTGGGTGGGCTACCACCGATGGATCGCTCCAGAGCCGCACTACTGTTTGCTTAGTAACAACCTTCCCTTCGACTTCGACGCTGAGCTCAACCGGCTCGCTGTCCTTTGCAGGATGGAAGATCCCCAGTGAACTGGGAGACCTCGGAGCCAGGGACCGAAAGAGTCCCATGGCGTCTGCATCGCGATACGTGCCTGATTTCGGTGCCGCCTTGCCGAGATCCAGCGCACCGTGAGCGTCGGCGTCGAAGCTCGCCGTTGATGCCCAGACGTAGCCTTGTCCATCGGTTGTCCTCGCCTGAATGATCGTCGTTTGATGGGGGGTAAGCCCACTAATCGTGATCTGCAGCGGCTCGTCCACCGTCCCTCGAATTGGGCTCACGTTGATCCTGGGCTGCGTGGTGGTAGCCCGGTCGCAGCCGCCGAGGACGAGGATGAGTACCAGCCCAATGAGTTGGTGCTTCACGGGGCGACCCGGGCATCGACCAAGCCTACCTGGCAGCATTGGAGATGGGTTCCGGAGGCGCGCAAGTGTATCCCTAGCGTAGTGAATAACTGCGCTCTGAGTAGATGGTGTCCCCATCGCCCTCGAGCCGCGGTAGCAGCCAGAGAAAGTTCTCTACGCTCCCGGTGCGGGGCCGCAGTCGACGACCCGCCCGCCGGACCAGTGGAACTCCTCCGGCTGCGGAATCCCACCGCTTCCCTTGTCTACCACGACGATGTAGCCCAGTACCGGCAGTGCAGCGGTGGAAGCGGGTATCGGCCCGCACGCCAGGGTGCTATCTGGCCAGCGCATGACATCCAACTCGCGGACTGGCGCGCGGCCCCCCTGGACCACCTGGTTCCTGACGGCCGCTACCGCCTGCATGGCTTCACTGGCCAGCTTCGCAGAGTCCAGATCGGAGACTGGCTGGCGCAGATCCACGCGGGCGCGGCCATACCCGCCGCTTAGCTGGATGGTAACCACGCCCGAGCCCAGTTGGCCGCGCGGGATCGAGGCCAGGAAGAGGCCCGGGAGAGCGGCCGACCCGGCTCCCCGACTGCAAGAGGCCTCGCCCTTGTAGTCGATCAGCAGGGCGCCACTGCCTTCGCTGGTTGCGGTCACCGAGGTCACGTTTTTGCAATAGCCCCCGGCTAACGCGATGAAGACCTGGCCCTGGGTTCCGGCGATCGCGTCCCAACCGTCAGGATCGTGGAAGAGTACGTCATGCAGTCCATGAAGCAGAGCCTTGAGCTCGGGCACCGACCTGGCCGCCACCAGGTTTGGGGGACCAATCGCGCGCGGGCCGTTGCCAGACAGCAGCGTGATACTCAGCCCCCCTGCTGAGGGGCTCGGAGAGCCGGCTCCGGGTGCGGGTTGGGTTCCGCAACCAACCGTCGCGGTTGCAAGCATCGTGCCCACGAGCCATCGAAAGGGACCGCCATGCAAACGTTTCATCGCCATCCAGTCCGTATAACGCGAGCCGGGGCCGATATCTCCCAAGACGCGAGTGCGAAATGACTTCAACCTCCCGGGCTTCGAAACGGGATCGGTGCACCGTCGCCCATCGGGGCCCACAAACCTGGGCTGGCAAGAGGCGACCTCCTTGCCAGGGGCGCGCCGGAAGTAGTGCGACTCCGCCGTCATACCCAGACATGTCGAACTGGGACTATGGTCTGCTTGACATATATTTCCGCACGGCGGTAGAGGCCGTAACTCCCCCCAGGCCTGACAGCGAATACAGCGACGTTGAACAGCGGCGCAAGGCCATGGTGCATTCCTTCGAGATCCTGCGGGCCCGAGAGGGTGGCTTCGACCAGGCCGCGTTCGTCGAGAAGACGCTCGAAATGATCGCTAGCATCTGGACCGCGGTAGGGACTGGCAACCTCGGGTCAATCCGCCCGCTGCTGGCACCGTGGTGTAGCCGACAGTGGGAACAGGCGCCCCCTCACTTTGTGCCAGCGCACCCGCCGAGCTTGAGGATCGAGCAACTAACTCTGCTTCAGGCGATTCCTGGCGACGACGTCGACCTGGTTGAGGTCGGTATCTGGACGCCCGAGGGACACCCGCCCCTGGGGTTCCCGGTGGTCTGGACATTCGCTCGTCCCCGAGGGCCAGGCGGCGACGCAGCGGAGTGGAAGCTTGAATTGGTGCGTCGGTATGAAGAGCCCCAGACGTCGTAACCGAATCCGCTAACACGGATAGCATTCAGAATTGATGGTGTCCCCAACCGTACACGTTTTGAACTTCACCTGCCCGCCGAAATGAGCTCTTGGCGCTCACGAAAGCATGGGCTGCCCGAGCTGAGCAGTTGGTACGCGGTGGTGCAGCTCCAGCGGCAGTTCGCGGAGGCCCGGGAGAGGCCCGGCTAAAAACTGCGCGCGAGCGAGCTGGAAAGAGCTACCAGGCGCCTGTTCGGGAAATCGCTGGCGATCTCAATGCCCGCGCGAGAGCGTCGTCGTCCCGTTTTGCTGCCGACCGATCGAACAGCCTGATGGTGTCGCCCTTGACCCCCACCTGCCTGATTACCGCCCATACGATGGCACCGCGGGCCTCTTCGCAAGCGGTCTTGCGTTTGGCGCCCGCTGACTCTACGGTGCCTGTATGGCGAGTCTCCCCGGGGTGCTTGTCGGTCGGGAAGCCGAGTTGGCGGCCATCGGACAGTTCCTCGATCCAGGTCAGGAGGACCTGAGCGCTCTCTTACTCGAAGGGGAAGCGGGTATCGGGAAGACCTGCATGTGGAGGGCGGGCCGCTCGGCCGCCAGGTCCCACGGCCTGCGGCTGCTGGGTTCCGCGCCGACCGAGGCAGAAGCCGGCCTTCCCTATGCCGTCCTGGGCGACTTACTCGACCCAATCCCTGAGGAGGGCCTCGCATGCTTGTCGAGCCCGTTGCGCAGTGCCCTGGAAATGGCCCTGCTGCGGGCTCCGGCTGAACATGCACCGGCCGAACAGCTCGCGGTCAGCGCGGCCTTCCTGCGCGTGTTGCGGCAGCTGGCTTCGGACCGTCCTATCTTGCTCGCCATTGACGACCTTCAGTGGGTAGACGGCCCGACGATGCGAGTCCTCGCTTTCGCCCTCCATCGACTGGACCACGATCGCGTCAAGGTGCTCGCTACCGTTCGGCGGCCATCGACCAGCGACGCCGAGTCTGCGCTCCAAACTGCGCTGGGCCACAGCAGGCTCAGACGCCTCGAGATTGGACCCCTTTCTCTGAACGCCATTGATGACCTGCTTCTTCAGAGGTTGGAGCGTCCGCTCCGGCGACCAGAACTGGACCATGTGTACGCGGTCTCGGGCGGCAACCCATTCTTTGCTCTGGAGATCGGCCGACTCGTTCTCGAACACCCCACGAGTCGCAGAACGGGTGAGCCAATTGCCGTGCCAGCCAGCCTTGCCGAGGCCATCAAAGCCCGGGTCAAGAAGCTTCCGAGGGAAACGCGGGACATTCTCGTGGGCCTCGCGGCTCTTTCCCGTCCTGACGAAGCCCTCCTCCAACGCGCCAATCGGCACGCCATGGTGGCGCTGAAGCCGGCGTTCGATGCGCAGGTGGTGGAACCGTCAGAACGACGCGTCCGCTTCACCCATCCGCTGCTGGCATCAGTCATCTATGGAATGGCCGATCCGGAAACGCGCCGGAGGTGGCATTCTCGACTCGCTGAGCTTGTCGGCGAGGCTGAGGAGCGAGCGCGCCATCTCGCTCTTTCTGCGATCGGACCCGACGCCGGCGTCGCGAGCGCGGTCGAGGACGCCGCGAAGGCGGCCAATGCCCGAGGGGCGCCGGACGCCGCAGCCCAGCTGGCCCAGCAGGCATCCGAGCTGACGCCCCCGCATCTCCAGCCGGCGATTGTGCGACGGCGGATCATGACCGCCGAATACCGACTGCGCGCAGGAGATGTACCTGGGGCCCGTGCCTTGCTGGAAGCCGAGCTCGATTCCTCGGCTGCCGGGAAACGGCCAGCCGCAGCGCTGCGGCTGATGGGAAGCCTGACGCTAGGCGGTGCAGATCTCGTCCAGGCGGAGCGCTTCCTGACGGAAGCGCTGGACCAGTCCGGCGACGATCTGCATCTCCAGGCCCTGATCGAGCGCGACCTCATCACCGTCCTCAGTCAGCGGGGCAAGTTGAAAGAGGCGTTCGATCACAGCGTTCGATTGAGCGAAATCGCTACGCGGTCCGATGATCCGTCACTTGTGGCTCTGGCCCAAAGGTTGCGGGCGACCGCGGAGTATCGACTCGGCGCTCCGTCGGCGGAAGCTCTGGCAACTGCGATTGCCCTGGCCGATGGGCGGAGTTCAGTGCCGATAGATGATCACACCGGCGGACTGCACCCTTTAATGCTCTGGGCAACCCTCCTAAAAGGGTCTGATGATTTCGCCCGAGCTCGCACCCTGTTAAAGCGCGCCCTCGAGCTGACGGAGGGACGCGACGAATCACTCCGCGCCCCAATTCTGTTCCACCTCGCCGAGATGGAGTGTTGGGCAGGAGACTGGCTATTAGCGGCGGTCTACGCCCACGAATGCGAGAAATCAGTGCTCCATGCAGGCCATGGCTCCTATGTGCATCTGCCCATCTGCGCCAGGGCCATGATTCACTGCGGGCGAGGGCAACTCGAAGCCGGCCGGTCGGCTGCGCAGCAAGTACTCGCCATCGCGACCACGATGGGTGACGAGCCGTATCATCGCCGGGCCCTAGCTATCCTGGGCTCGACCGAGTTCGCGGCTGGAGATCCCGTCGCGGCCAATCGATACTTCGACAGCCTCCGCGCACGAGGCGACTACCAAGGCTACCGCGGGGTTGTTCGCACTGACGGCGATGAAGTCGAGACACTCCTGGCGGTAGGCCGTATTGCAGACGCTGAGGTGGTGTGCGAGAGGCTCGTTTTAGGCGATCATCCCTGGCAGCGGGCCATCGGTGCTCGTGGCCGTGCGCTCGTGGCCGCGGCCTGCGGCGATCTTGAGAGATCAGCTGACGAATTCGAACTGGCACTCGCGAAGCACCACGACCTGGCGATGCCGTTAGAGCGAGCCCGTACGCTCCTGTGTTACGCAAGACTCCTTCGCCGTACGAAGCGGAAGCGTGCTGCGCGCGAAAAGCTGGAGGATGCGCTCGAGATCTTTAAGTCACTTGGCACTTCAACCTGGATCGAGCGGGCTACCGCGGAACACGCTCGCATCACACCCAGCTCGCCCGGCGTCTCCGGGCTGACGCCGACCGAGGCAAGGGTTGCCGCGCTAGTGGCCGGCGGCCGTACGAACAGGGAGGTCGCCGCAGAACTTTTCCTGACGGTCAAGACGGTCGAGGCAAACCTGTCACGAATCTACGACAAACTGGACGTTCGCTCCCGAACTCAGTTGGTCGGCTATATGGCGTCCCACCGGTAAGAACGTAGGGTTTTCTCCGATTCGTCGCCTGGCGAACGCGTCTAGCGTGCGCATGACAACGGCCGCGGGCGGTGTCACCCTGAGGTGGCGAGGCCGCAGCCGATAAAGGAGGAATGCCAGCCATGGCGAAACGAATGTTGTTGGTATGTGCGAGTGTCGCAGCCTTTCTGCTTTGTGCCCCCGGGACAGCTGCCGCTTCGACCGGCGGGTCGGTCACCGGGAGGGGCGCCGGGTACTTCCCTGCCAGCGCCCAGCCGTTTCCCGGTGACCGCGTGCAACTGTCGATCACCGCGCGGAATATGCCGGACGGTCGGGTTAAGGGCGAGTTCAACATGCTGCACCGCTCGACGTCAGGGACTGTACTCGCTCATATCCGCGGCCGCGTCGACTGCGTGCGGGTGGAGGGGAACACGGCCGTTGTCACGGGCGTGATCACTAAAGGGTTCGCGACGCCCTTTGGGGTGCCCGTCGTCGGACACGAGGTCTCCTATACGATCGTGGACGGCAGTCCGGACTCTTTCGCCTTTGGAGTCGATTTTCTACTCGGAAGGCCGGTTGGGCGGTGTCAGCCGGGCGCAGTTTTCGTCATGCCGGTGACGAAAGGGCACTTTGAGGTCGACTCGTGACTGGTAGCTTCGGAATAGCCATCTTCATCTGAGAAGATCTGAGCAAAAGAGACTACGGATGAAGCTGAGCCCACTCGGAGAGATGCACCTCACCTACGTCGGGGCAAGCCTGGACTTTGTCGATTATGGATTCGGCGGGCAGTATTACGCCAGCATCGAGGGGTCGTGGCAGAGCGAGCGCATCAGTGGCCGACTGCGGCTGACGAACATTGCGCAAAAGAGAGCCGATAACGTTAATACCCCAACGCTGCGCGGCGTGATGGAAACGGAGGATGGAGCAACCCTCTTCGTCGAGATGAACGGGCTCTCACAGGTCGAACAGGGCGGCCGCGTGTTCGTCAGCTCCCTGACGTTGCGAACTGCGCACTCGCGGTACCAGTGGGTCAACACGCTTTTTGGCGTCGTTGAAGGCGAGCTCCACGGACCCCCGCGGCCGAACGAATTCCGAGTCCGCTGCCGGGTCTTCGCCTGTGAGGCGACCATTACGCCAGCTGCGGGAGGTGACGGATCGATGCAAATAATTGCCTATGCGATGCCAGTGCTACCGGACAAAGAGGCGGCGCTTCAGTCCCTTGTGCGGGAGATGGGGTCGCGAAGCTCCGAATTCGATGATTCACGCCGCCAGCTGGGGGTTACCCGCGAAGCGGTATTCCTTCAGCGAACGCCGCATGGCAGCCAAATAATCACCTACCGAGAGGTCGGCAACTCGTCCGGCAGTCAGCCGACCACACCGAGCAACTTCGAAGCCTGGATGAAGGATCGAGTATCGGCAGTATCCGGCTTCGATCCAGCCGTCGAACCTCCGCCAAAAGTCGAGCTGTTGCTGCGCCAGAGGCCGGTGCATCGAGGCGATTTGTATGCGGCCGCTCTGCCGTTGTTACCCGGCAAGACTGCACATCTTCACCAATGGACAAGCGAGATCAATGGCATCCACGCCGCCGAATTTGAAGAAAGCCTGCGTCGGCTGGGATTCGGACTGACGCTGTTCGTCCAATACTCGCCACAGCTCGATCTGGCGATCTCGGTGGTCGAGGGCGATGACCCTTCCAGTGCGCTGACCAAGTTGGTAGCGTCGCAGCACCCTTTCGATCGTTGGCACGCGCAGCAAATAGCGGACCAGAGCGGCCTAGACTTCGCGGCTCCCCTGCCCCAACCCAATGAGCTGCTCTGGTCGTGGGATAAGGTCGCGGCTCACGCGAGCGCTACCTGATGCCGAGGGCAGGCCCGGACGGCTGAAGAGTTGGTAGGAGGACAAACGATGCTCGAACAAGGCGACCTTGCCCTACTCAAGGATCCCGTGGCTGAGTCGCTTCTGCAGTCCAGGGAACTGGCCAGGCTCGCCTACACCTGGCGCGACGGATCGCCACGGGTCGTGCCGATTTGGTTTTACTGGAACGGCGAGGAAGTGGTTCTTGGCACCCCGCCCCGAGCGCCGAAACTGAAGGTGCTTCAGGACAGGCCACAAGTGGCGTTAAGCATCGATAGCGATACCTTCCCCTATAGGGCTCTCCAGATTCGTGGCATCGCGCGGCTCGAGAAGCTCGACAGCATATCACCTGAGTATCAGGCGTCAGCGACTCGGTACTTCGGTGAGGAGGGAGGTCGAGCTTGGCTCGAGCAAGTTCGCCGCACGCCGGGCGGCATGACGCGGATCAGGGTCAAGCCAGAATGGGTGGCAATCATCGACTTCGAGACGCGTTTTCCAAGCGCTATGAGCTGACAGTCGGTCCTTTTTACGCCAATGGGCTCGCTA
Source organism: Candidatus Dormiibacterota bacterium (assembly GCA_030948145.1). Taxonomy (GTDB): domain Bacteria; phylum Chloroflexota; class Dormibacteria; order CF-121; family CF-121; genus JALYYC01. The sequence goes on from JALZAV010000022.1 coordinate 7,781, forward strand.
GCTTGTGGACACTCATGGCCCCTGGGCCTCGCTCAGTATCTTGTCCATGAGACGGTAGCTCCCGCCACGGATCATCATCGAGACCGGGGCGCAATCCCCGTAGGCCATCTGGTCGAGCGGCAGATAGCCCTTCTCATCAAGGATCAAATAGCGTCGGCTGGCGCAGGGACCGCAGATGATCGGAGAGCCGGTTCTCCTGAACGTCGCGCGCCAGGCATGCTGCCTTGCTGCCAGCCGGGCTAGGCGCTTGGTGTTGGCGATCGAGCTGTACCGGACCCTCACGGTCGGGTGCGCGGACGGCCTTCTTCCGGAAGCTCGTAGCAGCGAAGGCGGTCGCCGAACCCTCAACCGCCTTACCGTTAAGCCAGTAATTTTGAAGCCGTGCATGAATATATAGACAATTCCTAACTTGACATTGCCGCGTCAACTTAGGTACCGTGTTCTCGTGCTGTAGCACTCTGAATCACACCCAAGGAGAACACCGAATGACACAGTGTAAATACGACTCAACTCCGGGCCTCTACCCACACAACAACGTAACGACCGAGCAGTTGGACGAGCTCGAGCAGGAGCTGCAGCAGATCAAACGCCTGCTCGCCAAGGTGACCGATCGGATGGCCATCCGGGTTGACTGACCCGATCTCTAAGACCTGCGGAGGGGCGCGGAAGCCAAAAGCGCCGCGCCCCTGCGCTTGGTTTGCGTGATCATTCGCCCTCTCTTTGCCGGCCTGATCTTCGTCGCGACGTTGCTCTTGGTGGTCATTCGTCCAAAGAGAGTCAGTGAGGGGCTTTCAACGGCGGCGGCAGCCTCCCTGATGGTCGTGACGTTCATCGTCCCATTGCCGGCAGCGCTCTTTTCCCTTCTCGCCCAATGGAACGTCTTCCTCTTTTTCTTCGGCATGATGCTCATAGCCGCCATCGCCGACCTGGCCGGTTTCTTTGATTGGGCGGGCACCCTCGCCGCCGCGGCCTCGAGAGGCAGCGGTCGACTCCTTTTATTGAACGTTTTCCTCGTCGGGACCCTGATCAGCACTTTTCTGTCGAACGATGCCACCGCCCTGATCCTGACGCCGGTCGTCTACACGATCGTGACCCGTCTCGGACTGCCGGTGCTCCCCTACCTCTTTGCCACCACGTTCATCGCCGACACGGCGTCGATGACGCTACCGATCAGCAACCCGATCAACATCTTGATGATCGATCGCGTTAAGCCGTCCCTTGATGCCTACGCATCGCACCTCTTGCTGGCGTCGCTGCTGGTCATCGTCATAAACATCGCCGTCTTTGCCTTCGTGTTCCGTCGAACGACGTCGCGGCGCTTTCAGTTCGATTGGCAGGCTGCCCTGAAGGAAGCGGTTCCAGATCCACGGTTCTTCCGATCAACCGGAATCGGATTAGCCGTGATCGCCGGTCTGTACATCACCGCTTCGGCTGAGCGCTGGCCACTTGGCCTCGTCGCGACCGCCGGTGGCCTGGGCTTGGCTCTAATCGCCCGCCTATACGGTCGGCTGGCGATGCAGCGAGTCCGCCAGCACGTCAGTGGTTCCCTGTTCCTCTTCCTCGCTGGCCTCTTCATCCTGGTCCGAGGCGTTGAGGATGCGGGTTTGACCGCGGCCCTGGTCGGCGGGCTCGCTCAGCTGGTGCACGGCCCGGTGTCCGCAATCGTCGTCGGAATCGTCGGATCCGCAGTCGGTGCCAACCTCATCAACAACGTCCCGATGATGCTGGTTGTGCTTTCTGGCCTGCCTGGAACGCATCTGGCCGCCGGCGCGCAGCAACCGTTCGTGTTTGGGTCAATGGTGGGCGCCGACCTAGGCCCCAACCTGACCCCGGTGGGCTCGCTTTCCACCATGCTCTGGCTGCTGATCGTGCGCCGCCGCGGCATCGACATCTCCACTCTCGACTACCTACGGCTGGGCGCGCTGGTGACCCCCGGCATGCTGATCGTGGCGGCCATCACCCTGGCGCTAACCTTTCGGTAGAGCACAAGATGCGCATTCTGCTCGGCATCGACGGGACCGACACAGAGGGGCTGCTCAAAGAGCTGGCGACGATCCTCCCGCTCGAGGACCACGAACTGATACTGGCCCATATCCACGACACCGGCGCCCGCGGAGAGATGGAGCTGCTTCGCGGACGTTTCCCTGGGAGACCGCTGCCGGCTGACCGACTGGAACGGATCGGTACGGCCGAGCGCGCCCGGGCGGACGGGATCCTGGAAGACAGCGAGCGCGCTGCCCACGGGCTCGCACGGACCGTAGGCGTCCATGCCGATGCCGGGGAGCCCGGCCGTCTGCTCGTCACCATCGCAGCCGAACGGCCGGTCGATCTTGTGGTGGTGAGAGCTCGCAGCGGTACCGGACCGGTACCGGCCGGGCCCAAGTCGCTCGGGCACACGGCCCGATTCGTGGCGGACCACAGCCCTTGCCCCGTTCTTCTTCTGCGACACTCTGGGAATGCCTCGCCCAAGCGGGACTAACGCGTTACCCGAGCAAGAAGAGAGCCGCATCCAACATGCGGCGGAGGCCATCGGCGTCAGCGCCCGGACGCTGCGGTACTGGGAAGAACAGGGCTTGATCGCACCCAGCCGCGGGCCAGGCGGTCACCGCCGGTACAACCGGCACGACCTGCTGATCATGAAACTGATCAAGCGCCTGCTCGAGGATCAGGGCTACACCGCCGGGGATATCAGCCTTCTCAAGGACATCGTCGAGCGGGAGACGGAGCTCGCCCTGCAGGCGCGCGATGACCGCCTGCTCCTCCGCCTCCTTCTTCAGCGCAAGGCGGCCGAGGGCTACTACGAAGACCTGATGGCTGACCTGGGAATCCCGGGGCCGCCCAAGGTACCACCGCACCTGCCAGACCGAGCGGCACCGCACGGCGAACTGAGACCGTAAACCCCAACGCTCCTGCTGGCGTCAGGTCCTGACGCGAGCAGTGTTCCGATCTGTTAAGAAATCAAGAAGTATTCGTCCAGTGTCTCGATCATCTGCCCTCGTTCAGACGAACGTTGGCACGAAGCCAGCGCCAGGAGACGCCTCCACCCGACTATTGAGTGAGCAGCTGGTTGCAACAGCCGCTGTGCGGTTTGCTTGTTGCTGGTTGGATGCGCCTCTGGTAACCGGGGGGCCCTCGCCTACGGCGGCCCTGCGATCGGATCAGGGTGTGTCCCCGGCGTTGATCGGCCTGACTCCAGGCCCGGAAGAGTGCTTCTGAGCGCGGTGAGCAGCTCGTTTCGGGGTGCGCCCTTGACCAGGTACCCATGAGCGTGGCAGCGCCGCTATCGATGCAGATTCGTTTGACACCAGGGCCAGCAGTGTGCATGATCAAGCGCATCAGTCAATTGGACGAGGCCCGGCAACTGGACATCGTCCTGGCCGAGGATGATCCGGACCTCGCAACGCTGCACCAGGCTGTCCTCGAGGGCGCGGGCCACCACGTCGGGGTTACCACCGATGGCGCCGAAACTCTCGAAGCGGTCCGGGAGAGCGAGCCGGATCTCCTGATCCTCGACCTGGAAATGCCGCGCGGGGATGGCCTCGAGGTTCTCGAGGAGCTCAGGGCAGAGCCGGCGACGGTCGATCAGCCAGTGATCGTGCTGTCGAATAAGACGTTGTCAGAGGGCGAAGAGCGACGGCTGGTCAGGCTGGGGGTGATCGACTTCCTCGCCAAATGGAAGGTCGACCCACGGCTCCTTGTGGGTTGGATCAGGGGATGGGCAGCCAGCCGTATTCGTCGCTACTCGCCACGCGAGAGGCGCCGCTAGACCGTTCGAATCCGCCAAGGGGGCTACTGTTTGCTCTTTGATCGCGGCGTTCCGCTCGGCCAAATCCTCGACGCGCCAAATCAGGACCCACTACTCACCGAACTCCGTTCCCGCCGTTGGCAGCCCACATCATGGCTCGGCAGTCGCTTGGGAAATTGATTCCTAACTCCGCTGGCAGCAGCATCGAGAGCTTCATCCGACGCGCCGGTGGTGTTGGGCCGGACGCGACCTTGGATCCACTGATCGACCATCGATATCTGTTCTATCGGGCCGCTGGGCACCGGAGCGAAGCGGTCGGTGCGAACGCCGATCAAGGTGCCATGGGGCCGGCGGCGCGTATATCCTCGACGATCCAGCCATGCGGCCCCGGGCTCGGCGGCGTGCTCACGCCCGCGGTCGGGTCCCGCGTCTCGTGCGCAGGCGGCAATCTTGACGGTGCCAGGGCGACATCCATGCCGCAGGAGCGGCAGCGGTTCGAGCCGGGGTCCATTGATGTCCCGCAGTAAGAGCAAACGGATTGCGGGACTTCAGGGTTTGCCGCGGGCATGACCGGAGAGGGCGTTGTTGCTGCTTGTGAAAGCCGGAGCATGGTCCACTCCTCGGCCGCAGCGCCCGAAACGGTCACGCCCCTACTGAGCAGGACCTTTACCCGATCGGGGTCGTCATCCACCTGGCGCTTGGTGACCAGTATCAATCCGGGCGGCTGTGCGGGCGGGGGCGACGCCTTCAGGCGCTGGTAGAGCGGGTCCGAAAGAAGGTTTCGGACGCTGTCGAGCTGGCCGGCCAGGAGTGCCTTCCTGACCCGCTGGACCGCAGGGAATGGGCCCAGCGCATCGATCGACGGGGATCCTTTCGGGGCCCCGTCGATCTGGCCCCTGAACCAGGCCTTGAGGTCGATACGTCCGCCTCCTGGCTCGGTTTCGGAGGCCGCGAGGCCCTCAGCCAGGTTCATCCAGCGCATTTTTTCCAGCCCGGTTAACCCGAGCTGGTCCCTCACCGTCTTGAGATGCTCGCGGACCTTCTTAGTCTTCTTGCGGATGACCCAATAGCGCGCCACCATGCCGGCCGGCACGAGCAGGGTGGCGATCAGGAAGACGAGCTGCGCCAAATCGAAGTGCGTTCCCGTCGGGCTGAAGGCGATGACCACGCCGGAATAACGGGCAGATTTTTGAAACCCTTTCCGGCTTCGCTCCTCGGGCATGCTCGCCTTTGAACCTAGCTGAACCGAGGCGATAATCGGGCGGCTCAGCTTCCGCCCACGGGCAAGTGCGCCGGGTCAAGAGGAAACGTGAGAACGGGTCGACCGAACCCGACCTGACCAGGCTTGCTGGAAATAATCCATCTAATCCGAGATCATCACTTCTTCGATGGGTTTGGCTCCCCGTACCGGGTCGATCCGACGGAGCTTGCGCGTCTCCTTGAATTGGGACCCTACGCTGCCGGGGACAATAGCGACGGCACCTAGCGCAGTAGACGCTAGCGCTCAAACCGAGTTTGGTAAGTGTCCCCCACCGTACAAGTTATGAACTCCACCTGCGAGCCGAGATGAGCGCTTGGTATTCGGCGGTGGAGCTTCAGCGGAGGCTCGGCGGACGGTCAGCAGACGCCTGGCTAGGTCAATCGCAGGCCACGGGGCCGCTGTCTGCCCGAATCAGCTACGGGCTTCCACCTTCGCTGACTAACCCCTGAACCTGTGGCCGCGCAGCCGATCCTTGGGCGGGAAGCCGCAGACTGGCCGACTTGGTAGAGCGCCGTTGCCGGCCGCGGAGATCTGCTCCACCCTTCCTGAGGCGCTGGAGTCCACGCCAGTGTCGCCTGAGCGCGGCGCGTCCTTCCTTGGTGATCGCCACCTGGGTATTCGGTATCCGACCGATGAACTGCTTTTCGACGGTAACAAGCTGAGCTTCCTCGAGCTTGGCGAGATGGGCCGAAAGGTTGCCCGCCGTCAGGCCCGTGAGACGATGAAGGAAGAGAAAGTTTGCGCTGGCGCATGCCTCGAGCGCCGTAAGGATCGCGAGGCGGGCCGGCTCATGTACTAACTTGTCCAGTCTGGTCGCCTCCTCGAACGGGGCCGTCACGATCCCCTCGTGTTCCCGCCTAGGCTACGCTCTAACGTCCGGTGATCAAGGTACCCACCAATTCCTGCGATCAGGGCCATATAGAGCGTCGCTTCTCGCAGATACCACCATCGCCCTACCGGGCCGATTCCGAGCAGCGGCGCTATGCCAATGACGACACCAAGTGCCGCTAAAACAAGGTGGTGTGTTAGAAAGCGGCCGCTCAGCCACCAGTAGAGCCCAAACGCGGCGGCAATAATGAGTACCGAAACATTGACTGCTGCCGGCCGGTAAGGGTCAGCCGTAAACCCGGAGAAGTTGAGGGCCAAGTTGAAACCGAGAGCGCCGAGTCCGGCAGTGAGCCCACCGACAAGACGCGTCCGCAATGTCGGCTTCACGCTTCCAAACCGGTGGCGATAGTAGGCGGAGATCGGGACTAGTGCCACGAGGGCAGCACCGATCAAGACCGTCACAATCGCGAAGGCAAGCTGGGCCGGCTTACCAAACAGCACCGAACCCAGCTGGTCTCTTCTCTCAGGCAGCAACATCTCCCACACGCATATCGCTACAAAGGCGGGGGCAAACGGGACCAGCATGAGTCCGCGCAACCCGCTGTAATACGCGGTGACCTGACGCAACCGTTTCGTCGTCGCTCTTATCGAGGCTTCATGGCCGCCGGAGGTTTGCACTGCAAAGTAGTTTATAGAACCACCACTATTCAAGTCAACCTCAAGACTCGCGATACGGCCTCCCTTAGCGACGGAACGGTCCAGCAGCGCCGGCAGTTTGCAAAACTCCTGTTCTCCAGGGTGACCGTCGACGGGAACTCTCGGCTGCGTGGCTGGGCTCTTAATAATCCTTTTCAGCAGCTTTTCGAATTCGCCCAGCCCGGTTCAAAACTTGTTTTTGAGTGGTGTCCCCGACCGTACAAGTTATGAACTCCACTTGCCTGTAGAACTGAACGCCTGGTTTTCTACGGATTGGGCTAAGCGGAGCTCTGACGGTTAGCGGACGGTCGGGGGCGGGCGGCGGACGACCGGCGGACGCTTTAAGAAACATCGGCGCTCCCGAAGTCCGTCACACCGGCCTGGAGCGGTACCGTTGAGGGCGTAGGACGATGAGAGAGCAGACGTTCCAAAGGGTCGCGGCCGTGGGTGCCCTTGTCGGAGTCGCCTTCGCGATCGCCTCCGCGTTGCTGGAGATCGTGGCCATCCCGGACGCCACGGATCCCGCGAGTGCTTTTCCGGCGGTCATCACGCACGGCCGGACAGCCGGCATGCTCTTTCACTTCAGCATGGTTAGTGACATGCTCGGCTACTACCTGCTGCTGATCCCACTCGCCATCTTCCTGTGGCGGTGGCTCCATCACCAAAGCCCTTTGCTGTGCGCCGTCTCAACCAGTGCCGGCCTTGGCTACTGCTTGATAGGTGCTGCCGGCGCCGTTGTGCTCGGGGCGGTGCTGCCCGCACTCGGCGACCAGTATTCAACAGCCTCTGCTGCGCAGCGGGAAGTCCTCCTGACCACCGGCACCGCAGTGGCGAACGCCGTCTATCAAGGGATCTGGAATACCCTCGGCGCGATCACCGCCGGGGTATGGTGGCTTGGCACCGGCTATCTGCTTCGGAGCCAGCGGACGAAGCTTGGGATCGTATGGATGCTCACCGGCGCCGCCTCATTAGTCGACGCGGTCGGCTTCATGACTGGCGTGCCCTTCGTTGGGCTCATCGGCCTCATCCCCTTCATCGTTCTCGTTCCAGTTTCCGCGGCCGCCGTTGCGGTTGACCTGCTACGGCGTCCGGTCCGGGTCGGAGCGTGATGTAGCTTTTCGAATTCGCGCAGCCCGGTTCGAAACTCGTTTTGATGGGGCCTCGCCCCTCGCGAGTGGCGCTTTAGTGCCACACGAGCGATTGAGACGTTATTGCCATACGAGCGTTTGAGAGATTGGTGTCCCCAACCGTGCAAGTTATGAACTAGAGGTGCCTGTCGAACTGGGCGTGTATTTGGTCGCGCTCGTCACGCTACGCCCGCCCGCGAAATTCGAGTCGATTAGCAACCCGCCAGCTGTGGAAGGGCAGAACTGGCTAGAACGCTGACCGTCATCGGTACGCTCATCTCTGTCACCCCGCTGGTCGAACGGGTCAGCGCGAGAGCATCGCCGTTCAGCACGGGTCCGAGCACCCGATTCGGCACCTCGGTGGTGGCGCCCGTCCGCAGGTCAACGAGGTAATCAGACGAGGAGCCGACCGCGCCGACCAGTGTCGAGCCGATCGACCAGACGTCCGCGTAGTCCGAGGCTCTGAAGAGGACACGCGGCTGCGACCCAGCGTTCCAGAACCATACGTCCGTGACCGTTTGCCCGCCGCTCCAGGCGAGCCTCCCGGGAGCGCCGACAATGAAATGGATATCCCGTATCGAGCTCAGCTCTGCCGGCAAGGTGATGGCATTGCCGGTAACGGCCGAGGCGGCATGGAGCCTAGCATCCCCGGTCGACCCCTGGGCCCAAATCAACATTGGCCACGAGAAGGTTGCGTAGGAGGCGGAGGCATCCAGGCGCTGGTCCCTCCCCGAGGCCAGGTCGAAAAGATGAAGTTGGCGGTCGTTGATCCAGGCCGCCTTGCCATGGTCCACGCTTACCTGCTCGAACACCCCGGTCGCGAGCGTCAAGAAGCGGTTACTGGTGCTGTCCCAAGCGCGAAGCGTTAATTCCCGCTGGACGTGATAGTTCGCCTCGGCCCAGAGCAGCCAGCGGCCGTCGAAGCCGCCATTGATGACCATGTCGTAGCCGGGCAGAAACGAGGTGATCCGACTCTCGTGTCCGGCTCGATCGAGCACGACGATCCCCAGCCAGGGCTTGGCGGCGTCGCCGGCGAATACACGCGAGCCATCAGGGGAGATGGCGAAGGCGGCCGGTGCGTCGGACGGCGCCGTCTTGATCGCGCCGCCGCTGATCGCCTGGCTCCACGAAGCTGGAAGAGGCACCAGACAACCGGCGTACGCCTGGGCGGACGGGCTGGCAGAGGGGAGGACCGTTGGTGTGGCGCGCACCGGCGCGACCGTGCGCTGCGACTTGATGTACGAAATCCCGATCGCTATGAGAGCGACGCCCATCACGATGCTGAGCGCCATCGCGAGCTGCGGTAGGGCTCCGAATGGCTTTCGCGGAGACGACCTGTCGAGCCGTGCCACGAGCCGGTCGTGGAATCCGGCTGGCGGATTTATCGCCGCGCGCTTGGCTCGAAGATGCTGCTTCATCAATTCATCCATGTCGACCTCAGGCACCACTGCCACTCCCCTGCGGGGCCATGCCATCTGCCGTGAGACGGCTCCGCAACTTGCGCAACGCTCGGTGGACGAGGACGCGCGCCGTCCCCTCGCGTTTGCCAATGATCCGGCCGACCTCCTCGAAGGAGGCGCCCTCGAAGAACCGCAGGTAAACCGCCTCCCGCTCGGGCGGATCAAGCGACTGCAAGGCTAGATCGACGGTAGAGGCCTCCATTGCCTGCTCTGTCAGATGTGCCGGATCAACGGATGCTCTGGCCGGAAATCGTAGGTTCGCCCACCGGATCCGCCGGCGGTGGTGATCTCGGGCCAGGTTCACGATGGTGCGGTAGAGCCAGCGACGGAATTCGGGCAGTTCTCGCGGGGTCCTGGGCGACTGCCAGACGCGGACAAATGCTTCCTGCACGATCTCCTCACCTAAAGCCGGGTCATTGACCAGCAACGTCGCCAGCTGAAACGCAGGCCGTTCGAGCGCCAGCACCAGAGGTTCGATCCAGGATCGATCGGCCGATAACAGTTGTCCACCTCCAGTGCCGAATTCACCCCTTCAACGCGCGAGGTCAACAGACGTTACAAGAGGACCGGGGGCGGCCCCCGCCAGCTGTGGGGTTGAGAGGTTAAGTGTCCCCAACCGTACAAGTTTTGAACTCCCCTTGCCAGCCGGGATAACCGCTTGGCATTCGGCGGTGAAGCTCGAGCGGACGCCTGCGTAATTGAGGGTGCCCTGCAGGGGGCCCCCTTAATGTCCACGGGATCCGTCTGTGCGGGCACCGGCCTCGCCGGCCGATGCACCCTCCGGTTGGCGGGGGCCATGAGAAGCGGGGCTGGCCTGCCAAGAAACGGATGACTGCATGTGCAGCAACAGGGATGTCCGCGCCCTTTCCACGCTGGGCGCGGCGGGCATAGGCTGCACCCATGCCGGTGCAGGTAGTGATGACCACTCCGCCGCCGGACCAGCCCTTGGCAGCCCGGACATCGCCGGCAGCCAGCGTGCTCGAGGCGCAGGGTCTTCGACACGCCTACGGACGGCGGGCCGTCCTCGACGATCTTAGCTTCGAGGTCGCGCCCGGCACGCTGGTTGGAATCGTCGGAGAGAACGGCTCGGGCAAGTCGACACTGCTGCGCATCCTCGCAGGCGAGCTTCGCCCCAATGGCGGCGCGGTGATCCGCCACGCTCCACTCGGCTACTGCCCGCAGCGACCCGTACTCAACGAGGCCCTGACCGTCGATCAGCACCTGGCCTACTTCGCCGCGGCCTATGACACCCTCGACCTCCGCTACGCCGACGAGCTGATCGCCCGGCTCGGCTTCTCCGAGTACCGCGCCACCCCGGTCAGGTCGCTCAGCGGAGGCACCGGCCAGAAGCTGAACCTCACCCTGGCACTGATGCAGCGTCCCCCGGTGCTGCTCCTCGACGAGCCATACCAGGGGTTCGACTGGGAGACCTACATCTGCTTCTGGGAGCTGGTCGGGGACCTCACCAGGGAGGGCCGCTCGATCGTGGTGGTGTCGCATCTGCTCTTCGAGCGCGAGCGCTTCGACCGCATCCTGCGGCTCGGGTCCGGTCGGGTCCACGAGGACAGGCCATGAAGCATCCGCTCCCGCATCTCCACCGCTATCGCACGGCGGTTCGCTACATCAGCGCGGAGTATCTGCGCAATCGGACCGCGCTGTTCCTGCTCGTCGTCTTTGTGCCGCTCTGGTACGCGCTGATGGTGGCGGTCATGCCCCACGACCCCATCTCGTTCCGCTTCCGTCCGACGGGAGGTTTCCTGAGCGTGGACTCGCAAGGGATTACGGTCCTCACCGCGGGACTGAACGCGATCACGATCATCGTCGGCTTTCTCATCTTCAGCACCACCAAACGAGGCATCAGCTTCGACCATCGCCTGGTCCTCTGCGGCTACCCGCAGCGCATCCTCCTGGTCGCCAAGCTCACAGCAATGGTGGTGGCCGCATGTGCCGTCACCGGTTACGCAACCCTCGTGCTGCTGCTGTTCTTCCGACCGGAGTCGATCCTCGTCGTCTTTCTTGGCCTGGCCTCGACCGGCATCGCCTACGGAGCCCTCGGCTTTCTCCTCGGCGTGCTCGTTCGTGGCGAGCTCGAGGGCTTCTTCGTAATCATCATGGTCAGCCTCATCGATACGTTCATGCAGAATCCGGTGGGCAACCCGCTGGCCAACAAGGACGTCCTGACCTATTTCCCCTCGTTTGGAGCCACCCAAGCGTATGTTGCCGGCGGCTTCACCCACATGGTGCCATGGGATTATCTGGGGGTCGCGCTCGTCTGGCCGCTGGGATTCATTGGCCTGGGCGTGCTGATCTTCGCCCGTCGTACCTGGGTGCCACGGGCGCGATCGGTCTTCCTGGCGGCCGCGCCACAGCCTGCGGCGAGATGAGTGCTCGGCGGTTGGGCTGCCACCTTGGTGATGCGAACACCGGCGAGTCGATCCCCGAGTGGCGCAAGGGGCTCAGGCTGGAAGCGACAGACTGAACTGCTCGCTTCAAACGCTGCGCGCCTACGGCCGCTCCAGCGGCGTCCCAAGTACTTGACATCTACTAGTACTTGGTGATACAAAGTGCTCGAGACACTGGAGGTGAAATGGCAATGGAAACCGCCGATACGCTCCTCAGCGACATCGAGCGCCTGCGCCGCCGGACACGCACACATCTGCACCCGACCTGGTTTCCGCTGGTGGTGTTCGGGACCCTCTCCATGGCGAGTGCGGCCGTTGCCGTGCGCTTTGGACCGACGGCTCTCGGATTCTTCTGGGCGGTAGCCGCTCCCCTCGGCTCTGTAGCAACCGGCTTCTACTATTGGCGCCGGCAGGACCGGGTCGGACTTCAGGCGCCTGCTGCTCCGTACCTGGTCGGAGCCGCTGGGATCGTACTGGGCGCGTTCTTTACCGGTGCCCTGGGCGGGGCACTCGGCGCCGCGGCGGTATCGGCACTGGGCCCGCCTTTGTTCGTTTCTGCTGGCTACCTGCTGTTCGCCAGGCTTGCCCGCAGCAGAGGACTGGCTGCGGTGGCTGTCGCCCTGGCGTTGGTGACAGTCGCAACCGGTGTCGCCAGAATCCCCTCCGATCGCGCTGCCTGGATCCTGGCGCTCATTTACGGTGCGGTCTTTGTCGCGACCGGCCTGGTCTTTCGAGCGTCGCAGACAGGCGGGCCGTGAACCACCCGGTCGGGGCTCTGACCGACACGGTCCACCAGCGGGTCCGGCTGGGGATCCTCTCGGTGCTCGCCGAGTCTCGGCGCGCCGACTTCGGCTACCTTCGAGATGCCCTGGAAGTCACGGATGGCAACCTTTCCAAGCATCTCCAGGTCCTCGAGTCCGCCGGCTACATCGTGATCGAGAAGACCTTTGAGGACCGGCGACCTCGCACCTGGATCGCGCTCACCAAAGCGGGGCGGGATGCGTTCGCCGGCGAGTTAGCAGCGCTACGCGCGCTACTCGACCGGGTCACACCGCGAGGCCGTCGGTGATCGCGTGTCGCTCGTTGACCAAGACGTTCGGCCGGCACCTGGCGGTCGACCAGCTCAGCTTCGAGGCCTGCCCGGGGAAGGTGACCGGCTTTCTCGGCCGCAACGGTGCCGGGAAGACAACGACGCTGCGGATCCTGCTCGGCCTCGCCCGGGCGACGTCCGGCTCGGCCCTGATCGATGGGCACGCTTATGCCGATCTGCGCGATCCGATCGGCACGGTCGGCGCCGTCCTTGAGGGATCGACCTTTCACCCGGGTCGCACCGCTCACGTGCACCTGACCGTTCTCGCCCTCGCCGCGGGGATCCCGCTCGTCCGTGTGGTTGAGGTTCTCCGGATCGTGGAGTTGACTGCCGACGCGGACATGCGGGTTGGCCACTACTCGCTCGGGATGCGTCAGCGACTCAGCCTGGCCGCCGCGCTGCTGGGCAAGCCGAGCGCGCTCATTCTCGATGAGCCGGCCAACGGGCTGGACCCGCAGGGGATCCGCTGGCTGCGAACCTTTCTGCGCGCTCGGGCAAGTGAGGGGAGCGCGGTGCTTCTTTCGAGCCACATGCTCTCCGAGGTCGCCGAGCTGGTCGACGACGTGGTCATTATCGACCACGGGCGGCTTCTGCACAGTGGATCGGTGCGCGAGATGACCGCCGGGGGCGTTCGACTCGAGGATGCCTACTTCGAGCTCACTGGATCGGCGCCGGCGGCCCGCTAGCCGTGCTACCGCGCTTGATCCGGGCTGAGGCCAGCAAGCTGCGCGGCACGCCCACCTCGTGGTGGGTGTTTGGAGCGGCCTTCGCCGTGGTGGCGGTGAGCACCGGCCTCAGCCTTGTCCTCGGCCCGGTCCGCACCGCTGAGGATCAGCGTTCCCTGGCGGGTTTCGCCAGCGTCGGCGGACTTGTGCTCTTGCTGCTCGGGGTGGTCGTCGCAGCGGGGGAGTACCGCCACCGAACCATTGTTCCAGCAATGCTCATCACGCCTCGGCGAACACCGCTTGTCGCCGCCCAGGCGATTGTCTACGCAGCAGCCGGCGCTGCGGTCGGCTTTACCTCTGCGGCGCTATGCATGCTCATCACCGTGCTCGGCGTGACCCTTCGCGGTGCCCACTTCGTGGTTCCATTTGAGCAGATCGTTCTCGTCGCCCTCGGCGCTGTGATCTACACCGCGCTGTCGGCAGCCCTCGGCGTGGGACTGGGCGCCCTGGCCCGCAACCAGGTCGCCGCCGTGGCCGGCGTGCTGGTCTTCCTGTCGCTGATCGATCCCGCGATCAGCGCGCTGGCGCCGGCGCTCGGCCGGTTCGGCCCCAGCGCGCTTGGCATTGCGTTCAGCGATACCGGGGCTACGAACAATGGCCCGTTCTCGCAGATCCTGCCGCTATGGGCCGCGGCGGTCGCCTATTTGGCGTACACCGCCCTTTTCATGGTCGCCGGCACGATCATCACGGTACGACGCGAGATCCTGACGAATACGAATTAGCACCGGTCAGCAGCTCTTGGCACGTGTCGAGCGGTCGCCGGACGGTTGGCGAACGCCTGCCTAATTGAGCGTGACCTACCCCACCCGACTGGGCATGGCCTCCCGATCACCCGAAGCGCCCCGACCGGAGGCGGTCCGTGAGCCCGCCATCGTAGGATCAATCAGATGGGCTGGAGCGGGGGCCGGACTACCTCTCGTGCGGCTGGAGGTGATCGGAAGCCCGGCATTGTGCGACCGCCGCCGAGGCCGACGGGCAATCGAGCCGAGGGAGGCCAGGCAACTGCATTGCCCAGACCGCGGAGCCGGTGACTGACGGCGCTGCGGTCCGGAGCCCCTTCTTTCTGGGCTACCACGAGCCCGGAGCCGAGGAGGAGTTTCAGGTGTTCAAGGATTATGGACAGGCCCTTAGCTATATGGAAACGCCCGAGGTCGACGAGGGGGCCTATCGGCTGTTTGACAGCGCTGGAAGGCAGGCCGTGCTCGGAACTCAGAAATGGGATGTGATCGCGAGGGACTGGTCGGAGCCGAAGCCGGATGAAATGCGGTCTGCCCTGTCCGCGTTCCTCCGGCGCAAGGGCTATGAGCCGCCGGATACTGAGGCAGACATCCGCATATTTGCAGGCAACGCAGTTCCGATCCTCGAGGAACTAGAAAAGCACAACACGCCCAGACTCATCCGAGCCATTAGGCACGCGGCCGATCGACTCTTGAATCGAGACGGAGGTAGCGTGTAGTCCTTTGAGTGCTGGAGATCGCGAGATCCTCGTGGCCATCTCTATGGCCCACGCCAGCCCAGCCGAACGGTTGCAAGCGGCGGGCGTCGCCTTCCGATACGCGGCTCGGGTTGGGATCGACACCATCAAAGTGCAACCAGGCTTCATCCGAGACCCGCCGGACGTGTTAGCCGAGGGTATCAAGAGTTGGATCAGCACGGGTAAGCGCCACAGACGTTGGGTCGTATTCGAGCGGCCCTCGGCAGACGACATCGCCCGTGCCCTCGCGGCGACGCCCTATGTCGAGGCGGTGAACCTGCTCGACGGTGGGCGCGTCCTGGTTTCGATCTCCGATGCGGCAGACAACTTGGACCTAGAGTTGAACAACGGAGAGTGGGAGGCCTTGAGCCCCGAAATCGAGAGCATCCTTGGAAGCGGGCTTCGCTATGACGTGGCGGAACTGACGGGTAGCGAATCAACCTGAGCTAGCCCGGTTCAAAACTTTGTTTTGACGGGGCCTCGCCCCACGCAAGTGGCGCTTTAGTGCCACACGAGCGTTTAAGAGGTTGGTGTCCCCAACCGTACAAGTTATGAACTCCGCCTTGCCACAGAACTGGACGCCTGGCTTCGTACGGCTGGCTGAGCAGAGCTTTGACGGTCGTCGAACGACTATCTAGTTGAGTCGGGAACGGCCGAAAATTCAGCCACCTCGTAGATCTCGAGGGATCTGGTCCCGGGTACCTCACCTGGAACCTCGATCGGTCGATTGAAGGATTGAAGCACCGCTTTGAGGTCGGCCTCGGTCGCGTAAAAACCTACCGTCATTGCATCGCCAGTCTCTCGATTGACGAGAATCACCCCGCCGCTGCGTGTCGGGGCGGATGCGGTAAATCCACGAAACTGGCGCAGCATGTCCTCGACCTTTTCAGCTGCGACGCGGACACTAACTACCCGAGCGTACATCCTCTCCACCTCCTTCGAGAATTGTGATCAAGCACCGACAACAGCTTACTGACTCGCGCTTACGGCCAGTCAATCGGAGTTTTTCGAGTTCGGAATTGAGACGGTCTGAATAAAGGATCGTCTCGCCACTGAAGTCTGTGCCCACGAGCTCATTGCCGGACCGACGATGCAGCTTCCATCAGGAGGGGGTGACCATCCTCCGGGTCGAGCAGAATACGCTGCGCGCCCTCGAGGTGGCGGGCCATGCCTACGTCGTCGAGACCGGGCCGCATTCTGCTCGGTGGGATCGGGGCCCATACGCCGGAACCCCGAGGTGCAGAAAACGTGCTCGGCGGCTAGTTGGCCACCTCTGCCGGGACAGTCCGGCGAATGAACGCTTCCAGCGAGGTCATGGCGACACCGAACGTTCGCGCCGTCTCTTCCATGGGAATCGGCGAGTCGTAAGTGTCCAACATGGCCGCCATCTGACTGACGAATTCAGGCATGCCGGGAAGTAGCGTCCCGGCAGCGACGTATGTCGCGATGAGCGAGCGCCGGAGGGTCTTCTCATACGCCGCGACCACCTCCCGGAACGAGATCGGCTGAGGGCCGCCGAGCACGAGCGTCTTCCCGATCGCCTGGGGATGCCCGATCACCGCTTGCGCGAACGCCCGAACATCATCCTGGGCGATCATGCTGTGCTTTCGGCGCCCCTCGCCGACGAGTGTGACCGGACGTCCTTGAGCGAGCGGCATACCAAAAAGCATGCCTAGCCAGATATCCATGAACAGGTTCGGTTCCAGGATCGTGTGCGTCAGCCCACTTGCGCGCAGATATAGCTCGGCTTTGCCTTTGCCTGCCATGAACGGGATCGGGCTGGCGGGGTCGGCACCGAGTGCCGAGACGAAGATGAACTGGCGGATGCCGGCGCCGGCGGCGGCCTCGATGAGATGGCGATTCCCCTGGTCTTCGACCGTTTCCGGATTGTCCTCGCCTCCCCGTTGCGCCGAATTGGCTGTCGTGATGAGCGTCTCAATTCCCTGGACCGCCTGCGCGAGCGATCGCGGATCCTTCAGGTCTCCAGCAACTGGCTCGGCGCCGAGTTCGATCAATGCCCTGCCATCGGACTGAGGCCGGATCAGAGCTCGGACCTGTTTGCCCTCCTTGAGCAAGGCACGCGCGATGCTACCCCCGAGACTTCCGGTCGCACCCACTACAAGAATCATGGCTACCCTCCTTAGCTTTGGAACACCAGTGTATGCTGGCCGCAGGAAAGCACAGGGGCACGTGTGGGATGCAGCGGCTGACAGATCCGGCCGTCACACCGCTCGTAGGTGAAAACCGACTTCTCACACTGCTATTTGCTGACCTGAGCGGCTCCGTCAAAGCGATGGCAGAGCTCGACGCGGAGTCGGCCGCTGAGCTGATGAATCAAGCCCTGGCCGAGATGGCCGGTCCAATCTTCCGCTACGGCGGGAAAATCGACCGTTTTCTCGGCGACGGGTTGCTCGCGTACTTCGGCGCACCTGAGGCCCACGAGGACGATCCGGAGCGAGCGATCCTGGCCGCGCTCGAGATCGAGCAACGCCTGCGCCAACTCGGGTTGCGATCCACCGCGGGGATCAACAGCGGCGAGGTCTACCTTGGCAGCGTCGGCACATCGGCGCACCGCGAGCTGACCGCCATGGGTCCTGCGGTAAACCTTGCCTCTCGGCTCCAGGCAAGCGCCCAGCCAGGCGAGGTCTTGGTTGGCGACAGCGTCGAACGCCACGCTCGTCGCAGTTTCGAGTTTCGGCCAACGGATCTCCGTGTCAAGGGTTTATCGCAACCGGTGCGCGCTTTCTACGTTGTGGCGCCGCTCTCGCGCCTCGAACGAGTTCGGGGCCTCGAGGGGCGGCGAGCGCCGATGATTGGCCGCGACGCAGAGGTCAAGTCCCTACTGGCCGCCGTCGCCCGGCTTCGAACGGGTGAGGGACAAGTTGTCCTGATCATTGGTGAGGCGGGTCTTGGGAAATCCCGGCTTCTTACCGAGGTGCAACGGCAGGTTGAGACAACCGGCGAGTCCGCGCGATGGCTCGAAGGCCGGTGCTTGAGTTTGACGTCTCCGGTGAGCTACGCCCCCCTTATTGATGCCCTCCGCACCTATTTCGGCATTCCCAATGATCTCGATCATGAGCAGCGAGGGGATCGCGTCCGCACCAGGTTGGCCGCGCTCGTGCAGTTGGGCGCAATCCCAAGTGAGTCCGTCGAGGATGTCGCCCCAGTGATCGGCAGCTTGCTCGGAGTCCGGTTCGGTACAGACTGGGACCAGCGCCTGACCGGCGCCACCCCCGATCAGCTCAAGAATCGGATGTTCCGCGCGCTCGAGCTCCTCTTCCTGGCTGCCGCCCGCGAGCGACCGCTGGTGCTAGTCCTCGAGGACCTTCACTGGTCGGACGGGCTGTCTCAGGAAGTGCTCCCATGTCTCATGCATCTCACCACAGTTGCTCCGCTCCTTCTCATCTGCGTCTATCGACCTGAGAGCGAGCCCTGCTCACGGCTGACCGAGGCAGTGCGTCAAGCGCATCGGGACACCCACCTGGAACTTCGGATGAGTGAACTCTCGGACGAGGAAAGTGGGGAGTTGATCGATGCCCTCTTACAGGTTGAGGATTTTCCGGCCGGGCTCAGGGACCGAATCCTCACCCGCAGCCAGGGGAACCCCTTCTTCGTCGAGGAATTGGTTCGGTCGCTGATCGAGTCGGACCTGATCGTTCAGGAGGGTGGGCGGTTCCGAGCTGGAACCGGCATTGAACGGTTCCCGGTGCCGGAAGCGGTGCAAACCGTTATCCAGGGTCGGGTTGACCGACTGACCGACGAGAGCCGGCAGATCCTGCAACTCGCCTCGGTCGTCGGACGCGTCTTCCGTCGCCGCGTTATGGAAGTGGTCCATGTCGCAAGCAGGGAGCTCGATCGCGCGCTCGACGACCTGCAACAGCGAAGCCTGATCTCGATCGAGCGTCCGGGACCGGATCCCGAGTACACGTTTCACCACGTGCTGACCCAGGAGACGGTTTACAACAATCTCTTGCGCTCCGACCGTGCGCGGCTGCACCGGGAAGTCGCGGCAGCAATCGAGGGACTCTTTCCCGCCGAAGTCGACGCGCACGTCGAAGAGCTGGCGCATCACTACGACCTGGCAGGAGATGTGGCGTTGGCGGTCGACTATCGGCTCAAGGCCGGCGAAAAGGCAGCCCGCAATAACCTCGCCGCGCAAGCGGCTAAGGAGCTTCAGCGGGGACTCGCGCTGCTCGAGACTCAGCGGTTCGCCGACGAACGGCCTGCCTGGTACGCGGACCGGTCCAGACGGCTCAATGAAGCGCTGGCCGACCTCCTCGCCATTACGGGGCAGCATGAGGCGGCCCAGGCCGGGTACGAGCGAGCGCTGGAACATTCGTCGTTCAGCGACCACATCGACCGGGCACGCCTCTTGCGCAAATCTGCTGACAATTGGCGGTTACGCCTTCGGGACGATCGTGCCAGCGCGGATTTCGACGCGGCGACGACTGCCCTGGACGGCTACCCCGACCGCTCACTCGGTTGGTGGCACGAGTGGATCGAGCTGGCGCTGACACGAATCCGCTTCCATTACTTCCGCGGCGATGTCGATGACCTCACAAGGCTTGTGGACCAGGTAGCGGCAGTCATCGACGAGCACGGCACTTCGATGCAGCGTGGCCGGCTCCTCGACGCACGGGTCCTCCTCGCCTTCCGACTCGAGCGGTACAGGCCATCGGACCGCACGCTGAGCTACGTCAACCAGTACATGGCTCGCATGCAGGCGGAACCGGATCCGGCAAAGATCGGGTATGCCAACTTCCTGATCGGGTTCACGTCATGGATGCGGTGGGATTTATCCACGGCCGAAGCCCACCTGCGGCTCAGCCTGGCGGCGGCAGAGCGATACCAGGATGCCTGGTTACGGACAGCCTCACTCGCCTACCTCACGACCACGTTCCGAAACCAGGGGGTTGGAAGGGAAGTTGAGCGGTTCGTCCACCGCGCTCTGGAGGCGGCCGTGAAGACCGGCTTATTGGAGTACGAGGCGCTGGCACAGGGCCACCTCGCCTGGCTTGCATGGCGCGGTCGCCGCTCCGAAGCGGTTAAGGAGCACGCGAGACGGGCCCAAGACCTGTGGCACGCGTGGGCTCGGCGTTCGCGCGAATATCCCTTCGCGTGGGCAGCAGCCTGGCCGATGGTGGGAGCTGCTCTGGAACACAACGATGCGTCGACCGTGATCAAGCACGTCCGAGCGATCTTGGGAGCGGACAAGCAGCCGCCGCCAGAGGAGCTGTCCCAGATTCTCGAACAGGCGGTGGCACGTACAGACGCCCATGATCACGAGGGCGCTCTGCGGTTGATCAGGCAAGCGATGCCGATGGCCACGCGGGTCGGTTATCTCTGACCTCGCACGTCGTATACCGGCGGCTGAAGAGGCGTCCTGATGCCCAACTCGGCCAGAACACCTGCCTCGACGGGTTTGATCGAAGACCAAAACGCAATGGGCTGGGCCTGATCGGGGACCGGCGCGAAACGCTCCAGCAGCGACGGCAGTTTGCGAAGCTTCTTTTCTCCAAGGTGACCGTCGACGCGAACTCTCGGCTGGAGGATGGGCTCTTAATAATCCTTTTCGGCAGCTTTTCGAATTCGCGCAGCCCGGTTCAAAACTTGTTTTGGGTGGTGTCCCCGACAGGATTTGAACCTGTGCTCCTGGCTCCGGAGGCCAGTGCTCTATCCAGGCTGAGCTACGGGGACATGTGAACGGATTTCGATTATAAGGACGGCTCCGGGGTCAGCAGACCGCGACCTACCTTACGAATTCCGTTACGGGATGTCACCCTACCGCGTCCGATGCCTTCTTAAGCTGAATTCGGAGCGGCTCGTCGATGGGATCCTGGCCTCTCCCTGGAGGTGCAACCGTGCGGCGTTTCTTCAACCCGTGGATTCTTCTCGCCTTCGCCTCCGCAATCGTGGCCTGCGCCGAAGCTGCCTGGCCGAACCCCTAACAAGGGGCTTTTCATGTCAATCGCGCCCGGTTAGACTGTAGTCCGTGCTTACTAAAGGTGGGAGAGGGCGTCCTCGACGGGAGCCCTCTCCGCCCAGTACGCTGGGCCAGCGTATCCGGAAAGCCCGCCAGGAGATGGGCTTGAGCCTGGCCGCCGTCGCCGGGTCCGACTTCAGCCGAGCCTTCCTCAACCAGGTCGAACTGGGCCGCGCCCAGCCGTCAACGCACTCGCTCCAGGTCATCGCGCGACGCCTGCAGCAGCCGATCGATTATTTCCTCGAGGGACCGGAGGTGTCGGCGGCCGCCATCGAACTGAGCCTGGCCGAAGCGGAACTGCGCCTCCATCAAGGCGACACCAGCCGGGCAGAATCGCTGATGACCACCATCCTCAGCCGCCAGATCCCGCAGCAGGTGCGAACACGGGCGCAGATGATCCTGGCCGGGGCCCTCATCCGCCGGGGGGCGGCCTCCGATGCGATGCCGGTGCTCACCGAGGCCGTCGCGGCAGCGGAACGCAGCGACGCTCCGAACCTCCTCGCCGAGCTCTACGACTGGCAGGGACGCGCCTACTACGCCATGCGTCGTCCGCACGAGGCCGGACGTTGCTTCGACCAGGCCTTCGATCTCTACCAGGCGGCCGGCCTGACGGACCCGGTCCTCAAGGCTCGGATCCTTGGCCACCGCGCCAACCTCCACTACGTCGCGGGCCAGCCGGAAGAGGCGATTGCGTCGTATTCGGACGCGATCGCCGCGGCCGAGCAAGTCCTCGACCTCCCCGCACTGGCCGGCATCTACGAAGGCCTGGCCATGTCGTTCCAGCAAACGGGTCAGTATCCGCGGGCACTTTCCTATGCGCAAAAAAGCCTTCGGATCTTCGAGACACTCCAGGACGTGCGGATGACCGGCCAGTTGCGACTGAGCATGGCGGACATGCTGCTCCGGCAGGGCCGGGCGGCCGAGGCCGAAGCGGTCTTTACCGAGGGAGCCGCGCAGCTCCGCCGGTTGGGCGAGCGTGAGCTCTTACCGATGCTGGTCGCGGGCATGGCCGAGGCCGCCCTGGAACAAGCTGCCCTCGACCGTGCGGCATCACTGGTCGACGATGTCATCGATCTCGCCACCCGCTCCAGCGACCCGATCGCCAGGGTGGCGGCGCACCGGGTGGCGGCCCGCGTCCATCACGCCCAGGGTCGCCTGGAAACCGCACACCGGCACTTCGAACACGCGCTGGCGGTGGCCAATGGTGTGGACAGCCCTGAGTTACGCGCCCGCGTCGCCTACGATTACGCGCGCGCGCTCGAGGCCGAGGGCGATACCCGGCAGGCGGCGGCGCGCTTTCGAGCCGCCTACGAGGCCGGACAGCCTGTAATAAGCGGGCTGGCGCGCGTAAGTAGCACTTGACACGAGTAAAATCCGTCAGCCATAATGGCGACCACGGATGGTGGTGTCGCCGTCAGGCGAGCCCCCCGCCATTGTCCGGCGGGCTTCGTCGACGCAGTTTTTTATCAGGTCGCGTTCTGCGATAGACTGATCACACACAGTCAAGGGGGATACATGGACGGATATTCAAGAAAGGTCGGAGCCAGGCTGCGAAGCCTCCGGAAGCAGCGTGGTCTCACCCTTCAGCAGGTCGAGGTGCTGTCGAACAAGCGTCTCAAGGGATCATTGCTCGCTGCTTACGAGCGCGGCGACCGCAATATCTCGGTGACCCGCCTGGCCCAGATCGCCACACTCTACAGCGTCCCCGTCAACCAGTTGCTGCCGGAGGAATTGGAACCGATGACGGAGCCGGCGCTCCCGCCCAAGCTGGCGATCGACCTCAATCAACTGCAGGGCCTGCCGGAGCGGCAGGGGTCGATTCTCGCCCGCCATGTCGCCCGGCTCCAGCAGCAGCGCCACGACTTCAACACCGCCGTGGTGACGCTTCGCGGGGACGACCTCGAGCAACTGGCCGCCGCCTACAAGACCACACCGGAGATGTTGCGCCGCTCGCTGCAGGAGTGGGGTGTGTTCAAACAGGGCCAGCCGCCGGCAGAGCCCCGTCCCGAAGTCGAGCACGAGCGACGGAGCGACGAGCCCGAAGGCTAAGCCCGCCGGCTTAGAACGGGATCTCGCCCTGAGGCATCCCCGGGGCTGCCTCACGACGCGCCCGTAGGTCGGCAACGCTGGCCGGATGTGGGGGCTCGTCATCACCGCCCGATTCATCGCGGACCGGCAGGCTTTCGATCCGCTGGCGCGCTTCATCCAGCTTCCGCTCGCACAGCCGCAGGTAGTCGCGGCCGCGCGCGACCGCCTCGATGGCCGCTTCGAG
This sequence comes from Candidatus Dormiibacterota bacterium, assembly GCA_030948145.1. Classification (GTDB taxonomy): domain Bacteria; phylum Chloroflexota; class Dormibacteria; order CF-121; family CF-121; genus JALYYC01. The sequence goes on from JALZAV010000022.1 coordinate 30,844, forward strand.
GCTGAGGCTTCCCTCCTCGAGCGCCCGCAACGTCTGGTCCAGCTGCGCCAGCGCCTGCTCGTAGGTGAGCTGCGGGTCGACCGCGGTCACGGCGTCACCTCCTCGACCCGGCAGCCGAGCCTGCCTGCGGCCAGCATGACCTTCACCTCGCGGCCCGGCTCCGTCTCGGCCGCCGCGCGGATGATCCGCCCATCAGTCCCGTCCAGGCAGATGCTGTAGCCCCTGCCCAGGGTCTGTTCCGGTCCGAGCGCGCGCAGCCGCGCGGCGCGGTTCTCGAGGCCTCGGCGGTAATCGCGCAGGGCGCGGGCGATCGTCGTCGACAGCTGCTCCCGCCCACCCTCGGCCCGCACCCGGCCGGCGGCGATCCGGCGGCTCGTCAGCTCGACGGCATGCACCAGGCGACGGTTGCATTCCTTGAGCGCACGTTCGCGTCCGCGCAAGACCTCCGCCGGATTGCGCTGCCGCAGCAGGCGGACCAGGTTGGCCAGCTTCTCGCGACGGCGCTCGGCCGTTTCGCGAGTCAGCCGGTCGAGCGTGCGCCGCCGCGCCTCGAGCTGGTGGCCGGGCCCGATCAGGACCGTCCGGCCTGCCCGTTGCAGCCGCTCACCCCGCTCACTGAGCTGGCGCAGCAGGTCCTGCTTTTTTGGGACGACCAACTCGGCGGCGGCGGTCGGCGTTCGCGCCTCACGGTCGGCGACCAGGTCGGCCAGGGTCCGGTCCGAGGTGTGGCCAAGGGCCGTGATCACCGGGATACGCATCGCCTGGATGGCGCGCACAACGGGCTCCTGGTTGAACGCCATCAACTCTTCGAAGCTGCCGCCGCCACGGGCCACGATGCAAACATCGGCGACGCCGTCGCGGTCGCACTGGCGCAGCGCCGCCACCAGACTCCGTTGCGAGGCGACCCCCTGGACCAGGGCCGCGTAGACGACCAGGGGCACGTTCGGAAAGCGCTCCCAGATCGTCTGCTGTAGGTCGTGAATGACAGCGCCGCTGGGTGAGGTCACGAGCGCGACGCATCGCGGCAGGAATGGGAGGGGGCGTTTACGTTCTAACGCGAAGACGCCTTCGGCCTGTAGCCGGCGCTTCAACACTTCGATCGCTTCACGCAACTTGCCCGCCCCGTCGTAGTCAAGCTTGCTCACGACCAGGGTGACGCGGCCGGAAAGGGCATGGTAATCCACCTGGCCAGTGACGACGAGTTCCTGGCCGTTCTCCGGCAGGAACGGCATCCGGCGCGCGGTTCCACTGAACACGACCGCGCCGATCGCAGCCGAGGCGTCTTTCAGCGTGAACCAGACGTGACCGCTTCGCGGCGACACGCCGCTAACCTCACCTTTGACCAAGACGCTCTGAAAGCGCGCCGCGAGCAGGTCGTGGATCCGCCCATTGAGCTCCAGGACGGTCAGCGGCTTGATCGCGTCGTCAGGACGGATCGCCATCAGGGCACCGCCTCGGCCAG
>JALZAV010000070.1 GCA_030948145.1 Candidatus Dormiibacterota bacterium
GGGGTCGGCGCGGGCGTCGGGGTTGGGGTGGGCGCGGGCGTCGGGGTTGGGGTGGGCGTCGGAGCAGGCGTCGGCGTCGGAGCAGGCGTCGGCGTCGGAGCAGGCGTCGGAGTCGGCGCCGGAGTCGATGTGGGCGTGGGCGTCGGAGCAGGCGTCGGCGTCGGCGCCGGAGTCGATGTAGGTGTGGGCGTCGGCGCGGGTGTGCCCGATGACGTGGGCGCCGGTGTCGGCGAGGCGGGCGCGCTCGTCGTTGGCGCCGGGCTCCCGCTTCCTGACAGCGTCGGCGCGGTGCTCGGCAATCCTGCCGGCGTGGACGAGCTCACGGTGGGACGGAGCGCGACGGCCGGTCCGCTCGCGTGCGGCCTGGCGGCGAAAAACCGCGGCGGCAGGTTGAAGGTCGGCACCAGCAGCCAGAAGGGCGCATGCGGGTCGTCGGCGAAGTAAAGGCTGGAGTCCGGGGTCGCGGCGTTGCCGCTGGCATCGATCTTGAACGGTCCGATCTCCCAATCGGCCGGGATCGCGCGTACCAGGAAGAAGAGAGCGACGAGCGCGGCGAAGAAGAGCAGGAAGCCGCCGCGGCGGCGCCGGCGCTTCTCTTCCGGGGTATTCGCCGACAGGCCGGGGACACGCATTTGAGATCAACCCTAGCCCGGTCCAATTACGGGGCATCTTTCGCGTGAGACTCATCTGCCGAAGCTTGTCACGACGTCGTGACGATCCGTGGCCGCCGGTGTTACCCGGGTGGCCACCCCAGCGCCCGACCGCCCAGAAGATGAAGATGGAGGTGATAGACGGTCTGGCCCGCCTGCGGTCCGTTGTTGAAGACGAGGCGGTAGCCGTCGCGGGCAATGCCGCGCTCATCCGCGATTCGGTTGGCCACCCCGATCAGCCGTGACACGACCGCCTCGTTTTCCGGCGTCAGCTCATGGACGGAAGAGATATGCGCTTTCGGGATCACGAGCACGTGGGTCGGAGCGACCGGCCGGATGTCGTCGAAGGCGACGTTCTCTTCGTCGCGAAAGACCTCGTGTGCCGGGATCTCTTTGGCGAAGATTTTGCAGAAGAGGCATTCCTCGGGCATGGTCGGAGTTTAGCGGCCGGGGGCGAGCAGTCCGTCGTCGGCGGCCGCGAGTGGACGGACCGTCCCTTCAGAGCCCAGCCGCTGGCCCGAGTCTGGAGCATAGACGGTGATGTAGTTGTCGCTCAGGCCCCGAATCCGGTTCGGAAACCGGCGGTCCCAGATGACGCGCAGGTCGCGTCCGAGAAAGCGCCCTTCGTACGCTCGCCGCTGCGTCTCCGCCTGCTCCTGCAACCGGCGGCTCCGGTCGCGGCTGGTGGGATCATCCACGGGTAGGCCGAGGCGAGGCGCCGCGGTCCCAGCGCGGGCCGAGTAGCGGAAGACATGCATGCCGCTGAACCCGACCTCGCGCGCGAGCGCCTCGGTGGCGGCGAAGTCCTGGTCGCTCTCCCCGGGAAATCCGACGATGACATCGGTCGTGAATGCCGTCTCGGGCGAGCGGGCGCGAATCGCCGCGACCAGGTCGAGGTATTCCCGCCGGCGATAGAGCCGGCCCATCCGCTTGAGCACCCGGTCGCTACCTGACTGCAGGGGGATGTGCAAATGCCGGCAGAAGGCGGGTTCCGCGATCAGCCCGATCAGCTCCGGTGTGAAGTCATTGGCGTTGATCGAGCTCAGGCGGATCCGGGCCGGGGAAGCGGTCTCGACGAGCCGGCGCAGGAACGAGGCCAGCGAGCTGCCCCGCTCGCGTCCGTATGACCCGAGGTCAACGCCGGTCAGGACGATCTCGCGGTAGCCGTCGGTGACGGCGCCCCGGGCCCGCTCCAGCAGCTGGCCTTCATCCTCGCTGCGGGACGCGTCCCGCGTCCGCCAGACGATGCAGTAGGTGCAGCGATGGTTGCAGCCGTCCTGCACCTTCAAGAAGAACCGCGAGCGGCTGAGGCTGGTGGAGCCCCTCGACGCCGGTTGGTAATTCGCCACGATGTAGTCGAAAATCTCGCGTTTCCTGGCGTTACCGAACGCCGCGTCGACGGACAAGCTGGCTGAGACCCGGGGGTTCGGATTGTCGACGTGGCACCCCGTGAGGATCAGATGCGCCCCCGGATGGCGCCGTCGAAGGCCGTGGACGAGCGTGCGGACCTTGCGGTCGGCCTGCGCCGTCACCGTGCAACTGTTGATGACGCAGATGTCGGGCGCGTCCTCGGTTTCGGAGACCGAGAAGCCGGCGCGCGCGAGCCGATCGCCGAGCTCCGCCATCTCGGCGAAATTCACTTTGCATCCCAACGTCTGGATGGAGACTTTCACGACTGATGAACGAGGATAGCAGTGGCAACGACGGGCGCGAGTCGTGCACGCAGTATGCGGGGCCCCAGGCTGACGCGGGTCCCGCCGGCGCGGTCCATCGCACGCACCTCCTCGTCGGTCCAGCCGCCTTCCGGGCCCACCGCGAGCGTGACACTCGTGATCGCCGCGGCGGCCGCGGACAGCGGCGTCGTGGCGCGCGGGTCGAGAACCAGCAGCACGGTCTTCGACTGCTGCAGTGCCTCAGGCAGGGGCATCGGCCCGGCGATCTCGGGGACTCGTCCCCGATGACTTTGCTCGGCGGCGGACTCGGCAATCGTCTGCCAGCGGGCGTGACGATCCGCTCCTGCCCGGGTGATCGACCGCGTCGCCTGGATCGCGACCAGGCGGGAAATCCCGACGGCAGTCGCCCCTTCGATGACGGCGTCGAAATCGGGATTGGGGAGGAGCGACTGTAGCAGGGTCACGGCGATGAGGGGCTCATTGCGAACCGGGCGGACCTCGTCGATCTTGCCCACCACGCGGTTGCCCTCGATCTGGACGACCTCCACCACGTGTTCGCGGCCGTTCACGACCGCCACGCCTCGCTCGCCGACTCGGATGCGTAGCACGCGCCCGAGGTGATGCGCCTTCTTGCCCTCGATGACGATCTCGCCGCCCCGAAGTTGCGCCGGCTCGACAAACGTCCAGAACATGTCGCGTCATCGTACTGAGGGGTGCGCCCTCAGGCCTTCTCGTACGGCTGACGGACCTCCTCGGGTAGCTCGTACCAGCTCATCCGGTCGCCCACGCGGCTGCGAAGCTTCCACTTGAGCGACTTCGGCTCCGCGTCGATCGCCTGCCAGAGCTGGTCGAGGTGTTGCTCGACCAGGCCGGCCGCCACATCGAGCTGGTGCGCCGCATAGCGGACACGCTGGGTGTTCATCTGCAACGTGCGGTGCAGTCCCCAGTCCTGGGCGCAGAGCCGCGCCAGGTAGGGCGCGTTGATCGCCTCCTCGTCGCTGTCGGCAATCGGATGGTCGAGGAGGAGCGCCACGGTATCGACCAAATCTTTCTGGTTGACCTCGTAGACCTGGAGCTTGCTGAGCAGCAAGTCGGCCGGCGTAAGGCAGGGTCCATCCATCCCCAGCCGGCCGGCAAGCTCGATCACGTGGCACATCCGCATCCGGTCGATGAAGATGTCGATCTGGCGCCCATTCCGGTCATCGAGGTAGAGCAGTCGCTGGTGCCCGTTGAGGGTGTTGAAGCGCACGTCGCCCTGGTAGCCGAGTGACTCGAAAAGCTTCTGGACGGCGCCGCGCTGCTTGGAGGCGGCCACGAAATCGAGGTCCCCGTACTTTCGCCTGAGCGGAGGCCGCGTTGCGCTGTGCGAATGGAGGTTGACCGCGACGCCGCCGACCAGTTTGGCGGACACGTTCGCCTCGCGAGCCGCCGCAGCAATCCGTCCCGCTTCGGCGATGACGTCAGCGAGCGGCCCGGTGCGGTCGGGGGCGGCCAACGGTCAGGTGTCCTGGACGTCGACGATGATCGTCTTCAGGTCCGTCATCTGCTCGATTGCCCGGTGGCCGCCTACACGACCGATGCCGCTCTCTTTGCCCGCGCGGCCGCCGAACGGAATGTGGGCTTCCCAGTAGTTGGAGGACTCGTTCACGTTGACCCAGCCGGTCTCCATCCGCTGCGCGAACCGTAGCGCCCGGTCGATATCGCGTGTATAGACGGATCCGAGCAGCCCATAGGGGGAATCGTTCGCGATGGCGATCGCCTCTGCTTCACTCTCGAACGGAATCAGCGGCGCGATCGGGCCGAATGTCTCCTCGCGGCTCACGCGCATGCCCGGATTCACGCCGGTGAGCACCGTCGCCTCGTAGAAGAGCCGGGTGGGGAAGCGCGTTGCCCGGGCGCCGCCGGTCGCAACCCGCGCGCCGTGATCGACTGCATCCTTGATGTGTTCCTCCATTTTGAGGGCAACGCCCTCGTTGTTCAGCGGGCCGAGCGTCGTCTCGTCGTCGAACGGATCGCCGAGCCTCAGTTGCTTCACCGCAGCAATCAGCTGCGCCGTGAACTCCTCCTCGATGGTGCGATGGACGAGGATGCGCTCCCCGGCCGTGCAACTCTGCCCGGCGCACAAGAAGCACCCCGTAATGGTGCCGGCGACCGCGCGATCGATCTGGGCATCATCGAAGATCACCATTGGACCGTTTCCACCGAGTTCGAGCATCACGTGCTTGCCGGCGGCGCGACGCGCCACCGACCGGCCGGTGACGGTCGACCCCACGAAGCCGACGCCGGCCACCAGCGGATGGCCGGCGATCTCGTCGCCCACGACCGCGCCCGGGCCGGTGACGAGGTTGATCGCGCCAGCTGGCAGATCCGCTTCGGCAAAGCACTCCATGAGTTTCACGGAGATCGCCGAAGTCGAGGCCGCCGGCGCCCAGACGACCGTGTTGCCACCCGCGAGCGCAGGGGCGATCACTTCGGTCGCCATCGTCAGCGGCCAGTTCCAGGGCGTGATGACGCCGTAGACCCCGCGAGGGACTCGCAAGGTGAAGACCAACTTGTTCTTGCTCATCGAGGGGATGACGTTCGTCTCGAGCCGCTTGATGTCCTCGGCAGCGATGCGGAAATACTCGATCGCTTCCGAGACCTCGCCGAGGGCCTCGGCCTTGTACGGCTTGCCCTGGTCGAGGCTGAGCCAGCGGGCCAGTTCCTCGCGACGTTGCTCTATGACCTCGGCGATCCGATGGAGCAGGGTGGCGCGTTCGAAGGCGCCGAGAGACGCCATCGCGCCTCGCGCCTGATACGCGACTTCGACGGCCCGGCTCGCGTCGGCGCGGGTACCCTGGGGAAGGCGGGCGATCACGTCCCCGGTCGAGGGGCTGGTCGCCTCGAAGGTCTGCCCGCTCTCCGATTCCGTCCAGCGCCCGCCGACGAACATTTTCAATGTCTCGACTCTGTCGGCGATCTTCATCATCGTGTCCCTCCCGTCCCGGCCATGACCGGCAGCTCCTTGAGGCGTGCCATCTCCGGGTCGTAAAGCGGCTCCTTGACGACCGCGGCAGCGAAGCGCCGGCCGAAGTACTGCACCTCGACGCGGCTTCCCGGCGCTGCGTGTTCGATCGGCAGGTATCCGTAGGCGATGCTCTTGCCGACGGTGTAGCCGTGGTTGGCGCTGGTCACGAAGCCGAGCACGCGCGCGCCGTCGTAGATCGGTTCCTTGCCCATCACCGTCACTGACGGGTCATCGAAGACCATGCAGCACAGCTTTCGTGTAACGCCCTGTTCCTTGGCTTGCAAGAGGGCCGACCTGCCGATGAAGTCGCCCTTCGAGAGCCGGACCGCGAAGCCCAGGCCGGCCTCATAGGGGTTGTACTCGCTATGGATGTCGGCGCCCCAGAGCCGATAGCCCTTTTCCAGCCGGAGCGAGTCGAAGGCGCCGCCGCCCATCGCGGTGACGCCAAGCGGCCGGCCGGCCTCCCAGAGCGTGTCCCATAGGCGGGCGCCGTACTCCGTGGGCGCGTACAGCTCCCAGCCGAGCTCGCCCGCGTAGGAAATCCGGATCGCGTAGGCGGGAATGCTCCCGATCGTGACCGGCCGGGCGGACAGGTACGGAAACGCCTGGTTGGACAAATCCTCCTGCGCGAGCGGTTGGACGAGGTCGCGCGCTCGTGGCCCCCAGACGCCGAGGCAACACCATCCCGAGCTGAGGTCTTTCAGCCGGACACTGCCGTCCGCCGGCAACTGGCGACGCAACCAGGCGAAGTCGTGCATCCCAACGCCACCACCGGTCACCACCCAGAAGTGGTCCTCGTCGACCCTGGTCACGGTCAGGTCGGTCATGATGCCGCCGCGATGGTCGAGCATCGCCGTGTAGGTCACCGTGCCCACCGGCCGGTCCATCTGGTTGGCCGCGATCCGCTGCAGATAAGGGAGCGCGCCGCGGCCGGAGACCTCGACCTTGACGAAGGCGGTCGCGTCGAAGAGCACGACGCGCTCGCGGGCTGCCCGATGCTCGGCTGCCTGGATCGGTGACCAGAAGCGGGCGGCCCATCCCTCACGCTGAGGTGCCTCCACGTCACCGAGCAGCGCGGCGTTATGTTCGAACCACTGCGGCCGTTCCCAGCCGGCCGCTTCGAAGAAGACGCCGCCCAGGTCGCGATGACGCGTAAAGAAGGGACTCACGCGGATCTGTCGCGGCGTCTCGATCGGCTGCATCGGGTGAATGATGTCGTAGACCTCGCGATAGTTCTGGGCTCCTCGCGCCCGCAGGTAGGGCCGCGTGAAGGCGTGGGGATAGAAGCGGTTGAGGTCCTCCTCGTGCAGGTCCAGCGTGGGCGCCCCGTCGACCATCCACTCGACCACGGCGCGGGCGGCGCCCGGAGCGTGCGTGATCCAGACGGCCTCGCAGGCCCAGAAGCCGCGCACGTCCAGGGACTCGCCGATCAGCGAATGGGCGTCGGGCGTGAAGGAAAACATCCCGTTAAGCCGGTTCCCGATGGTCGCCGTTCGGATCGCCGGGAACAGCTCCTGCGCGTAGCCAACCGCGGGCGCGAACAGGTCATCGCGGAACGGCGCGCAGGAGGGCATGCTGGACCCCTCCCAGTTGACGCGCAGCTCGTCTGGATCGACCGGCACCGGCTCGTGCCGGTAGCTCCCGATCAGCATCGACTGGTGGTCCTGGCGGAAGTACATCGATCGGTCCTGGTGACGGATGAGCGGCATCGACTGCCAGGCCGTCTGCTGGCTCAGCTCCGGGAGCGGTGCGGTGGTCGCGGCCAGATGCTGCATCGGCTGCAGCGGGATCGGCACCCCTGCCATCCGGCCTATCAGGGGGCCCCAGATCCCGGCGGCGCAGAGCACGTGCTCGGCGCGGATCCGCCCGCGGTCGGTGACCACCGCCTGGACGTGGCCGTTTGAGACCTCGATCCCCGTCACCGCGGTGTGCCCAAAGAAGCGAGCGCCGCGACCCGCCGCCCGCTCCGCCAGGGCCTGGCAGGCCTTGACCGCCCTCAGGACCCCATCGGTTGGGACATGGATGGCGCCATGGAGATGGTCGGTGCGCATGATCGGGATCAGCCGCTTGACCTCCTCGGGTGAGATCAGGCGGGTGGTCAGGCCCCACGATGTGGCATGCCCCTGCTTGCGCTTCAGCTCTTCCCATCGCTCGGGCGTGGTGGCGACCTCGAGACTCCCGACTTCCCACCAGGCATGCTCTCCATCGACGACCAGGTCGCGGTAAACCTCGACGGCTTGCATCGCGAAATGGCAGGTGGTCCGCGCCACGTTGTTCTCGAAGACGCCGCCCGGGGCGTGCGAGGTCGATCCTCCGGTCGCGAAGAGGGGCCCGCGGTCGAGGACGACGACATCGGTCCAGCCGCGGCGGGTCAGCTCATCCGCCGCGCTGCAGCCCACGATGGCAGCTCCGATGATGACGACCTGGGCGTGCTCGGGGAGCGTGTCAGACGGTGGCATGCATGATGGCGTCCTTGCGCGCCTCGATGAAGGCCTGCAGTTGCTCCTCCACGCCCGGCGGCATGCCGGGATCGGCATAGTCGCTCAGCAATTGCTTCCATTTCTCATTCGCGACCTTATCGGCGGTGCGCGATCCCATTCGTTGCCAGCGGTCATAGTTCTCAGTCGAGGAGATCCACGGGCGGTAAAAGCCGGTCCGGTAATTCCGCATCGTGTGTTCCGAGCCGAGGTGGTGCCCGCCAGGACCGACCTCGCGGATGCCATCCATCGCCAGTCCTTCCTCGTCGAAGGGGATGCCCTTTTGCATCATCCACTCGAACATCCGCAGGCACTCGACGTCGATTATGAATTTCTCGTAGGAGGCCAGCAGGGCGCTCTCCAGCCAGCCGGCCGCATGCAGCACGAAATGCACGCCACCGAGCACGGTCGGCCACATGCACATCATCGACTCGTAGGCGGCCTGGGCGTCCGGGCCCTTCGAGGAGGTCAGCGCGCCCCCGCCCCGGAACGGAATCCGGTAATGCCGGGCCATCTGGGCGCTGGCGAGGATCCCCATGGCCGATTCCGGGGTGCCGAAGGCGGGGCTGCCCGACTGCATGTCGACGTTGGTCAGGAAAGAACCGTAGACGCAGGGCGCGCCTGGCCGGATCAGCTGGATCAGGGCGATGCCGGCGAGCGCCTCGGCCGTCTGCTGCGCGATCGTTCCGGCGAGTCCCATGGGGGACATGGCGCCGGCCATCAGGAACGGTGTGGCGATGACCGGCTGGTTCGCGGAGGCGTATTCAATCAGGGCGCCCAGCATGCGGTCGTCGTAGCGAAGGGGGCTGTTGACGTTGACGAGCGCCAGCATGGCGGGGGTCGTCTCGATCTTGTCGCGGCCCCCGAAGACGATCGAGGCCATCTCGATCGAGTCGCGGGCGTTCTCCTCGGAGATGACGCTGCCCATGAACGGCTTGTCGGTCCAGCGGAGGTGTGAGTAGACCATGTCGAGGTGGCGCGTCTCCAGCGGGACGTTCTCAGGCTCTACGATCGTCCCACCGGCGCAATGGATCTGCGGGGTCGCCTGCGCCATCTTGTCGAAGTTGTTGAAGTCCTCGATCGTCGGGTTGCGCCGGCCGCGGTCGAGGTCGGTGATGAAGGGCGGGCCGTAGACCGGCGCCGTCACCATGTAGTCGGCGCCGAGCGTCACCGTGTTCTTTGGATTGCGCGCCTGGACCTGGAAGGTCGCGGGGACCTTCTTGACCTGCTCTTCGATAAAGCCGCGTTCGAAGCGGACCCGCTGCTCCTCGACCTTGAGCCCCGCAGCGCGAAACGCGTCGAGCGCGCGTGGGTGAAGGAAGTCGACACCGATCTCCTGAAGGATAAGCATGGCCTGGTCGTCGATCTGCCGCACCTGCTCCTCCGAGAGGATGTCGTAGGGCTTAAAGGGGTTCTTCCACATCGTTTCAGCTGCCCGCGTGCGCGAGCGTCTTCGCCATCCTGCGATGACGGCCCGACTCAAACGCGCGCGCATAAATCTTCTCGTAATTTCTCGCATCGACGTCGCGGGGATTGCCAATCGTTTGGGAGTCCGCCTCAGCCTTCTGGGCGAGCAACGGGATTTCCTCTTCCGAGAAACCGAGCTCGTTGAGTGAGGGGATGTCGAGGTCCTCGGTCAGTTGAAAGACATACTCCACCGACACCTCCGCCGCCTTCCAGATCGTCTTGTTGGCGACGTCGAGGTTGAGCGCCCGGGCGATGCGGGCAAAGCGCTCGGGTTCACCGGCGTAGTTGTATTCCATGACCGGAGCGAGCAGTCGCCCGGTCAGGGCACCGTGGGGCGCATCATGGACGCCGCCGGCGCTCTGGCTCATGGCGTGGGCGGCACCGGCCGAGTCGGTGCCGTAGGCGAGGCCGGCCAGCATGGCCGCCATGCTCATGTGGTAGCGCGCCTCCAGGTTGTGACCCTGCGCGTAGGCAACACGCAGCCAGCGGCCGCAGTACTCCATGGCGTGCAGGGCGACGGCATCGGTGAACGGCTGGTGGTATGCCATGGTGTAGCACTCGATGGCATGCGTGAGGGCATCCATGCCCGTTCCCGCCGTGACGCCCGATGGCAGATTCACGCTCAATGCCGGATCGATGAGCGCCACCCACGAAGCGATGTTGGGCGTGCCGCCTACGTTGAATTTGATTCTCCGATCGGGGTCGGTGATCACGGCCCAGAGCGTGACCTCGCTGCCAGTGCCCGCCGTCGTCGGCACCGCGACCAGCGGCGGAATGCGCGAGTGGATCGGATCCTTGCCCCACTCGTACTGGAGGATGCTGCCGCCGTGGATGACGACCACGCCGATGCCCTTCGCGGCATCGATCGAGCTGCCACCACCGATCGCCACCAGACCGTCGCAGCGCTCCGACTGGTAGTAGCGGGTGCCTGCATCGACGAGGGAGATACCCGGATTGGCCCGCACCTGGTCGTAGACCACCGGATCAAGTCCGGCCTGGCGCAGCGGCTTGAGCGCCTCCTCGAGGAGGCCGGCCTTGACGATGCCCTGGTCGGTGACCACGAGGGGACGCTTAATCCCGATCGCGGCTGCTTCATCGCCGAGCGCGCTCAGCGCGCCGACGGCATGCACCATCCGCGTTGGTGACTGGTAGCTCTTCAAAACGCTGTCCAGGACCGACAATGATTCCTCCTTTCGAAAGGCGGAGGCACCGGCCTCCGCCTTCAACGACGACTACTCGACCGGGATCTCTTGATGGATCGCCCGCAGGTCGATGCCCTGCCGCTTCCGATAGTAAAAGGCGGCGACGTAGACGACGAACGCGAGCGCATAGAGTGCCGCCAGGTAGATCAGAGACTTCGAGTTGCTGAGGCCGATCCCGTAGGTCGAGTCGGTCAGCCACTTCACGATGTTGAACACCAGGAACGCGGCGGTGATCACGCCCGCCGCGGTGATGACCGGAATGCCGGCAACCCGGAAATTGGCGATCGGCGAATTGTTGAAGATGCCCGGCCGTCGCCAGGGCAGGATGGCGGCGCCGAT
>JALZAV010000195.1 GCA_030948145.1 Candidatus Dormiibacterota bacterium
GATATTTCATCGACGCGATCGCGACCCGGCTCTGGAGCGTCGAAGGTGGCATGGTGACGACGCATCTCGGCAACTACACGGATTTCGAGCGACGGCGACAGCGAGCCGCGGCGCGGGACGCGGCTCCCACTTCGGGGAGTCCCGCGGCCCGGGCAAAACCCTCGAAAGTGATGCCGGCGCTCAGGGCCGCCGCGGCGATCGGCGCGCAGGTCGAGGACCAGATCGCCGAGGTGGAGCAGGAGCTGCGAGACCTCGAGGCTCGGCTCGCGGATCACCAGACCTACGACGACCCGGCCCGGGTTTCGGAGCTCTCGCGCGCGCACCGGGAGGCGTCGGAGCGGCTGCGGGCCCTTTACGAGGCATGGGAGCAGGCGTCCGAAGAGCCGGCCGAGGCCTGAAGCACGCGCCGGTCGGGGCCGGCGAGGTGGGCAACAACCACGAGCCCCGATTCCTCGTCCCCGCGCTCGGTTTCTTCTACGCGGCAACGCTGGGGGCGGCGGCGCTCGGCCTCGACCAGATCGTCCTCCAGGTCGATGGGCCCTGGCTCAACGTGCTCGGGGCGGCCGTGCTGCTCGCTGCCGTGGTCACGATGTGGCAGCTGGTCCGGACCGGTTGGCGGCGCCACCGCGAAGGCCTCGACCGCCGCGCCGCGCTCTGGTTGACCAGCGCCGCGGCGACGGTGTTGCTGGGCGTTGTTGTCGCCTACGCCCTCATCCAGACGGCGCTGTTCAATTCCATCATCAGCGGGGCCGACGTCCATCTGACCCGCCCCCTCCTCGAGTCGCTGCCTCGACCACCCGGTGCCCGCCTAATCGATGAGCGACCCGGGCTCGCCAGCACGGAAAGCATCACTGGCGACTTCAGGACGAACGATCTAGCGCGGGTAATCCCCTTTTACCGGACCACCCTGGCAAAATCAGGCTGGTTGGAGGACTCGTCTAGTGCTGGGACCTCTGCCGTCGGCTTTTTCAAGGATCTCTACCGTGTCACCGTGATCCCGGACAAGCCGACGGGAACGGGTGACTTCGCGGTCACGTTCGATCACCTGAACCCGAGCCTCCTCCCATCCGGCTCGGTCTTCCCCTCGCCTTCCCCATGATCGCTGGCATCACGAGGCGCGGGCGGTGAGCTCGAAGAGATGCGACAAGGAGGGAAGCGTTAGGTCCCTGCTGAGGCTGAGCCCCGCGGCTTGAAAGACCGCCGCGAATTGCTCTTTCGTCCGCTCCCGCCCGGAACCTGTCAAGGCGAGCATCATCAGGTCGGTCGCCTGGAGGGTCCAGTTGTCTCGTTCCGACCCCGGCTCGAGGACAGCCTCTATCACGAGAACTTTCGCGTGCGGCGGCATCACCTTCCTGACGTTGCCCAGGATTTGGGCGCAAGCGTTGTCATCCCAGTCGTGGAGGACCACCTGCATCATGTAGTGGTCGCAGCCGCCAGGCACTGATTGGAAGAAATCGCCACCAACCAACTCGCATCGATCTGCCAGACCCTCAGCGGCCAACATCTCTCTCGCTGCCGGTAGCATCGCTGGTACTTCGAACAGGACTCCCTCGATGTCCGGGTAACGCTTGAGCACCTCGGCGAGGAGGATCCCACTCCCCCCACCAACATCGCACAGCCGGCGCACCGATGAGAAGTCGTAGGTGCGGGCCACGATCGGAGCGTGGAGCCTTGAGAAAAAGGCCAGCGCCCTGGTGAATTCGTCACCTGCTGCCGGATTCGCGTGGCCAACGTAGTCAAAAAAGGGCATGTTGTGAGCCCGCGCCATGCCGCTACCGCCGGTCCGTACCGAATGTCCCAGCTGGTTCCAGGCGTCCCAGACCCAGCTCGCGCCGCTGAACAGAATCCAGTCGCGAACTGAGGCCGGATGGTCACGTCGTAGTCTGTCCGACGCGGCGTTGTTGCGGTAACGACCGTCATTGGATCGTCCAAGCAAGCCCGCTGAGACCAGGAAAGCGAGCATGCGGTTCAGGGCATCCGGGTCCGCCCCAACAAGGCGGGCCAGCTCCTCGGCCGTCCTGGGACCATGCCCCAGCTGGTCCGCGATTCCGAGCTCGGCCGCGAGCATCAGCGCCTTGTTCTGAACGAGACCGAAACTGCGCTCGAGCAACATGAGCTCTGGAGGAGCCATTCCTGTGTGAACGCGGCCCACAATATTGCGGAATCTGATGAATCCGCGCACCAACCAGGGTGGTGGCAGGGGCCGACTCACTGCGGGCGGCGACCGGTCAGGCCAAGCAGGCGGTCGAGCAGGAGCGCATCCTGTGGCACCGGGATCGCCCGCGGGAGAACCCCGATCTTGCGCCAGGACTCCGCCTGCGGGCTGATCTCGTCCCAGAGGCCCTGCACAAAGTCGGCCGGCAGCCTGGCATCGACCCCGATAGCCCGCGCGATGTCGTGCGCCCGAAGCCCGCGGAACATGTTCGTCTGCCAGAGGTAACCCCGGGTTGGAAAGTCCCCAAAAGAGGTGTGAACCGGCCGGTCCAGGTCGGTCACGGCCCGCGCCGCAGCGCAGGCACGCTCGACCAGCTTCGCGAAATTGCCGGCCGGGTCGTCGCCCAGGAGATCGCCCTTATGTTTTTCCTTGCCGACCTCCTCCATCGTCCGACCGGCCAGCATGTCGGGGACCCAGGCGTCCTCGTAGGCGTGGTAATTGACGACCTCGCGCAAGCTCGGTCGTTTGCTCGTGTCGCGCCGGCTGAAGTCCTCCGGCACCGGCTGTGCCCACTGCTCGGGCTTGATCTGGGCCACCACCCGGTTCAGCGCCTGATCGGCGAGGACGAATACTTCCGGCTCCTTCATCTTGGGCTCCTTTCCGCCGGTTTGGGCGGAGTGCACAAAAATGGTCTCGGGAACTCGTCGCAGCCGTCCAATGACGGCGTCGCTGGCGACCCCTACGATCACAGTCGCACGTCGAATTATCGCGCTCACGGAGGGTCTAATTTATGGCGATCGATCA
>JALZAV010000196.1 GCA_030948145.1 Candidatus Dormiibacterota bacterium
AGCACCGCCTGGAACGCGCCGGGCTGCAGGTCGGTCCGGGCAGCTCCGCGGGCGCCGCCCGCCTCAAAGGTGTCGAGACCGCTGCCCTGAAGAAGTTAGTTCGAGACGCCGCGCTCGAAGAGTTGGCTAGGGAACGTCACATCGTGGTGACGGTGGGCGACCTCGACGCCGCCGTCCGACGAATCGAGGCGGGTGTGGGTGGTGCTGGGGTTGTCGATCGCCAGCTGGCGCTCGATCGGTTGAGCCGTAAGGACTTCAAGGACCAGTTGCGTTTCACGCTCTTGGAGCAGAAGCTGAGCCGCGCCGACCCAGCAGGCTTTCCGGCGGCGCTGGCAAAGAAGCTGCACAACGCTCGCGTTAGCGCATACGTTGGGCCCTGCCAATCCGACCACGAATACCCCAAATGCGCTGGCGCCGGCTAGGGTCGATCCAGTTGCTGGCATCGAGGCACGGCTGGGCCGGACGGTCGTAACCTGCTCATGGTGGCTCAACTCACGCTCGAACGGGATTTGATCCGATTGAATCCCCAGCGCCTCGGGGCTTCCATCGCTGGTTTGGCGACGGCCGTCCCGACGATCCGCGTCGAGACGGATGACATTTGGGCGGCGCTGGGTCGCCTTCGGGGCCGTCGGCAGCGCCATCTCATGGCGCCGGTCGAGGGTTCCCGTACTCGGTATTTTGCCGAACCGCTGGAGACGCTGGTTGAGCGGCGGGGCCAGAGCCAGCAAACCGATGCCTACGTGAAACACGCCCGCGTTCTCAGCCGCCAGGTCTGTGTCGATGCGCTGGAACGTTCGGGAATTGATCGCGCATCGATCGGGCTGGTGATCGGGGTGTCGTGTACCGGCGTGATCCTCCCCTCTCTCGATGCCGGGTTGATCCCGCAGCTTGGCCTCCGGAGCGACGTCGCCCGGCTTCCGATCACGGAACTCGGCTGCGGCGGCGGGGTCGCCGGACTGGCTCGAGCCCAGGACTATCTCCGAGCGTATCCGGAGCGGGCCGTCCTGCTGTTCGCGGTGGAACTCCCCTCGCTGACGTTCCAGCCAGACGATCAGTCCGGGGACAACCTGCTGGCCGCGATGGTCTTTGGTGATGGCGCGGGTGGCGCCGTTCTGCGGGCGGAGGACGAGTCGCCCGGCTGGGTGATCGAAGACAGCGCCTCCTGCCTCGTTCCGGAAGGTGCCAGACACCTGGGATATGAGCTCCGCGATGGAGGCCTGCGCGTGGTGCTGAGTCGGGACCTCCCTCGTGTTGTCGCGGTGCACCTGAGGCAAGCTGTCGACGCCTTTCTCGCCAGGGCCGACCTTCAAGTCGCCGACCTCGACTTCGTTGCCGCTCACCCCGGAGGTTCCCGAATCTTCGATGCCATCGAGCGATCTCTGGGCCTGGGTGCCGCAACGCTCGCGGCATCCCGCTCCGTCTTCGCAAACGTCGGGAACCCCTCGAGTGCCGGGATTTTCTTTGTCCTCGAGGTCATCCGTCCCACGCGACGGCCCGCCCGTGGCCTGGCGATCGCCTTCGGGCCTGGCCTGTCGATCGAGCTGGCCCTTGTCCGTTTTCAGTGATCACGACCCGTCGGTATCTCGCGATCCTTGCGGCCTTCGGGCTCCAGCGGCTCGGAGAGGTTGCCTACTCGCGCCGGAATGAACGGCGGATAAAGGAGCGTGCTGGCCATGTCCCGCAGGCAGCCGCACCGCTGTTCCGGTGGATCGTGCTCGCGAACATCGGCCTGTTCTCGGTGCCGGTGCTGGAGCGCGCGATCCGTCGCAATCGTGTTCCGCGCCTGATCGCGACGATCGGATGGCTCGCGGCCCTCTCGGCGCTGGCGCTCCGGCTCAGCGTGGTGCTCAGCCTCAGGGACTCCTGGACGGTTCGCGCGCTCGTCCCCCCGGATCAAACCGTCATCGACCGCGGACCGTACCGCTTCATCCGGCATCCCAATTACCTGGCGCTCGGCTTGGAGTTCGCCGGCCTTCCGCTGATCGGTGGTGCGTACTGGAGTGCGATCGGACTCGGTTCCGTCAACGCCGCCCTGCTCGCCGGGAGGATCAGGGCCGAGGAGCGACTGCTCGACGCGATTCCTGGCTACCAGGAACGGATGGGATGGAAGCGTCGCTTCCTACCGAGGCGGCGCGCCGCTACAGCCCGCTGAGCAGGGCCAGCCAGTCGCGGGGCGTGATCCGCGTAAAGCCCCAGTACCCGAAGTTGACCCCGAGCAACTTGCTCATCGCCTGCGGCGCGTGGGCAAGGCCACGAACGCCGCGTTGGACGCGGCCCGGTTTCCCCCGTAGGTAGAGCAGGAGCGAGGCGACGCGACGGGGGTCGCGCGTGATCTCGCGGTAGGCGCGTCGGTACGCGAGTTCAGGCGACTGCCGGTCGAGGCAGGCCGCGAAGGCGCGCGCCTGCCGAAAAGCGGACGCAAGACCCTCGCCGGTGATCGGGTCGCTGAAGCCGGCCGCGTCACCGACCAGGAAGACACGGTCGGCGGCCACCGTGGTGGCTCGATAGCGAAAGGGACCGACGGCCCGAACAGGGCCGACCGGTGGCGCCCCCGCGAGATTGGGGCGGAGCTGTCCCACGACCGCGCGGTAGCGCGTCTCCAGCTGTCCGGCGAATTCCTTCATCCGGTGGTGGTCACAGAGCAGCGCGACCAGGCGGACGCCATCCTCGACAGGGGCTTCGTAGACCTCCAGGCCGCGATCGATCGTAATCCGAACCCATGGGTCAGGTTGCCCGTCGACGGCGACATGTCCGACGATCCCGTAGCGGTGTGGCGGCAGCGGCCCGATGGTTCGCCCCAGCTGGTGGCGCATTGCCGACCGCAGCCCGTCAGCGACCGCGATCACGCGACCCGAAAATTCCCCGTCGCCGGTAACGACCCCAGGCGGGTCCTCGGCGTGGCTT
>JALZAV010000023.1:0-210 GCA_030948145.1 Candidatus Dormiibacterota bacterium
CCGGCGCGGACGGACTCTCGGTCAGCCGCCAGCTTCGCCAGCAGAAGGTGAGCGCGCCGATCCTGATGCTGACCGCCCGCGATGCGGTCGACGACCGGGTGCGAGGGTTGGAGGCCGGCGCCGACGACTACATGATCAAGCCGTTCGCGATGCGCGAACTGCTGGCGCGCATCAGGGCGCTTGCCCGGCGACACCTGCCCGATCGAACCT
>JALZAV010000023.1:220-31366 GCA_030948145.1 Candidatus Dormiibacterota bacterium
CTCGGTGCTCACGGCGGGCAGCATCGTTCTCGACACCGCCGCCCATACCCTCAACGTCTCGAACAACTACGTGGAGCTGACCGCCAAGGAATTCGCCATCCTCGACTTCTTTATGCATCACCCCGGCCGCCTGTTGACCAGGGCCCAGATCATCGATCACGTCTGGGACTACGACTTCGAGGGCGGGCACAACCTGGTCGAGGTCTACATGGGACGGCTGCGCCGCAAGCTCGCCACGGCGGGCGCCGGCGACCCGTTCGTCACCGTCCGCGGAGCTGGGTACCGTCTCGAACCGCGTCCATGAGGCGGTGGCTGGCCGGCACCCGCATCCGTCTCACGCTCGCCTTCGCCGCCGTCCTGGCGATTGCCATCGTGGTGGCCGACATCGCTTTGTATCTCGCCCTGTCGCGGGCGGAGACGAGCGCGGCGGCCGATGTCCTCATCTCCCAGGCGAACACGATCGTCAACGGCATCGACGACGTCAACGGCCAGGTGCGCTTCGGCGCGGGCGATCTGCCGACGGAGACCCAGCAGGGAGTCGCGGTTGAGGCCGCGATCGTCGCGGCGGACGGCACGATCACCCCGTCGCCCGGACAGGCCCTCTCCAATGCCACCCTTACCGGCATCGCGGCAACGGCGAGGACGAAATCGACCCCCGATCCGCCGTTCAGCGTCCGCGATAGCCGGGGGGTGCCCCGGCTCGTCTACGCGGTACGGCTGCAGGCGAGCACGGCACCGGCAGCGGTCCTGATCGTCAGCCGCTCGGTCGGCGAGCTCCAGGCGGCCCTGAATCAAACCATTCTGTTTCTGTCCGTGCTCTCGGCACTCGTTGTGCTCGCGGGAACGCTGCTCGCGCACCGTCTGGCGGGCAACATCCTCGAGCCGGTACGTCGCATCGCGTCGACCGCGCGTTCGCTGAGCCAGAACGAGCTCCACCGGCGGGTGGACGTCAAGGTCCCACCTGATGAGCTCGGTGAGCTGGTCGAGACCTTCAACGGCATGCTCGCCCGGCTGGAGGCAAGCTTCGAGAGTCTGCGGCGCTTTACCGCGGACGCGTCACACGAGCTGCGCAGTCCGTTGGCGCTGATGCGCAGCGAGCTGGAAGGCACACTGGCGCGGGCGCGCACGTCGGCCGAGTATCAACAGGTCCTGCGCGGGCTGGAAGCCGAGGTCGAGCACATGAGCCGAATGGTCGACCAGCTCCTCATGCTGGCCCGGGCGGACGCCGGAGCGCTGCGACCGGCGGAGACGACTCTCGATGTCGCCGATTTCCTCCACGAGACGGCGGCGCGTTGGCGGCCGGTTGCCGAGAGCCGGCACGTCCAGGTCGACGTGGAGGCGCCCGATTCGGGGAGTGTCCGGGCGGACCCCGACCTGCTCCGCCGCGTGATGGACAACCTCATCGACAACGCGACCCGTCACACCCCGGAAGGATCGGCGGTCCAGCTGACCGGAGCTCCCACCGCCGGCGGCTGGAACATCGACGTGCGCGATCAGGGGCCCGGGGTCCCAGCGGCGGCACGCTCCGTGCTCTTCGAACGGTTTGCGCGGGCGGATGGTGCGCGTGCGCGCGACACCGCCGGCGCCGGACTGGGCCTCGCCCTCAGCCGGGCGATCGCCGAATCGCACGGCGGCAGCCTGCTGCTGCTCGATCAAAATGGGACGGGCGCTGCCTTCCGGCTCTTCTTGCCGGGATTGGCTTCGCGCCCCCACCCTGCCCTCCTCAAGGGGGGAGGGGATTACCCCACAGACGGCGGAAGGAACTTCTCGAGACATTACCGCTGAATCGCATCAGGAGGCGCCGCCTGAAAGGTCAGCTAGCGCCCACCGGATTTGCGGCTCGCTGACGCCCGTAATGGTGACCACACTAGGCCCGACTGGTTTCCGGATGCTAACCGGTCCGAATACGCGTCGTTTGTATCGGGAGCCCCGGCTGTGGCCGCTGCCGCCTCGCGAAGGATCCGTGTAAACCAAGACCCAAAGAGGTAAGCAGGGATTTACAGCCGCGGGCCCCGTATCTCTCGCAGGCCCGCGAACGCCTGAATGCCGGTCGAGCCACTGCGAGTAGTGTTTCCCAATCCAGGGCACCGCGAGTCCAACATTTGCAGGGCTCGTGCGCGCAGCGGCGCCTTGGAAAGCGGCACTATACGTTGACTTGGTCACGGAACTGACAAAGTCTCAGGGAGTGGCGCAAAATCTTGACAACAATTTAACTCTTGGTATTCTTCAGTTGCCGGAGGGGACGTTCCGGGCAGATCAGGGTAGGTCATGGCACCGTGGGGCCAGGCTCGGAGGCTCTTCTTATTACAAATCGCAGTAGCATGGGCCCCCTCGGCAAAATGGGATCCCTACCCCCCAACGGCGTGAGCCGCCCGCGCCCAAATCCTTCACATCGATCCGTGCGCGTGGGGGTCATTGGCTGCGGATATTGGGGACCACAGGTCATTCGGAACTTCAACGAAATGCCGGACGCCGAACTCGTTGTTGTCGCGGAAAAGCGGCTCGACCGGAGGCAGTACGTCCGTCGTCAGTACCCAAAGGTGAAGACCGTCGCCGATCATCACGCTCTTCTCCAGGCAGACATCGATTGTGTGGTTGTAGCCACCCCAATCGACACCCATTACGAACTAGCTCGGGACGCACTGCTGGCCGGGAAGCATGTACTTGTAGAGAAGCCTTTGGCAAGATCGGTCGCCGAGGCCGTTGAGCTCATGCGTCTGGCCGACGAGCGCCAACGGGTCCTCATGGTCGGCCACACGTTCCTCTACAATCCGGCCGTTCAAACCCTGCGGAAGCTCGTTGATGAAGGGCAGCTGGGACGGATTTACTACGTCGACTCGGCCCGATTGAATCTCGGTCAGTTCCAGCAGAATGTGGACGTCATCTGGGACCTGGCACCGCATGATATTTCAATCTTCTGGTACGTGTTGCAGCGGATGCCCCAGGTGGTCAGTGCCCGCGGAAGTGCCTGCGTTCAGCCCGGGATTCATGACGTCGCCTACATCGAGCTGCAGTTCGAAGGCGGTGTCAAGGCCCAGACCCACGTCAGCTGGCTCGACCCGTGCAAGGTGCGGCGTCTGACGATCGTCGGCGATCGGAAGATGGCCGTCTACAACGATGTCTCCCTTGCCGAAAAGGTTCGCATCTATAACACGGGAGTCGAGCAGCCCATCACGGATAGTTTCGGGGAATTCCAGCTAAGTTATCGCTATGGCGAGATGGTCGCTCCCTACATTCCATGGCAAGAGCCGCTCCGGTTGCAGTCCGAGCACTTCGTGGAGTCTGTTCGCAGCGGCACCAGGCCACTCACCGATGCCGCCCAAGGAGTGGTTGTCGTTGCCGTGCTCGAAGCGGCGAGCTTCTCACTCGCGAACGGCGGGATTCGTGTGCCGGTCGACCTTCCTCTCGACCTGATTAGCAGGCTGGCGACCCGGGACCTGACCGTCAGCACACGCGAGACCCTCAGGGCCGTGTCGGCAGGTTAAGGAAGGCACGAAGGACCTTCAACGTGCCGAAAATCGAGACGGGTGAGCGCCGGAATTCCACGCAGGACGTAACGATCCCTGAGCTGGTAGGAGCACGCGCCGCGGAGACGCCCGATGCGATCGCCGTTGTTGCCGGCAACCAGCGAATCACGTACCAGGAATTAGACACGCGCGCCAACCAGCTGGCGCATCACCTTCGCGCCCTTGGGGTAGGCCCCGAGGTGCTGGTCGGTCTCTGCCTCGAGCGATCCATCGAGCTGGTGGTTGGGGCGCTGGGAATCCTCAAAGCGGCAGGCGCATACGTTCCATTAGATCCGGGCTACCCGCGCGAGCGGCTCGTGTTCATGCTGCAAGATGCCCGAGCACGGGTCCTCGTGACCGAACCACGGCTCGCCGCGTCGCTTCCCAGGGGTGCGTGGCATGTGGTCAGCCTGGACTCCAGGGCGACATCCCTTGCTCCCGGGGAGCCGCACCCCCCACCCGGCGGTGCGGCTCCAGGCAACCTTGCCTACGTCATTTATACGTCCGGGTCCACAGGTCGTCCCAAAGGGGTCCAGATCACGCACGACGCGCTGTTGAACCTCGTCCACTGGCACCAGCAGGCGTTCACGGTAACGCGATCGGACCGGGCAACGCTGCTTGCCAGCCCGGCCTTCGACGCGGCAGTGTGGGAACTGTGGCCATACCTTACGGCGGGGGCCAGCGTGTATGTTCCCGATGATCGCACGCGGATGGATACCCGCTTCCTCCGCGACTGGCTGGTGAGGCATGAGATCACCATCTGTTTCCTGGCGACACCGATCGCCGAGGCCGCCATGACGCTGGAGTGGCCGGCGCAGACCTCGCTCCGGGTGTTGCTGACGGGGGCGGACACCCTGCACCGGTACCCGCCATCGACGCTGCCTTTTGCGGTCGTCAACAACTACGGACCGACCGAGACGACCGTCGTAGCTACCTCAGGGTGGGTACCCCCGGCAAACGGGGGGAGCCCTCTGCCATCAATTGGGCGACCAATCGCTAACACGCAGGGTCACGTCCTCGATGAGAATCTACAACCGGTCCCGCCCGGCACCGCCGGCGAGCTCTACGTCGGCGGCCGCGGCGTCGCCCGTGGATACCTGAACCGCCCGGAGCTCACGGCGGAGCGGTTCATCTCGGATCCTTTCACCGACATGCCGGGCGCACGTCTTTACCGAACCGGCGACCTGGTGCGTCTTCGGGCAGATGGAGATCTTGAGTTCATCGGTCGAATCGACCAGCAGGTGAAGATCCGTGGCCTCCGGATCGAGCTGGGCGAGGTCGAGGCAGTGCTGGGAGAACACCCCGAGGTGCAGCAGGCGGTCGTCGTCGCTCGCGAAGACTCGCCGGGCGAAAGGCGCCTGATGGCTTACTTCGTGCCGCTGCCGGACTCGCAGCCAACTGTCGAAGCGCTGCGGAATTTCCTCAGGACGCGGCTACCCGACTACATGGTGCCCGCGGCGATCATCCGGCTGCAGGCCTTGCCGTTGACAACGAACGGGAAGGTGGATCGTAGCGCCCTGCAGGCGCTTGGTGCTGAAAATGCTGCCCGAGATGGCGCGGTGGGGGCCCCCCGAACAATCATCGAGGAGCGACTAGCCGGGATCGTCGCTGAATTGTTGCAGCTCCAGCAGGTCGGGATGGAGGAAAACTTCTTCCTGCTGGGCGGCCACTCGCTGCTGGGGGCGCAACTGCTCGCCCGGGTCCATGAAGCGTTCGGCGTCGAACTTACGTTACGCACGCTCTTCGACATCCCGACGATTTCGGGACTATCGGCGGAGATCGAACAGCTTGTTCTCAGAAAGCTGGAAGCCATGACCGAGGGGGAGGCTGAAAGCCTCCTCCTCGCATGAGCGCCGGGAGACCCTGCCGCGCTAGGCGACCGCGATGACCGCGACTCTTCCCCAGACACAAAAGGCAGACCCGACGCTTAGCCTCTACCATCTGCTCGAACCGGAGGTGCTCGCCAACCCGTATCCGCTCTATCAGCGGCTCCGGTCCGAGGACCCTGTGCATTGGGACGCATTCCTACACGCGTGGGTGGTCACTCGCTATGCCGACGTCGTCGCGGTCCTCCAGCGGTTTTCCGCCGACCGTACACCCACCCCGAAGCAGCTGGCTGCGATGGGAATGGCGGAGCTAAGCCCCATCGCCCAGGTTATGGTCCGGCAGATGCTGTTCCTGGACCCTCCAGCCCACACCCGCGTGCGGAGCCTGGCGGCCCGGGCCTTTACGCCCCGCCGAGTGGAGCGCGTGCGCGCCCACATTCAGGAGATCGTGGAAGACCTGCTGGACGAAGTAGCCGCGGCCGGCGCGATGGACATCATCGCCGACCTAGCGTATCCGCTGCCGGCGATTGTGACCGCGGAAATGCTGGGTGTCCCGCCGACGCACCGCGACCAGCTCAAAGCATGGTCGGAGGACTTCGCCGAAGTGCTGGGCAATTTCCAACATAATCCCGATCGCGTCTCGCGGTTGCTGCGAAGCCTGGACGATATGACGGCGTACTTTCGCGCTGCCGTGCGCCGTGACCGGGATCACCCCACCAAGGGCCTGATCCACGCCCTGGCAACCGTCGAGGTGGAGGGCGACCGGTTGAGCGAGGACGAGGTGATCGCCAACACCATTGTGACCATGGTCGGAGGCCAGGAGACCACGACCAACCTCATTGGCAACGGAGTGCTGACGCTGCTACGCCATCAGGATCAACTGGACAAGCTTCGGGACGATCCATCCCTTACCCCGTCCGCCGTCGAAGAGCTGCTGCGCTACGAGAGCCCCAGCCAGCACACGGCTCGGCTCGCCCCGGAAGACATACAGCTGGGCGGGACACTCATCCGCAAGCGCCAGGCGGTCATCGCCGTGATGGGTGCCGCCAATCGCGACCCCGCGCGTTTCCCCGACCCGGACCGGCTCGACATCTGCCGGCCCGACAACCGGCACGTCGCCTTCGGGTGGGCTGGCCACTTCTGCTTTGGCGCTCCACTGGCACGCATCGAAGGCCAGATCGCGTTCGCGACTTTGCTTCGCCGCTTTCCCAACCTTCGGCTTCGACCCGGCCCTTTGACCTGGCGACCGAACCTCGGCCTGAGAGGCCTGGCTGCCTTGCCAGTGCTGTGGTGATGGCAAAGAGGAACGAGGTGATGCCAGAGACCCCCGACGTGCCAGGAGCCAAGCGTGCTCTCCTCGACAAGTATCTGCGTGGGGAACTCCCGGCAACGACGTTGAACACCATCACCCAGCTGAAGCCGAAAGTTGCCGCGCCTCTGTCCTCTGCCAACTCCCGTGCTCCGCTGGTTGCGGTTCAGCCTGGTGGTTCCAAGCGGCCATTCTTCTACTTGCACGTTCATTGGCAAGGGGGCGCTTTCTATTGCTTCACCTTAGCCCGCGACCTAGGATCAGACCAGCCGTTTTACGTACTGGATCCGTATCGCTTCGACGATCTGCCGGCACCGCCGACGATCGAGGCGATGGCGGCGGACTACATTGAGTCGCTCCGTGCCGTCCAGCCTGAAGGCCCCGTCCTCCTGGGGGCCTTCTGTGGTGCAAGCCTTGTCGCGTATGAGATGGCTCAACAACTTCGAGCGCAGGGTCAGGCGGTTGACCTCCTGGTTTTCATAGATCCGACGGCCGGGTCTATCCAATCGATCAGGTTCACCGGTAATTTCATCCGTCGCATTGGCAACTTGCTACACCTCGGCCCGGGCACACAGTTAGACCGGTTCCTCTTGTTGCGCCATGTATCGAGAGTTCTAAGACGGTCGCGGGATGAGTACACCCAGCATGCGGACAGACTCATGCAACGCTGGCGTGAGGAACATCCGCGGCGTTTTTCGCTCCTGCCGGCCGCTGGAGCTCTCCGTCAGGACTGGTTGGCCATGTTCATCTGGGCGGTTTCGGGTTACGTTCCTCGCCCATACCCAGGCAAGGTGACCTATCTCTTTGCGAGGGACAACCACGATAGCCGGAGACTCTGGTGGGGCAAAGTGAAGGAGACGGAAAGCGTGGAGATCCAGAGGATTCCGGGCACGCACGAGACGTGCCGAACCGAACATATCCACGATTTGGCGCGCCATCTGCGCGGGTGTCTTAACGAGGCACAGGGTCGGACGCGGCCATGATCCCCAGGCACCGGCCACCGTTCGGACTCGGTCCGGTTGTCCGTTCCGTCCTCGGCAACGGGCGGCGCCCACGCATCGACGAGATCGAGGAAAGCTTCTCGCAAAAGCTGGGCGTGGCCCATGCGATCTGGCTACCATCCGTGCGCGCAGGAATCCTGTGGACGCTACGTGCCATAGCGGGACCGGATACCCGGGTGATTGGACCGGCTTTCACCTGCAAACGCGTACACGAAGCGATCGCGAGTTCGGGATTGGCCTGGCAGCTAGTGGATGCTGCTCCGAATGGCTTTCTCATGAACAGGGAATCTTTGGGGTCGGCCCAGCAGGGAACGACCTGTACCGTTTTCTGTGAGGTCTTCGGCCACGTCTACGATTTCTCAGATCAATCCCGCAGCATGGCGAAGAGCGAGCAAACGTCCAGGATTTTGGACATGGCTGGGACAATCCCCAATCGGGCTCTCCTGGCCCGCCTCGCCGGCAATGACGTCGCGCTGGTCAGTTTTAATGGAGCGGGCAAATGCATGACCGCCGGTTGGGGTGGGATCGGCTTCACCCGCGATTCCGGCCTGGCGGCGGAGCTAAGGTCCTTGCGGGATTCGTCGTTAAGGCGGGAAACGGGCCGCCTCCGTTTCACACGGTGCGCGAAGGTCTTAGCTCAGATGGCTCTTTACGGCGGGCCCTTCTATGCAGCGGCCAGGAGATTCCGCCACCGGCCCGTCGCGCCTGAGGGCCCGGTCGGCCGGTTGCCGGGTCAGTTCGGGGTGGGTCTGGATACAACTTCGGGTGGCTACTGGCACCTTCCCTCGACGGTGGTCGACCGGCGCCTGAGCCAGCACAACCTGATGCGAGCAGGAGACTACGAGGGCAAGCACCTGTCCGACGCCGTCAGGTATCGGGACAACCTTGGTGGAGTGGCCGGCATCTGCCTGCCGCCATTTTCTGACAACGCGCTCAGCCATTTCACCATCCGGGTGAGTGCGCACGGGCGCTCTGAGATCCGGCGATGTCTATGGCAGGCGGGCGTAGACGTCGGCACGTATTACCCGTTTCCGCCCTTCTTGTCCAGGCACGAATACCCCAACGCGCACCGGCTTTCCTCAGAAGTATTGAACCTGCCTCTCGGGCCGGGTTTCGACGATCACGACATCGACCGAATTTCCGAGGTGCTGATTCGTTGCGCGGGTAACCAGCGACACGAGGCGCCAGTTGACCAGTCCAGCGATCTGATCCGGCAAGCCCCGCCTGCCACGGTCAGTTATCAGTAGAACCGGGCGGCTGTGCCTCACCCGAGGACGCGGAAGGACCCCGCAGGGATGCGTAGGCGTCCAGGAGAATTCCACGTTGGTGCTCCCAGGCAAGGACCTCGTTGAACCGTCTGATGCCCTCCGCGCCCATTCGTCGTCGCTCCTCGGGTAATTCGAGTAACCGTAGGATCTGCTCTCCGAAATCGATCGGGTCGTTGGACGGCACGTAGATGGCTGCACTCTGCGCGGTATACCGCACTTCCTGAAGGTCGAACGCGACCACGGGCTTGCCTATAGCCAAGTATTCGACGACTTTGTTCATCGTGCACCGGTCATTGAACGAATTCTTCGGAGCGGGCTCAACACAGACATCGGACGTCACCAGGTAGTCGGCGATCGCACGGTCGTCGTACAGACGACCGGTGAATTCCACGAAGTCAAGCAGTCCCAATCGTGCGCTTAGCTGCACGATGTTTGGACGCACGTCTCCGTCGCCGACAATCGTCAACTGAACGTCGTTCCGACGGCAATCAACGACGATGTGGCGGAAAGCCAGGAGGAGCTGGTCGAGACCGTCGTGGGGCCCGATCGTGCCGACGTAGCAAACGAGGTATCGTCTGCCTCGCCGTAGCTCAGGACGTGCGCGCCCTTCACGGAAATCCGCCTTCCGGATCGCACTACGGACAACAAAGATTCTCTTCGGATCGATGTGACCGCGCTCGATCGCCACGCGGCGATGCGACTCGTTCGTCGAGATCACGATGTCGGCGGTCCGAAAGGTCGCGCGCTCGGTCCATTTGGCCATCGCGTAGGTGAACCGAAGGCTTAGTCCTGACCAGCGCACGAGGCACATTTCCGGCACCAGATCGTGATGATCGAAGATGAACCTCTTGCCCAGCGGCTTGAATACGCGACCAATCAAATAGAAGAAATCCGGCGGATTGGCCGCATGGATCACGTCGAAGCCTTCACGGAAGAGCACCACCCATGTGAGAATGAATGTGGCAGTCAGCGCAACGGCGTACTCCAACAGATGGCCGATGAGCCCTGGCAGGGACGGGAGTAGGTACCGGTAGATCTTGACACCCTCGCGGCTTTCGCGGAACTTGGTCGAGCGTTCTCGAGGACAGACCACCGAGACCCCGTAACCGGCCCTCGCCAGGGTGACCGCCTCCATCCACACCCGGCGGTCTCTGGGCACGGACGCGTTCTCCACAAGGAAGAGGACTTTGCCTGGAGCCGTCACGAGACGGCCATCCCGCCTGGTTCCGTGCTGTCCGGGGCGCCAAGAACCCGATCCCCTTTCCTCAACCCAGCCGCGAACTCGTCCTGGCCTGTCACCAAGCTAAGAGACCTCTCCCGTTCCGAGGGGTCATCGCCTTCGCACATTTTCCGAGCTCGAAGGGAGGTTGAATCACACTCCGCAAGCCTTCGGCTATCGATGCGTCATCTCTCACCAGGGATATACCAAAGCCGCTGCCCGCCGGGTAGTCTGCCAAGCTTGTGCCGAATCCACCTTGCGTCTTCAGTCACAGCGTAGTGCTGGACAACAGTCTCCTTGGCAAGCACCCGAAGGTGGGGGAATGGTTGGCAACCCGAGTAACGTGAAGTATTGACTAGTCCGGTGACGGACCAGCGCAGGCGAGAGGTGCTTCTGTGTCCTCGATCGACTACCACGGACACAGCCGGAGTTTCATTGATGCTCTGGACCTGACACCGATCTAATGTCAGCTATCTCAGGCAGAGAGATATTGTCTCCGCCCCTGCCAAGTACGGACCTCAATTCATCAGCACGCTGCGCCAGCTGTCCAGGGTAAGACCAGACATCGTCTTTGTGATGGACCCCCGGTGTTTGCTGTCGCAGCGGTATTTTCGTTACTGCCTCCGAGGGCGGGCACGATATCTGATGGACTGCTACTCAGGGTCGACTGCTCGGGCCCAACGCTTTCCCGACCGAAGCATCCTAGAGTCGCAATAAACCCTATGGCTCCCGGGATGGCTCCCGGGCTTCTCCCACCTACAAGCCTGACTGCTCCAGCTACCAGTCCAGCCAGCTGACATCCCAGCCACGTCCTTCCACCGCGACAGCGCCGAGGTAACCAGGCGCGGGGACTATTGTCTCGATCCTCCAGAAACGATTTTCTCCCTCGCCGTTGTCGATTTCGTTCAGCTCCGTGGTTTGGGAGAAGTCCGCACATACCTCCACCCGATTGGCTGAGCGCGTCAGTCCTTCTCCAAGCGCCTTGAGGTAGGCTTCCTTCCTTGTCCAGCAGGTGAAGAAGGCGACCAGGCGCTCTCTCTCGGGGAGCAGGTGCAGCAAGCCCAATTCCCGAGTCGAGAAGAATGCCGAAGCGACGCCTTCGAGGTCAGGGAGCGGCTCGACGTATTCGATGTCCACCCCCACGGCGCTTCGGCTTGTGACTGCGTACAGGGCGATTCCCCGGCAATGAGCCACATTGAAGCTCAGCGATGGCTTATGGTAGCTATGGTCCAAGAAAGGTTTGTCATGAGGCCCATATGAAAACCGAACGTCGCCGGGTCCGACTGACAGATACAGGCTGAGAATGTTTCGGAGCACGCCTCGGCGGAGTACGTAGCTGTCTCTGTCTCGCGGGAGGCGGAACCGCGCCGCTTGGTCGCGTTCGTCATCGGAAAGGGTCTTGGTGACCTCCGCCAGTAAGTCTCTCCGCTGATCGAGGTGAGCACGCCAGACGTGAACCTCCCCCAAGGGGAGCGGAAGGGGCGAGAATGGAGCCGGGCGCCGACGCAAGCTGAGACCATTATGTCCTGTTGACTTCGGCAGGACCGATTTTGACGGCCCGAGACTACGTGATTTCAAGAGCGGCGTACAGGCGCTTGGCCGCCGGCCCGCTCCGGAAGAGCGCGTGCTTTAGCGCCGTCGACCCCGGCTCGTCCTCTCCTTCGGGACCAGAATGCTTGCCACAACGTTGGCGCCCAGTTCTCGTAGCAGCTTTGCCGTCCGGCGCACATCTGCAGAATGGGTAACGCCGGCCGTGGCGACCAGAAGCGCGCCGTCTACCATCCGAGCCGCCGAGAGGGCGAAGGGACTCGATCCAAGCGGGGGCACGGCAAGGACGGTGAAGTCGTACTGGCCGTTAGCCAGCGCAAGGGCGGCCGCCTGCGCTTCGCCGTTGGTGCTCACCGTCAGTGTGGTCAACCTCGACGCGTCCCCGTTTGGCAGAAGAGTCAAGTCAGTCAAGCTAGCCCCGGGGAGGCTCTCGGTCTGAACCAGCAGGACCCGCTGCCCTGCTTGTGCGGCCACCGTTCCTAGACCGGCGGCTACCCCGTCGCTACGATCCTTGCTCGATGCCGCGGCAACGAGGACCTTACGCATCTCCGGATACTGCGCCAGCAGATGGGCGTGCGCCAGCGCGTAGGACGCTAGCCTGGGTCCTGCTTTCGGGGAGGCCTTCGGAGTGACGATGACGGTCGGGGTACCTGCCGCTGTGGCGAGGCCCTCGCGATCGTAGAGCCGATCATCCAATCGCTGGCGAAGCAGCGCTGCAAGAATGCCGAGGGCGACGCCCAGTACCAGCGCCGCCAGCAGGTATCTCAGAGGATCTGGGTCGGCCGGCTTCGCCGGGGGCGTTGCAGATTCAATCACCGTGGCGATGGCCGCCATCTGCTGGTGCAGGGCTCGCATGTCCTGGCGCCGCCCCTCGAGGGCGGTGAACTGAGTTGTGAGAAAGGTTAGAGCCGCTTGATGCGAAGCCAGATTTCCGCCGGGCGTCGCCTGCTGGATCGCCTTCTGCTCGCTGGCGATAGTCGTTTGCAACTGGTCGAGTTTAGTGTCGAGCGCGTCCTCCGATGGCTTAAACAGTCTGTCCAGCTCAGCCCGGTCGTGATCGATCATGGCATTCGCCACCGCGTTGGCCAGCGCCGCCGCCTCCGAGCCTGTCGGCGCTCGCGCTTTAACGGCGAGCATGCTCGTCCCGTTCACAGTGTTCACCGCCACACGCTTGCTGAGCTCCGTGTCCGGGCTCGCCATCTCTCGAGCGGTACATTGTACGGCTGGGGTTGAGCATGCCTCCGAAAGTACCGGGCGTTTTGTGGCCAGGACGATAAAGTCGTGCGCGAGAAGGTCACTCGACGTCAGACCCTGATCGAAGTTCGGCCGGTTCCGCCCGGTGTCGAGGAAAACCGTTGCAGTAGCTCCATAGGTCTTGGGCAC
This sequence comes from Candidatus Dormiibacterota bacterium, assembly GCA_030948145.1. GTDB lineage: Bacteria > Chloroflexota > Dormibacteria > CF-121 > CF-121 > JALYYC01. The sequence goes on from JALZAV010000023.1 coordinate 13,281, forward strand.
CACTACCGATGCGACAGCACCCGTTAAGAGGAAGATTGCTGCCGTCGCGAGGACGACATAGCGCTGGCGCCACAAAGCCTCGGCCCCAGTTGCGGCGCTCATCCCGTCCTCGGCTGGCTCGCTCGCGCACGCAGCCACTCGGCAAGCAAAGTGGGCCCGGTGAGCGCCAGGATTTTGAGGTCGAGCAAGAGCGAGCACTCCCGAACGTACCGGACATCCAACGTCATCATCTCTTCCGCTGACAGCAGGTCGCGGCGGCAAATCTGCCAAAGCCCGGTCATCCCCGGGGGAACTCGCTGTCGCTCGAAATACCACGGCAAATAGTGGGCGAGCTCGTACGGGATCGCCGGCCGGGGCCCCACCAGGCTCATCTCGCCTCGCATCACGTTTAGAAGCTGAGGAAGCTCGTCGAGGCTCGTCCGCCGTAGGAGCCGCCCGATACGGGTAACCCGTCCATCACGCAAGGACTTGTAGCCCCGCATAGACTCATTGCCCGCAAACCACTGTGCCGCCAACTCCTGGTGGATGCCTTCGTCGCTACCCACGCGCATGGAGCGAAACTTCCACATCCGGAATGCGATTCCGCGGCGGCCAATGCGCTCCTGCGGGTAGAGGGCTTGGCCAGGACCTTCGAGGCGCACCAGTAGGGCGAGGATGGCCATCACCGGAGAGAGGCAAAACAAGAGGATGCTAGCGACGAGGAGATCAAGCGGACGTTTCCACGGGGTCCGCCTGACTGCAAGCGAACAAGAGACATCAGCTGCCTGGGCGGAGCCGCAGGTCATGGTCGGCCCCTCGTTCGGCGGGGACTTAAACCAGGAGGGGCCCCCTGGCGTAATCGGCACGCCTCCTCGAGGAAGCTTGTTCGGTGCCACAATTCCTCCTCGGCCTTAGACGCCTGGTGGCAGCCCGGCTATATAACCCGGCGCGGCCTTCTGCACTCCTAGTGGACATCTTATGCACAGAACCCTGCGCGGTCAAGGAGGCCTCTTTTCGGGCGAACGAGGCGGTAGCGCGCCGTCGCACACCGTCCTGAGAAAGCCTTGAAGTCCTCGACATGGATGCAGGTGGTGGCGGACTTCGGCTTCGGGCTGGCTTTGTTAGCATGGCGCTACAGGTCAGGCTCCGAGCACAGCACCAGGAGGCGATGATGAGATTGCAAGAGATCCTCATGCGCCGGGGGCGTCGTGGGCGGCCACAGTGACCGTCGGATGAAAATGTTCACTCGTGACCGTGTGACTGCTTCGCACCTCCCGTATCAGCACCCGCTGCGGCGAGCCCAGCGCGCCAGGCAGCTGATGGCTGAGAACGGCCTTCGCTGGACCATCTACGCCGCCTTGCTCGGCGGGTTTCGCAAGGCCGGTCATGCCGTCTACGAGCGGATGGTCCGCCTTGAGCTTCAGCATCAGCTCAGCGGCCGGAACACCGTGGCTCTGAACTACCAGCGGTGGCAGGACTGGGATTGGTCCAACCTCGGCGAAGAGTGGAGCGCTTCGGAGGAATGGAAGCAGTCCCTCATCGATGAGGTGATGCTGAAATACCTTCGACCAGAGACCACCATCCTGGAGATCGGGCCGGGCGCCGGTCGCTGGACTGAGACGCTGCAGCGGATCGCCGGCCACTTGACTGTCGTCGACCTCTCGGATCGCTGCATCGAGCTCTGCCGTCAACGCTTTGCCGGTGCCTCGAATATGGAATTTCATGTCAACGATGGAAAGACCCTGTCCGCGGTTGCCGCGAGCTCAATAGACGGTGTCTGGTCGTTCGATGTCTTCGTCCATATCGCGCCGCGCGAAATCGGCTCGTATATCGCTGAGATCGGCCGGGTCTTGCGACCGGGGGGCATCGCCGTGATTCACCACGCTGCGGTTGGGCGGGAGAATGATGCCGCGGCACTCGGCTGGCGGAGCACCATGACGGCTTCGCTGTTCGCCGAGATGGTGCAGGATCAGGGCCTCAGCCTGATCACACAGTTCGATTCCTGGGGACGCGACGGCAGGTTCGATGTCCGGCTGCACCAGGACGTCGTCACCGTCTTCCGAAAGGCGCCCCAGGCCGCCAGCGCCTCCGCCCCTCACGTCGGGGTGGAATCGGATGGTGCAAAATGAGTGGGTCGATGCCCATCCGGGTTATGCTCGCCGACGACAATGCCGTCTTCCGAGCCGGCAAGTCCTCCTCGCCAGTGCTCGGCGACTAACGCCTCTGAAGCACGACGGCAAGGCGCACTGCAGGACGAGTTGACACTCAAACTGGTCCAGCCTAGACTACGCTAAGCTCAAGAGGCCACTCACAGCGCACAAGGGGCCGCCGGTGGTGGGTTCTCATGGGAGAAGGGCGTTGGGGAAGCCAAGGACGCGTAAACCTGCTCGGACCTCTTGGAAGCCAACCAGCTGGGCATTCTTGACCGCGCGATGGCGCCGGCCTGGAGGAGGACGAAAGGATTCGACCATGGTGAATGAGATCGCCACGGTCGCGGTGGCCTGGTGCCCCTTTCAGGCTCGAACTACTGCGCTGGCGGCGGCACTTGGAGGTAAAGCGTGCCACATTTCCGGTGGCTGGCCTGGCGGCCGGAAGGCCTTCCTCCCTCTGCGCTACCTCTCCGATGCCGTGCGCACGTGGCGGGTGCTGAATCGATCGAGTCCCCGAGTAGTGATTGCTATCACACCGCCCGTGTTCTCGCCACTGGTAGGGTGGCTTTGGTGCACGCTCTACGGGCGCGTGTTCGTGGTCGATTGTCACACAGGCACCTTTCACTCCTGGAAATGGGGTTGGGCCCACCCGATCTCCCGGGCGCTTTTGGGCCGGGCCCGCGCAGCCCTGGTTCACACTGAAGAAGACCAAGCATTGGTCAAAGGGTGGGGGGCTCCTGTACTGCTGCTCCCCGATGAGCTACCGGAGCTCGGTGAAGCTCTCCTCCAAACGCGGAGCTTGAGTCCGCGCATTGTGGTGGCTGGAAGTCTGCGTCCGGATGAGCCGGTGGCCGCCGTCTTGGCAGCAGCCGCGCTGCTTCCTGAGGCGGAGGTACGTATTACGGGCGACATCAATAGGCTGCCTGCATCCGTGCGTTTGGGGGCACCTGGCAACGCCAGCTTTACGGGTTATCTGCCCTATTCGGAGTTCCTTGGAGAGTTGGAAGCCGCGGACGTGGTCGGAGTGTTCACCACGAATCCCCACATCATGAATCGCGCCGCGTTTGAAGCAATCGGGCTTGGTCGGCCGCTCGTACTCTCCGACTCTCCGGGACTTCGCGCCCGATTCGGCGAGGCGGGATTGTTTTGCGCGAATAAACCAAGAGCCATGGCGCAAACACTGCGTCGAGCTTTGCACGAACAAGCGAGCCTTGCCGAGAAGAGCCGAGGGCTTCAGGTTGCCCTGCGCACGCAGCGCGAGAGCGCAGTGGCTGAGTTGAGGCTGATGCTAGAGGGCGAAACTGGACGTGGAGGCCCGCTGATCGCCGCGTCCTGATGGCTAGGCCCTGTCCCAATCCGCACAACCTGCGGGAGCACGGAAACGCTTCACGCTTCCTAGCCCGAGGTCGCGAGGAGTTCACATAGGTGGGTCCGGAACCTATTTTGCTTGCCGTCTTCGCCGCGGCCGGCGCGGCCCTTCTTGGCCTGACCATCTGGCGCCCGGCGATCGGCTGCGCTGTCCTAGCGCTCGCTATCCCTCTGACAACTGGTCTCGGCCGAAACACAGTCATCCCACTGCTGAGGCCGAACGAGGCTTTCTTACTCGTTGTCGCTGCAGGTCTGGTTGCGCACTATCTGCCTCGTCGGCGATACCTGCCCATAACAGGACTGGATGTTCTCGTCGCCAGCTTTGCAGTAGGGAGCGCACTGATCCCTTCTCTGATGCTCTTCGTCACCCATTCGGAAGCCGATCTCGACCGTTGGCGAGTTGTGCTTGGGCCTCTGCAGTTCCTCATGGTCTACCTCGTGTTCTCCCGATCCGAACTCTCTAGCCGAAGTCTAGGAATCTGCTTGAACCTCGCATTGCTCGCCAGCCTCATCGTCGGGCTTGTAGCGATCGCTCAACTGACAGACATCCTTCCTGGGTTCCGGACTGTCCTGGAGAGATACTACGTACCAAGTCAGCTTCATTCTTGGGACCCTTTCCACCGCCCCACCTCGCTACTCGGCCATTACAGCGCCGTGGGTGCCTTTGCCGTGCTCAACTACAGCCTGGCGCTTGCCATGGCCGCGACCCGGCACCCGAGTTTTTCTCAAAGTTGGTTAAGCCTCGTGATGTTGGTCAATGTCGCCGCGGTCCTTGCGAGTCTGACTGTGGCGCCAACCTTTGGCTTGCTGCTCGTCACCGGCGCCGTCCTCTGGTACGCGCGCCGGGTGCCTCCCCACCTCGCGATGGCAGCCGGCGGCATGGTCATTGCACTGGTCCTGCTTTCGCCCTTTCTCAGCGGGCGACTAGCACAACAACAGATAGGCTTCAGTCCGGGCCAGGTCGTAACGATCCCGCAATCGCTTGCTTTTCGCATCCAGCTTTGGGAAGCATTCTTCATCCCGGCGTTGGCCGAGCATGTGTGGCTGGGTACTGGGACAGTGATCCCGAGCGAAGTCCCGGAGGCCCTGACCAACAACGTCGACAACGAATACCTTGGAGCCGCCTTCCGCGCTGGGGTGCTCGGCGTCGTACTGCTGATTGGTCTCCTCGTCGGGCTTGCGATCACGGGCTGGCGCAGTCGCGAGAGTCCCGCGCCGTGGCGGCGCTCCCTCGGCGCCGCCTCTCTTGCGTATGCCGTCCTTATAGCGACGATTGGCATATCCGCCGAGTACCTTACCTACGGGGGAGTCTCCCAACATATTGCGATGGTGGTCGGATTGCTGGCCAGCTACGCTCGGCCGCAGCGCCTGCCATTCCCGCTTCCTGCTCGAGTAGGAAAGGAGCCGACCGCCGGCTGGCGCCTCGGGGCAGGATGATCGCCGGGACTCTCGGACTTTTCAAACAATTGGTCCCTGACCCGGGTCTCCTTCGCTCATCGGCGATCGTGTTAGTGGGCGATTCAACTGCCCGCCTCTTGGGTTTTCTCTTTTCGGTGGCGGCGGCTCGCTTGCTGATGCCTGCCGGCTACGGAAGTATCGCGTACGCGCTTGCCGTGGCGGCCATCGTGTCGGTCCTGACAACCAACGCGCCGGCCGGGCTGGGCCGGTTTCTGGCGCGCCATCAAGACGATCCCCGGAAGCAAGACATCTACGCCACTAACTGGCTGATGGTCATAGCGCTGATGTTGGGCGCCAGTCTGACGCTGGTCGTTCCACTTGCCGCCGTGGCCGGACTGGGCGGCTCAATGCTCCTCGGCCTGATGGCGAACTTACTTGGAACGGCCGTCTTTCAGACTTATCGGGAAGCTCAAAAGGGTCTGGGCCGGTTCTGGGCGACGGGGATGTTCTGGGTACTCGCCAACCTCCTGCAACTCGTCGGTATTCTGCTTGCAGGTGCCCTGGGCTGGCGTTCTCCGGCACTCTTTCTGACCATCTATGGCCTCTCCAGCCTGGGGGCCCTCGCAGTAATGCAGCCCCTGGCTCCGACTGCCCTGAATTTCGCTCCGGCGGTTCTCGCCTTGCGTCAGATCGTCGCGATCGCTCGCTTCATTTGGCCGGTAATTCTTCAGGGTGTCTTCTACACAGTCTGGTCCGGTGTCGATTTGATACTTGTCCAGCGCCTGCTGCCGTCTGCGGCAACCGGAAACTACGCGGCCGCCAAGACCCTTGTGCTCGTCCTCATACTCGCCCCGGTTGCAGTTTCCACCGCCCTGGGCCCTCGCATGGCACGGTTGTCCGAGCGTTCACTGCGCGCATATGTGTTGTTTGTGGTCGCTCTTACGGCTGCGATCAACGTGCCCGCAGGCGCCAGTATGGCGCTACTTAGGGTACCGCTGATAGCGCTCTTTTTTGGCAGCCGATATCCTTTGGCGTCCGAAGCGGTTGCGGTGCTCGTATTGGGGCAGGTCCTCTACGGCGTATACCTCGTGTTAGCAAGCATCTGGACATGGGGCCTGGGCCGTCCGCAAATAGATCCTGTCGCGACCGGTGCCGCAATGGGGGTGACAGTCGCCGTTGGATTGATTCTGATCCCGCGCGCGGGTTTGGCCGGCGCCGCATACGCCTATGCGGCTGGAGCTGCGGCGCAGCTCGCGGTGATCAGCTCATTCACCACCTGGGCGATTTACGCTGGCGCGAAACCTCGCATAGGCCAGGGCAAGGACTTGGTCCTTGACCTCGATCCAATCGCAGGAGCGTGATCGGACAAGTCCAAATCTCCCCAGCGTGCGGCAGGGGGCGATAGCCTGAAGGCAAGTCAGGGAGCGAGAACCCCAGCGGCGAAAGAGCGCGTCACCACGACCCGGGGCAAGATCCTATTCCTGATCGAGAACAGCTCCGTGCCCACCGATCGCCGGGTTTGGTTGGAGGCACTCACCTTGACCGAGGCCGGGTACCAGGTGTCCGTGATCTGTCCCCAGCGGGGCTATCTCAAGCTTTACGAGCGCGTACAGGGGATCAGCATCTACCGGTATCCTCTTCCGTCCCTGACCGGGATCGCGGGCCATCTCGTGGAGTACGTGATCGCTATGCCGATTACACTCTTGCTCGCATGGGTCGTGCTCCTTCGTGAAGGCTTCGACGTGATCCATGCTGCCAACCCCCCGGACTTCTTCTATCTAATCGCCCGCGTCTTTAAGGTGCTCGGGAAGAAGTTCATTTTCGATCACCGCGACGCCGTTCCCGAAGCATGCCTGAGTCGCTGGTCTGGTTTCAAGCTCCTCCTGACCCACTCGATCGCTACATGGACCGAAAGGGCAACGTTCCGGACCGCCGACGTGGTCATCTCGACCAACCAGTCCTACCGACGAATAGCCGTCGAACGTGGTCGCGTTGACTCGGCACGCGTCTTTGTGGTCCGGAGTGCGATCAGGAAGGCAGACTTCCGCGAAGGGCAGCCACGCTCCGAACTACGGCGCAGAAAAAAACACCTGGTCTGCTTTCTGGGCGTAATTGGTCCCAATGACGGCCTTGAGTATTTCCTCCTGGCCATCGATCATATCGTCGGCAATCGCCATCGAGACGACATCCACTTTGCGATCGTCGGAAACGGAGACCTGCTTCATGACATCGTCGGGATGAGTGACCGCCTGCGGCTAGGGGAATGCATCGACTTCACTGGTTTCCTCTCGAACGACAAGGCCATCGCCGACTATCTGGCTACCGCAGATGTGTGCGTCAGCCCCGACCCCAAGAACCCATTCAACGATATCTGCACGATGGAAAAGGTCGTTGAGTACATGGCCATGGGCAAACCCCTTGTTGCATTCGACCTCCACGAGGTGCGGGACACTGCTCGAGGGGCGGGTCTCTATGTCGAGGCAAACGATCCCAGGGCCTTCGGGGACAAGATTCTCGAACTGTTGGACTCGCCGGAGACGCGCCGGCGCATGGGCGAGCTCGGGCGTCAAAGGTTCAACGACACGCTTGCCTGGGAGCATCAACGGGAGAGCCTGCTGAAGGCTTACGAGTTGCTCGGCACCAGTCAGGAACGACCGACTCCGCGATAGACGAAGCCCAGCTCTCGCATCGTCCTCGGATCGTAGATGTTGCGCCCGTCGACAACGACAGGCCGGCGCATCAGTTGCTTGATCCGCTCGAGATCGAGAGTGCCGAATTCGTCCCAATCCGTCACGACCGGGAGCGCGTCGGCCTGAGTGGCCAGCGCATATGGGTTCTCGCAATACTCGACCGCGTTCTGCTGACGCTTTGCTGCCGGCATCGCGGCGGGGTCGTACGCTCGGACGCGAGCGCCCTTGAGGAGCAGTTCTAGATAATCTCGAGCGAGGGCGCTTTCGCGAATGTCGTCGGTGCTTGGTTTGCAGAATAGGCCCAGAAGGCCAATCGTCTGATCACGCAACCGGCCCAGCACCTCGCGTAACTTCTCGACGATGGGAGGTTTCTGATGCTCAGCGAGCTGCCCCCGAGGAGAAACCTAACGCACCGCCCCTCGATGCTTGGTGCGCCCCTATTGATAACCCGGCGAGACGTAGTTGATGCCGGCCACTCCCGCCGGGACAAAATCACCCGCCGGCGGCAGGCCGTCTCTGACGCCTCCGGAGACCAGGGGAAGTTGCGGCCAGGTCGCCAGCCCGTTGCTGTACCGCGCCAGGCAGCCAGTGGGGGTAAACGTGTCGGGCCAGACCGCATGGTTGGCCAGGCTGCCGTTGGGCTCGGCGGTGTAGTCGTTGTACAGGTTCATGGGATAGGTGGTGCAGACGGTGGCGCCCCCGGTCAGCCACCAGAGATAGACGTCGCCGTTCCAGCCCGCGCAGGCATGCGGGTTGGGCAGGGCGACCAGGTTGATGTTCCGGTAGTCCCCCCGGCTGGGGCTTCCCACCGAGGTCGGCGAGATCTGAAACCCCTGGTAGTCGCTGGTCCCGGTGAGATGGTCGACCTGAATCAGGGCGCCGCTAGCCCCGTAGGGCTGGAAGACGTCCGCGTGCGCCGAGAATCCATTGGCATCGCATCCGTCGATGCCTTCCACACGAACGTTCTGGATGGTGATGTTGGACGTTGCTGAGGTGTTGACGTCGATCCCGTCGCCCGTGTAGTGGGAGTGGGTCGAGTCGGGGTTCTTGATGAGCACTCCCTCGATATATACCTCGCCGGTCGACGACGGACCCCGGCTGATGTTGATGCCGTGGCAGACGTTGTTGTCCGTCGTGCACGGTGTGGTGAGATCGATCTGCCCACCGATGACGATGACGTTGTGGCCGCCGTCGATATCGAGTCCACCGACGACCGGAACGCCGGGCAGCTTGACGATCCAGTCCTTGGAATAGTCCAGGCGGAGGAACTGGTGGCTTCCCGTGTTGGAGACCTGGTAGGTCGCGCAGGCATGGGTGGCGTCACCGCAGGAGGGTGGCGCCCAGCTGAGCCGGGAGCCGTTCGGCCTCGGAGTCGGAGTCGGTGTCGGGGTCGGCGTTGGAGTCGGTGTCGGGGTCGGCGTTGGAGTCGATGTTGCGGGTGATGTTGGTGTCGGAGTGGGTGCCGGTGATGCAGTTATGCTGGCAGTGGCGGTCGGCCCTGGCGCCAGGCTGCGCGTGGCCGACGGCTTGGGCTTAGGCGTCGGCGATGCCCCGTTCGTGTGCCCGGGATTGGACGGATGTGCGGCTCCTCCAACCTGGGCGTTTGGCCCCAGCGCTGTGCCGCTACTCGCGCTCGGTCCCAGCACTAAGATTGCGACAAGCAGGCCACCGATGGCAGCGAGCACCAGGGCGAGGATGGTGGCGGCGCGCCCGGCGCGGCTCGTTCGCCGCCGAAAACGAGATTGATTCACCATGTATCTCCCCCCGTGGAAGACTCTGGGCCGCCAACCATACGGCGGCGACTGAGGAATGCAGACGGAGCGGTGACGGCCCGTAACGAAATCCGAAACGTGAATTGGGCCGGCCGCGACAAGTCGGACAAGCTGCCCGATCTCCACCCGTGCCGCGATGGTTGCTAGGCTTTGGGGCGTGGCACAGAGAGTGGCGATCCACGCGACCGCCGAGGTTTCGCCGGACGCCATTATTGGCGATGGAACCCGGATCTGGAACGAAGCACAGGTCCGCGAAGGTGTGAGAATCGGTACGGACTGCATCCTGGGGAAGAGCGTGTATCTCGATCCTGATGTGGTGGTCGGAGACCGGGTCAAGCTGCATACAGGCGTGTCTGTCTTCAAGGGAAGCCGTGTCGGATCGGGCGTCTTTATAGGTCCCCATTCATGCCTCTTGAATGACAAGCGACCACGTGCAATAACCATCGAAGGGCGGCTGAAAACCGAAGCGGACTGGGTCGTGAGCGGAGTTGTGGTTGAGGATGGCGCGTCCATTGGGGGCGGGTGCACCATCCTGCCCGGTGTGTCGATCGGCCGGTTCGCTATGGTGGGGGCGGGAGGTGTGGTCACCCGCGATGTGCCGGACCATGGGCTGGTCGTTGGAAATCCGGCCCGCCTCGTCGGGTATGTATGTGAGTGTGCGGCGCGCTTGCTGGAGGACGGTACCTGTTCGGCGTGCGGGCGAAGACACCATCTCGAATCCTCAGCCAGATGAGCGTGGGAACACTGATCCCTATGGCTCGTCCCCAGCTCGGCCCGGAAGAGGAGGCCGCGGTTCTCGACGTGATGCGGTCCGGGCTGCTCGCCCAGGGACGGCGTGTCAAGGCTTTCGAAGACGCCTTTGCCACGGCGATGGGGGCCCAATTTGCCGTCGCCACATCCAACGGCACGACCGCGCTCTTCCTGGCGCTCCTCGCACATGGCATCGGTCCAGGCGATGAAGTGATCACGAGTCCCTTAACGTTCATTGCCACGGCGAATGCGATTGTTCACACTGGGGCTCGTCCCGTCTTCGCGGATGTGGACGATTCGCTCAATCTCGATCCCGAGGCAACCGCGGCCATGATTGGACCGAATACCAGGGCAATTGTGCCGGTACATCTCCATGGCTATCCTTGCGACCTCCCGGCATTTGCCCGGCTTGCCGATGCGCACGGGCTGGCTCTGATCCAGGATGCCTGCCAGGCCGTTGGAGCGACAATCGACGGAAAATCGCTCGGCGCCTTCGGAACCGCGGTCTACTCCTTCTATGCGACAAAGAACCTGACCACCGGGGAAGGAGGAATGATAATCACAAACGACCCGTCTGTGGCGCAGGTGAGTGCCCACCTGCGCCACCAGGCGTACTCGACGTCGCCGTATCTCCACAACGCGGTTGGCTACAACTTCCGCATGACAGAGATGCAGGCCGCCATCGGCCTAGTCCAACTGCAGAAGCTGCCGGCGTTAACCCAGCGTCGGCGCGAGACAGGCAGGTATTATGATGAGCGGCTCCAGTCCAGTCGTTTCCTGCATCCAAGTCGGGACCCTTCGCACGGGCATGTCTACCACCAGTACACGTTACGAATGCCACCCGACGGGGACTCTCGCGACGCACTTCGGCAGAATCTGGAAAGGGCCGGCATCGGCACCGGCGTCTACTACCCCGTCCCCGTCCACAAGCAGCCACCCTATCGGCATTTCGACAATCCGCCCTGCCCTGAGGCGGAGCGGGCGGCAGACGACATGTTTTCGATCCCGGTCCACCCTGCGCTATCGGAGGACGACAGGGCGCGCGTAGCCCAGGCCGTCGCGGCGCTGTAGCCCTGATCAGCCCCCGACGGGCTGCTAAGTCGCTCGATCCACGGGTTGCGAAATGCTGATGCCGATGTCGTCACGTTCCGGGTCGAGTGAGATCGTTCCCAGGACCGCCCCGGGCAGGAGTTCGAGCCTGGCCGCCTGGCGACGTGCGCGCCACCATCGAGCAACCTCGCGTGGTAGTGCCTGCCAATACAGTCCGTCGCGCCGCCGCATGGCTTGCAGGAACTGCTCGTAAAGACGCCAATTGGCCGGATCGCGCAGGTAGTCAGGATGGCTGTTGACCAGAGCAAGGCCCCAGTACGTCTCGATGAAGTCCACTTTCTCCAGCCAGATGCGCGGTGTCGTCTCGCCGAGCACCGCCGTCAGGGTGTAATCCTGGACAAGGGTGTAGGGCAACTCCACGAAGCGCCCGATCTCGAAGGGCCAGATACTCATCGTCCCGCCTGGGATCGGCTCGTACGGATCTGTATCGAAGAAGGAGAGATCATACTCGATGTCCAATGCCTGCATCCACTCGGGCTGTCGGTGCGTGAGCGGGGCCCGGAAGCCCACAGCGTCGAGTTCCTTGAGGTGCTGGTTGATGCGGGCCGCCCTTCGCATGAACTCGGCGTGAGAACTGAAGAGCTTGCCGTCGTGTTTGAGCCCGTGAACTCCAATTTCGAATCCACGCGCACGGAGCCTACTGATGAGCGGTTGGTCAAGGCGATACCGCTCCGCGACGAAATTGAAGGACGACCGAAATCCGTAGTCCGTCTCAAGCTCGGCGAGAGCATTCACATGCGCCTGCCCCTCGGCCGTTTCGACGTCGTGCGTGAGCACAAAGGCGAATTTATGCCCAGCCGGCCAGAAATGGATGAAGGGAACAGCTTGTCTTTTGGTACCGGCCAGGAGTCCTCCAATCACGGCCCACAGGAACTGGGCATAGCGCGCCTCGATCGGCCATCGGAGTAGCGAATCACCCGCTGCAGCCGAGCGCTGGAGTCGGCGGAGACGTGTGGTCAATGGCCTGGGCAGGACCGGCTTCAAACGGTAGTACATTTTCCGTGCAAAGCTGAGGTCCCAGTGGTCCGGGCCAAACTGCCCCTCGCCAAGGGTTTTCTGAAGAAGAGCGTCGATGTCCGCGCCCTGCGCGCCCCGGGGGAGAACGGTCGCGGCTGCCTGAATTGACGTTGCCCATTCCGCTTGCGTAGGCTGGGGTTCCGCCATCAGGCGCCAGAAGGCGGCCGGCCCATTTACCCGGTAGAGCTCGGCCGTCATGCGACATGGCCATAAAGCACCTCACCGATGGCGCGACAGACAATCGGAGGTGAGAGCTGGATGATTTTGGAAAAAACCTGGCTAGCGTGTCCCGGGCTGTTGCCGCGGTTCTGCTCCGGCATAAGAGTACTCCAGCGTGCGGTAGCCATTCTGGCATCCCCATTTGATGGCCGCACATGGAAGCAGGTTGTTTGAACGAGATTGCACGTATAGGCTACGATCGAGGCTGGATTACTTTTGGTCCAGGAGTAATCCCCGGGCCACACCAAGGAGAATTAAGTGCGACGGTCGGGTCGGCCAGGGGTCCTTATCATCAATCAGGATCTTCCGCTCCCCCTCGACCGCCGCGTCTGGTTGGAGTGTCTGACCCTGATCGCCGGATATCGCGTATTCGTCATCTGCCCCAAGGGACCCGGCGACCCTTCTTACCAGGAGCTTGAGGGCGTTCACCTCTACAAGTATTCGCCGCCTCCGCCGACCACCGGCCTGCTGGCCTACCTGTACGAATTCGTCTATTGCTGGCTCGCCACCGCCTGGCTCGCTATGCGAGTGTTCAAGCGCCACGGCTTCGACGTTATCCAGGCATGCAATCCACCGGATACCTACTTCGCCCTGGCCCTTCCATTCAAGCTGCTGGGTAAACGCTTTGTTTACGACCAGCACGACCTCTGTCCCGAGACCTACCTTTCGCGATTCGAAGCTCCCTCGCGATTGCTTCTAACCGGACTGCGGGTACTTGAGCGCGCCACCTACCTGACCGCCGACCACGTGATCAGCGTCAACGAATCCTACCGAGAAGTCGCCCTCGGTCGCGGCCGCCGCCCGGCACAGTCGGTGACGGTGGTTCGGACAGGGCCGAACGTCCGCAGCCTGATGCCCGGCAGCCGGTCCCCTGACCTCAAACAGGGCCGAGCCTTCCTTGGCTGTTACCTGGGAATCATGGGGCCCCAAGATGGTGTCGACCTCCTCCTGGAGGCGGCACACACGTATGTCCATCGGCTTGGAAGGCGAGACTGCCACTTCGCGCTCATTGGATTTGGGGATTGCTATGAGGACCTGTGCAAGATGTCCCACAAGCTTGAGCTTGACGAATGGGTCACGTTCGCTGGACGGATCGACGGCTCGAGCGATTCCAGGCTGGCTAGCTACTTATTGACGGCAGACCTTGGTCTCTCTCCTGACCCGAAGAACCCGCTCAACGACATCTCGACGATGAACAAGACCATCGAATATATGGCCTTCGGCCTTCCAGCAGTGGCGTTCGACCTCAAGGAGACGCGCGTGGCTGCGGATGGCGCTGCCCTTTACGTGGAACCCAATGATGTCGGGGCGTTCGCAACGGCGATTGCTACTCTGCTCGACGCGCCCGACCGGCGGGCCGAAATGGGTCAGATCGGCCGGGAAAGAGTGGAGAAGGCGCTCGACTGGGACCACCAGGCCGGAGCCTATCTCAAGGTCTACGACCAGCTGGTGGGCAGGAGGCCCGCATAAGCGCTCGTTGCCTGCAGCGCATACCGGTCCTCAATCCGCAGTCGCCCCTCTCCCTTTGAGCCGGCCCGATCGGCTTTGGTCAGATTCCTCGGTGAAGGAACGATGCACTCTTGGTCAGATTCTTCCGAGGTCATCCGAGAGATTGCTCGCGTTGTATGATTCAGAGGATATAGAGAGGACGGGGTCGCAAGGAGATATAGCGTGAGAATCCGCTGGCGCCTGGTCATTGCCCTAGTTTCGCTTGCTCTAACGGTCGCCCTAACAGCTCTCCCCGCCGCCTCAAGGGCATTCGGCCAGCCGATCTCGGACATCTGGCCCAACCGTCTCCCCGCGGTGACGCAGGAAATCTGGCCGAACGGCACCCTGACTTCGGACATCTGGCCCAACGGGCTTTCGCTAGATAGTAGGTCTGGAGGCGGTCTGACTACGACCGGATGATCTAACAACGGCGTCCGAGCGTTCGTTCGAACGTATTTCATAGGGAAGGGAGCAGTCGTGGCCTCGCCGACTCGCCTAAGGACCCGGAGTCCGCGGACTCCGGAGCAGCTTAGCGCCCGCATTCGGAAGGCCAGGATGGAGCTGGGACTCAGCCTGGCAGCCGTGGCCCAGACCGACTTCAGCCGCGCCTTTCTCAACCAAATTGAACTGGGCCGTGCCAGGCCCTCCACCCGAATTCTGCTGATCATCGCCGAGCGCCTCCGGCGACCGGTGGAGTACTTCCTGCAGGATCCGGAGGCGTCGACAACGGCGCTGGAACTTCGGCTGGCCGAAGCTGGAACGCGAATCCGCCAGGGCGACGGGGAACGGGCGCGCACGCTGATGATGGAGCTGTTGGCGCGGCCGCAGATCGCCCCCGAGATCCGCGCCCGGGCTCAACTCGTTCTGGCGGAAGCCCTCCTGAAGCTCCGGGCGATTCAGGACGCCATCGAAGTCCTGCGGGTGGCCATCCAGGCCAGCGAGGAGGCCCGCTGGGATGCCCTACGCGTCGAGCTCTACGACCGCATGGGTAGCGCCTACTACCTCCTGCGCCATCCCGCCGAGGCCGGGCGCTGGTGGGACAGGGCGCTGACCGCCTACGACGAGGCGGAGCTCACCGACCCGCTGCTTAGGGCCAGGATTCTCGGGCACCGGGCCAACCTGCACTATGTCGCGGGCGAGCCCCGCGAGGCGATCGCTGGGTACCAGTCGGCCATCGCGGCGGCTGAGGACGTGCTGGACATGCCTGCCCTCGGCGGGATCTACGAAGGGCTGGCGCTGTCGTTCCAGAAGACCGGTGACCTCGCGCGGGCGCTCGAGTACGCCCAGCGCAGCCTCCGCCTGTTCGAAACCCTCCAGGACGTTCGGATGAGCGCCCAGCTGCGCAACAACATGGCCGAGATTCTCCTCAGCCAGGGGCGCGCCCAGGAGGCGGAGGCGCTGTTCCTCGCCGGGGCCGAGCAGCTTCGGAGTGTCGGGGACAGGGATCTGCTTCCCCACTTGCTGGCCGGCGCGGCCGAGGCAGCCCTGGATCGTGGCGACCACAACCTCGCCCAGTGCCGCATTAGCGTCGCTCTACAGGAAGCCGAAAAGTCGGCCGATTCGCTCGCCAGGCTATCGGCCGAGCGAATCGCCGGGCGCGTTTCCCACGCTGTCGGTCAGGCCGCCGAGGCCCGAACCCACTTCGAACGCGCTCTCGAGGTCGCGGCTTCGGTGGACAGCCCGATGGCGACGAGCCGGGTCGCCTTTGACTACGCCCAGGCCCTGGCGGACCAGGGTGACTCCAGCCAAGCCATCGCTCGTTACCGTCAGGCGTACCACGCCAGGCAGTCACCCCGGCCAGCGTAAGCTGGCGCAAGGATCATTCGACGCAAGCGCGCCCACCAGCGCCGGGCCCGCCGCCAACGTGTCGAACGGTTGCAATGGAACCGTTGTCTGGATATCGCACGGGGTGCGCGGCTCGATTTCTTGAATGCGCCACTTACCGATATGCGGTCATCACCTGGCGCGCTTCGGCCATTCGACGGTGCGCTGTTCGGGCCTTGGCCGCGGTCAGCGAATTGTAAGAGCCCGCAAGCTTATCGCTGAGTTCGGTGGGGGGACAGTCGAGTGTGGTACTCCAGCCTCGCGTCACCGACTTCGCGAGCGAGCGCGACGCGATCGAACGGCGCTTGCAAGAGTCGCGGCGCGCCGAACCGCGAAGCCGCCTGCCCGAGTTCGTGCGCAAGGGGAGGAGGGAACTCCTCGCGGCATTACCGTTGAATCGTATAGCTCGCGCCGTCTGGAAGGTTGGCCAGCGTCCGCCGAATCTGTTGTTCCTGGCGCCAGTGATGGTCACCAAGAAACCCCCACCCAGCCCTCCCTCAGAAGGGGGGGAATTGGATTAACCTGCTCTCCTCGAAGCTCTCGGCCTCCGCTAACGCCGCTTTCGCCGCAACAATCGGCGGCGCTGCTCCCGTTGGCGGTGCGGAAGATAAGAGCGATCGCCGATCCATTGCGCCGGAATGATCGCCAGCGCGCGCGCCAGGCCGTTGATTGGCGCGGCATAGTTCGAGCGAAACTTGGCGAACGTGGTCCAGGCTTCCTCGGGGGCATGGCAACGGTAGCCCGCCTGCTTGAGTCGCGCCCAGGCTTCGTCGAATTCGAACCGCTCGATGACGGGCGTATCGGCCGGCACCGCCCAGCGGCGGACATACCAGGAGAGGTCTTCGACCAGGTGGTTGCCCACGCGGTACATCAACTTGGCGGGTCCCTCGGATTTGTCCTCGACGGTGCTCATGACGAGGACCGCGGCGTCCATCACGGCCCCAAACGAGTTGAGCCACGCCTCGTTGTCGTGGCTCGATCGAAAGAACACGAGCGACGGGTACGCCAGGTGGCTCTCCAGGACGGCGGCCGCCCACCCTTTCCAATCGTCGAAGGTCTTGATCAGCTCGTCTCGCATTTCATGGGCCGCCGCCGTCTCCAGGATCTGCACCCCGGAGAGGGGCGCGCCGGCAAGTGCATCCAGCGACACGACCAGCTCCTCGCGTCGCTGAAACGCTTCGTAAACAGAAAAGAGCAGCGTGATCACGAGCGCCGCGAAGATGATTCCAGTCGTGCTTTCCGCGATGGTCGCCAGCCGCGCCGGTAGCCCGATGGGAACGATGTCGCCGTAGCTGAGCGGCACGAGCGTCGTCGCGGAAAAGTACAGCGACGTGCCGAACGAGTCTGGCACCGGGTGCAGCTCGTCGCGCACCCCGTCGATGATCAACCCGTACGCCAGCACGAGCGCCAGTCCCCAGGCGACAAAGATGGTGAGTACGGCTACCGGGCCGTAGGTCGCCAACCACCGCTCGCGCCGGGGGATTGACGAGATCCGGTTGCCCACCCAACGCCACATCCAGTAGATCCCCCGAATGAGATACCGCACCGTTGCCAGCTTGTTGATCGCCGGGCGCGGGAGGACAACCGACTGAAAGATGTCGTACAAGATGACCAGCAGGAGGGCGATCCCGCCGATGATCTCCGCCCAGTGGAGCATGGCCAGGAGCATGGCTCATTAATTGTGCCCTTCCTCCAAGCTGAGCAGGATTGGCGAGCGCAGCTCCCTTGCGCCCTATGTGCCAGGGCGAGTCATAATCGGCTATCCGGGCTTTTGCCCATCGAGCAAGAGGAGGTGGGCACGGTCGCCGTCGTCGAGATCGATCACCTTCACAAGGTCTACGGCGGCGTAGTCGCCGTCGATGATGTATCGCTGCAGGTTGAGCAGGGTGAGATTTTCGGAGTCCTCGGTCCCAACGGAGCCGGGAAGACCACCATGGTGGAATGCGCCGAGGGTCTTCGCCGGCCAGACGCCGGCCGTATCCGCGTTTTGGGCCTCGATCCAACGAGGCAAGTCCATGAGCTCCGACAGCGGATCGGCTGCCAGCTACAGGAAACTGCGCTTCCCGATCGGATCAAGGTCTGGGAAGCCTTAGACCTGTTTGCCTCATTCGCGCCCAAACACATCGACTGGCACCTCGCGCTGGATCAGTGGGGACTGAAGGAGAAGCAACGCGCCGCGTTCGGCAGTTTGTCTGGCGGCCAGCAGCAACGACTTTTCGTGGCGCTCGCGCTCATCAATCAGCCCGAGGTCGTTTTCCTCGACGAGCTGACGCAGGGGCTGGATCCAGCGGCGCGCCGCGTTGCCTGGGATCTCGTCCGGG
>JALZAV010000071.1 GCA_030948145.1 Candidatus Dormiibacterota bacterium
CCGCGCCCGGAAGCATGCCGATGATCCCCTCCAGCGGACCCATCTTCTTCACCTGCTTCAGCTGCTCCATGAAGTCCGTCAGGTTGAGCTGCCCGGTGCGCAGCTTTTTCTCCATATCCCGGGCCTGGGACTCGTCGACGTGCTCCTGGGCGCGCTCGATCAGGGTCAGCACATCGCCCATGCCGAGAATCCGTGAGGCCATCCGGTCCGGGTAGAAGATCTCCAGGTCGGCCAGCTTCTCGCCCGTGCCGACGAATTGGATCGGACAATTCGTGACCGCCCGGAGCGACAGCGCGGCCCCGCCGCGGGCGTCACCGTCCAGCTTGGTCAGAATGGCGCCCGTCAGCGGGACGGCCTGCTGAAACGCGGTGGTAACGTTGACCGCTTCCTGGCCGGTCATGGCGTCGAGGACGAGCAGGCGCTGCTGCGAGGGGAGCGCTTCGACGATCTGTTTGAGCTCATCGAGAAGGTCCCGGTCGACCTGAAGCCGGCCGGCGGTGTCGATGATGATGACGTCGGCATTAACGCGCCGCGCCTCGTCGCGCGACGCGCGCGCAATCGCCACCGGGTCCATTCCGCGCGGCGCGAAAGCGGGCGCATTGATGCTCTTGGCCAGGATCTCGAGCTGTTCCATCGCCGCAGGACGGCGGACGTCGGTCGAGACGAGGAGCGGCCGGTGGCCCTCACGTCGCGTGAAGAGCGCCAGCTTTCCCGCGGCCGTTGTCTTGCCGGCTCCCTGCAAGCCGGCGAGCACGATCACAGTCGGCGGAGTCGGCGCGTACGTCATGGGCTCGCGTTCCCCGAGAAGAGCGATCAACTCTTCGTGCACGATCTTGACCAGCTGCTGCCCCGGCGTGAGGCTCTCCATGACCTCGACGCCGACGGCCCTCGTTCGAATGCGGGCGACGAAATCACGGGCGACCTTGTAGTTGACGTCGGCCTCGAGGAGCGCCATCCGGACCTCCCGCAGTCCGGCGTCGACGTCCGCCTCACTCAGCTTCCCGCGCCCTGTCAGCTTCTTTAAGGCGATGTCGAGCCGGTCGGTCAGCGAATCAAACATGCCGGCCAGCTTCGAGCCCGAGCTTCTGCTCGTAGTTGTCCAGGTTCGCCGCGGTCCGGCGCACCACGTCATAGACTGCCGTCCGGCTGACCCGTTCTCGCTCGGCGATCTCGCCGTAGGACCAGTCCTCCTCCCAGGCGAGGTGCAGGATGCGGCGCTGGTGGTCCGTCAGGAGCGCGCCGTAGAGGTCGAGCAGCCGTAGCCGCCGCTGGCGAAGTCGCGCGCTGTCAAGCATTGAGCCTTGACAGTATACGTGCGGACAACCGGCTCACCGCCTCGGCAGTCGGGCCTCCTCGTTGTCGAGGACGAAGTGCAACAGCCAGAGAAACGCGATCACCACGGCCCCGAGGGCAACGACCGCAACGAGGCCGACGACGACAAACGCCAGAAGCTGACCTGGACCAATCTCAACGATGGCGGCTACCGGTCATCCTCGGGCTCATCGGTGACGCGCTCGTCCTGGAGGATCTCCATCGCCTGCACCGCCTGCTCGCGCGGCACCCAGAGGTCGACGGCCGCGTAGCCGCCGACGGTGACGGGTTCCACCATGGCCATCGCCTCGTGGCGCAGGTAGACGGTGATGCCGGCGGTTTCGAGCACGGCTTTCCAGAGATCGGCCTCCGGCAATCCGCTCGCGGTGACCAGCTTGACGAACGCCTGCGGATTGTCGACTGGGTTCATTCCTGGCCTCCCATTTGCAATAAGACTCGTAGATACTCGCCCGGATCGAATCGATTCAGATCGTCGATGCCTTCGCCGATGCCGATCAGCTTGACCGGGACACGGAGCTCTTCCTCGATGCTCAGGACGACGCCCGCTCGCGCCGACCCGTCCATCTTGGTCACGACCAGCCCGGTCAAACCGATCGCTTCCGCAAAGACCTTAACCTGTTGGGCGGAGTTCTGGCCGATATGCGCATCCAGGACAGCCAGCACCTCCTGGGGGGCCCCGGGATCGAGCCGCTCCAGGACCCGGCGTACTTTCCGCAGCTCCTCCATCAGGTCGGTCCGGGTGTGCAACCGTCCCGCCGTGTCCACGATCACGACGTCGGCCTTGCGCGCGCGAGCGGCCTGCACGGCGTCGAA
Source organism: Candidatus Dormiibacterota bacterium (assembly GCA_030948145.1). GTDB lineage: Bacteria > Chloroflexota > Dormibacteria > CF-121 > CF-121 > JALYYC01. The sequence goes on from JALZAV010000071.1 coordinate 2,146, forward strand.
CGCGACCGCGCCCGGGTCGGCGCCGGCCTGATGCCCGACGACATCGACCTGCGCCCGCTCCGCCCAGAGCCGGAGTTGCTGGCCGGCGGCAGCGCGGTAGGTATCGGCAGCCGCGAGCAGGGGCCGATGCCCTTCCCGCCCGAGCAGGTGGGCCAGCTTGCCAATGGTGGTCGTCTTGCCCGACCCGTTGACCCCGACCACCAGGATGACCGCCGGCGCGCCGGCCAAATTGAGATCGCGGTTCCGCTCGCCCATCTGCCCGGCGAGGATGTCTTTCAGATAGCTGAGCGCGTCCGCCGGCGAGCGCAGATGGGCAGAGGCGGCCTGGTCACGCAGGGCGTCGACGACCCGCGTCGTGGTCGCCACCCCGACGTCCGCCGCCAGCAGCGTCGCTTCGAGGTCATCCCAGAATGTCGCGTCCAGAGCAGGGCGTCCAAAGACTTCCTTGAGATCGGCGACGTAGGCGCGGCGACCGGACTCGACACTCTGCGAGAAGCGCTGCCAGAAGCCGCGACGAGGACGAGCGGACTCGTCCGCGAGCTCAGGCGGAGCGCTCACCGACCGGCATCAGGGCATCCTGTTCCATGCGCACGGACACGATACGGGATATGCCGTGCTCGCCCAGGGTGACGCCGTACAGGACTTCGGCCTGCGCCATCGTGGAGTGGTTGTGGGTCACGATCAGGAACTGCTGTTCACGCGAGAGGCGCTTCAAGACGCGATTGAAGCGCAGGACGTTCGCATCGTCGAGCGCGGCGTCGACCTCGTCCAGGACGTAAAACGGACTTGGATTGACGGCCTGGAGCGCGAAGAGAAACGCGAGCGCCGTCAGCGCGCGCTCCCCGCCGGACAACAGCGTCAAGGGTTGCAGGCGTTTGCCGGGCGTCTGGGCCAGGATCTCGACGCCCTCGTCGAGCCGGTTTGCGTTCTCGTCGGCCTCGAGCCGCAGCGTCGCGCGCCCGCCCTCGAAGAGCTCGGCGAAGAATTCCTGGAAGTTGATCGCAACCGAGTGGAAGACGGTGCGGAAGCGCTCGTCGATTTCGTTCTCCAGGCGCTCGCGAAGCTCGAGCAGCTGCGCGCTGGCCGCCTCGAGATCGGCGAGCTGGGAGCCAAGGCTGTCGCATCGCTCGCGGACCTGGGCGTACTCCTCGGGAGCCAGCAGATTGACGGCGCCCATGGCGTCGAGCCGCCGCTGCAAGCGTGACACGTCGCGCTCCGTCTTCTGCCAGTCGACCTCGGCGATAGGTTCGTCCTCCTCCACCACCTGGCCATCTTCGCGCAGCGCCAGCGCGCAACGGTCGACCTCGACCTGCGCACTCTCGACATCCATCAGGGCCGCCGCGACGGCGTCATCGGCGTGCGCCAGCTCGACCTGGAGCTGCACGTTCCGTTGCTCACCCTCCTGCACCTGCGCTTCGAGGCTCGTCAGCAATCCCGCATCGGGAAGGCTTGCGGTTTCAAGCCTTCCCAGCTCGGCCAGCAGGTCCTGGGCGGCCAGCAGGCAGCGGCGGCGCTCTCCTTCGAGTTGAAGGGGTTGGGCGGACAGCTCGAGGGTGGCGGCCTGCCGTTGCGCCAGCTCATCACCGTGCGCGCGCCACACCTCACGGGCGCGCTCGAGCTGGCGGAGCAGGTCCTCGTGGCGCTGCCGGGCGAGCGCGGCGCGAAGCTCGACGTCCTGCCGTTCTTGCACCGCAACCTTTAGTGTCGAGGACGCGGCACCGATCTGCTCGTCCGCCTCCCGCAAGCTGACGGTCAGGGTGACCTCCAGGCTGGACAGTTCCTCCTGCCGGGTCAGCACCATCTGCTGTGCGGCCTGCGCCTGCTCCAGGAGCGACCCGAGACGCTCGATCTGTCCCCGCAGTTGCGATTCCTGCTGGTCCTCGCGGATCAGCGCGGCCTGGGCCATCGCCAGGGCTGCGGCCGACTCGGCCGCACGGCTTCGGGCGGCGTCGGCCGTAACCAACGCGGCCGCGCGTTCCTCGTGGAGGACGGCGCGGCGGCGGGAGAGGTCCTCGTAGACCGCCACCGCGTCCATACGCGCAGATCGGGCGGCGCCGAGCCCGGACTGCGCGGCGCGGACCTGCGCCTGGACCTCAAGCGGCGCGTCGCGGAATGCGCCGGCGCGATAGGAGGCGGCGGTGATCACCTCGCCGGCTCGGGTGACCGCCTTGAAGGATGGGTGGCGGAAGACCAGGTTCCTCCCTTCGGCCTGGTTCGCGACCAGGATGGTTCGGTCGAGGAGATGTCGGAGCAGCCCCTCGACGTGTGGCGGCGCGACGATGAGCGTCGCCACCCCGACCAGTCCACCCGACTCGGGCGCGGCCAGCGGGTTGTCGGGATCATGGAGGATGGTCTCGCGGGGCGCAGCCGCCTGGGCGAGCATGCCGATGGCCCGCTGAGCCGCCTCTTGGTTCGCCGGAACCCAGGCGTGGAGCCATCCTTCTAGGGCCGCCTCGATCACCGGACGGTCCTCCTCCGAGACCTCGATCAGTTCGAGCAACTGTTGAAACTCCGGGTCGTCGGCGAGCCGGCTCTGGGGAAGGCCCCCATCACGAAGCCGCTCCAGCGCCCGGACCTCGGCCTCCACGTTGCCAACGCGCGCCGTCAGCTCCGCAAGGCGAGCCTCGGCCTGCGTGAGCTCAGTCGAGCCATTGCCCAGCTCCTCTTCTATCGCCCCGGTGGCGGCGATCGCCGAGCGCAGCGTATCGTCGGCTTCGGTTGCCCGCAGGGCGCACCGCTCGACTTCCTCGACGGCCGTGGCGCGCCGGCGTGACCAGCTCTCGAGGTGCAGGTCCGCCTGTTGCCGCTGCTCAGAGAGGAACTGCGTGCGCCCTTCCACCTGGCGCAGTTCCGCGTCGTTCGCCACGGCGTCCCGGTGGAGATCCTGCCGTTGTTGCGCCAGAGCGGCACGATCTTGTTCCAGACCCTCGAGTAGGTCGCGGGCCGCGCGCTCGCCGTCCACCGCCGCCGTGACACCGGCCGCGAGGTGGCGGAGCTCCTCATCGGTACGCGCGGCCGCCTGCTCCAGCTCCTCGACCACCCGGACGCCAGCCTGCGCGGTCGCCGCCAGGCGGACCATCTCCTGCTCCGCGGCGGCCAGCGCCTGGGTAGCGGCGGACGCTCGTTCCTCCGCGATCCGGGCCTGGTGCTCGCGCTCGGCCAGCTGCAGCCGCAGTGCGGCGACCGCCTCCTGGTGCTTCCAGCGGGCCTCCCGCGCCTCGAGCAGGGCGGCCCGATGCTCGGCATATTTCGGCGCAAACTCGTCAAGCGCCTGGCCAGCCGCCGCACGTTTCTGGTCCGCCGACTGCCGCCGGCTGTGCGCCCGCCGGAGCAGCACCATCGCCTTTCGCCAGGCATCCTTGGCGAGGCTGCCCTGGAGGCTCTTCAGCTGATCCGCGACCCGCTGGTACTCCTCGGCCGCCCTCGCCTGGGTTTCGAGCTCCGCGGCCCGCGGCGTCAGCTCGGCGAGGATATCGCGAGCGCGCCGCATATCCCGCTCGGCTTCGGCGAGACGGTTGAGCGCCTCCTGGCGCTGGTCGCGGAGCCGGCGCACGCCGGCCGCCTCCTCGATCAATTCGCGGCGAAGGCCGGGAGCGGCCTGGATGACGTAATCGATGTCGTTCTGTGCCGTGACGGCGTAGCCATCCTGGCGGAGCCCGGTGCTGGAGAGCAGCAGGTCGATGTCCTTCAGGCGGGCCCGGGTGCCGTTGATCAGGTAGTCACTCTCACCCGAGCGGAAGAGCCGGCGCGCGACCTCGATCTCGGTGAACTCGACGTTCAAGCGCTGATCGGCATTGTCGATCGTCAGGCTGACCTCGGCCATTCCGACGGCGGACTTTCCCGGGCCGCCGGAATAGATGACGTCCTCCATCCGCTGGCCGCGCAGCCCGCGGGCGTTGCGTTCGCCCAGACCCCAGCGGATCGCGTCGACCAGGTTCGATTTCCCGCTGCCGTTGGGGCCGACGATGGCGGTGATGCCCCGGCTGAATGGGAGGTCGGTTCGACGCGCGAAGGTCTTGAACCCCTGGATGCGCAGTGACTTCAGGTGCACTGGCTAGCGGGGTGCGTGCATGACTGGGCCTTCGCGCCCATCAGAAACGAATGCATGGACCACGGCGCGGGTCACGGGGAGTATTAGACCACGCGCCCGGCCCGCAAGGCAATCGGCGTCCACCGGCTACCGCTGAGCTTCGTGGGCGGCGACCGCTTCGAGGACTTCGTCGGGCTTCGGTGGCTTGTCGAGCGCGCCGAGGGCCGCGAGCGCCTCGCGGGCGGCCATCTGCTCGGCGGAGCGCTTGGTCCGGCCCTCGCCAATCCCCTTGATGTCATTGCCGAAGGTGACCTCCGCGGTGTACTCGCGCCGGTGGCCTGGGCCCGAGGAGGCGACGATCTCGTACTGCGGCGTGGTCAGGAACCGTTCCTGAGTGACCTCCTGCAGGCGCCCCTTGTAGTTGTCGTCCGGCCATGCCTGCACGTCGATCAGGCTGCGGGAAAAGAGCTTGTAGGCGGCCCGATAGCCCTGGTCGAGGAAGATCGCCCCGATCACGGCCTCGAACGTATTCGCCAGGATTGACTGCAGGGACCGCGCCCCGGTCTTGTGCGCCCCCTTGCCGAGCAACAGGTAATCGCCGAGGCTGAGGCGCGACGCGAGCCGCGCCAGGCTCTTGGTGTTGACCACCGAGGCGCGCAGGCGGGTCAGCTCGCCCTCGTCGGAGGTGGCGTAGGTGTGATAGAGGTGCTCGGCGGCAATCAACTCCAGGACGGCGTCGCCCAGGTATTCCAGCCGCTCGTTGTCGGCATTGCCCCGCTCGGGGTGCTCGTTGTTATAGGAGCGGTGCGTTACCGCCTGCTGGAGCAGGGCAGGATCGTGAAAGCGAACGCGAAGCGTCCGCTGCAACTTCTGCAGGGGGTCGTCGGTCGGCGTGGGCTCTAGCTCAGGTGGTGATTCCGAGCTTTTCTTGAACGTAGTCCCACGCGGCACCGACGGTCTGGATCTTTTCGGCGTCCTCGTCAGGTATCTCCATTCCGTACTCTTCCTCGAAGGCCATGATCAATTCGACCAGATCGAGGGAGTCCGCATTTAAGTCGTCGACAAAGGAGGCGTCGGGCGTGACTTGCTCGGTTTCGACCCCGAGCTGTTCGGCAACGATGCCCTTGAACTTATCGTAACTGGCCCCGTCCATCCCCGGGACGATTGTACAACCGCCCATGGTCGCTTAGGGAAGGGTCATCCTGAAGGCACCGTTAGATCATCGACGACCATGCTCGCCCGACTTGTTCCCCAAATTGTCCGTCGTTACCCCATATGGACCTTCCTCGTAGAAGGGGGCCTGGCGCTAGTTTGCCTCGCGATGTTGGCGAGAGGCAGACGGATTGGATCCGTTCGCCTAGAGGATGTGGGCATTGTTTTCGGAGTCTGCGCCGCTCTCGTTGGAGCAGCGGGGATGTACTTCGTCGTCAGGCTGCGCTTAAACAAGCTCGGGTTACTAGGTCTTGCCAGCCATCTCTTTTTCGCAATCTACCTCCCAGCATGGGCTTTCTGGCGGGCCCCGAAATTGTTCCTGCTTTTAGCGGTTCCGCCGCTCCTCATCGTTAGTTTCTATGCCCGAGATTTGGACCCGATCCGGCCCAGTGGACAGAACAAGCTGAACTAGCTGCGCAGCCCAGCTAAATGGGCAGGCCGCCGTCGATGCCGAGGACCTGCCCCGTTATGTAGGAGGCGTCGGGCGAGGCGAGGAAGACGATAGCCGGAGCGACGTCCTCCGGGACTCCGATCCGCTGGATGGCAGCCGCCTGGCGCGCTTTCTCGAGCAGCTCCGCCGGCAAACCGCTGGTCAGGTCGGTGGTGATGAACCCGGGCGCCACTGCGTTGACGGTGATGTTCCGCGATCCGACCTCTTTGGCCAGTGATTTGGTCAGGCCGATCAGGCCCGCCTTGGAGGCGCTGTAGTTCGCCTGCCCGGCATTGCCTGCGACACCGGCGAGCGACGACACGTTCACGATCCGGCCGTAGCGCTGCTTGAGCATCGGCTTGAGCGCCGCCTTGGAACAGAGGAAGGCGGCCTTCAGGTTCGTCTGCATCACGACGTCCCAGTCGGCCTCGCTCATGCGCATCACCAGCGTGTCGCGGGTAAGGCCAGCGTTGTTGACCAGGATGTCGAGGCGTCCCCAACGCTTCACCACCGCCTCGACCGCCAGGGCAGGCGCAGTGCTTTCGGCAAAATCGGCCTGCATCGCCATCGCCTCACCACCGGCCTTCGAGACTTCCTCGACGAATGCGTCGGCCTCGGGCTTCCGGCTCCGGTAGGTGATCGCGACCTTCACGCCGAGCTGAGCGAAGCGCTCGGCCGCCGCGCGGCCGATTCCCCGGCTGCCGCCCGTGATCAGCGCGACCTGTTCGCTGAACTTCTCAGCCGGCATGGCCGGTCCGAACGTAGGCGTCGAGCGAAGGCATGTCCTCGATATTGTGAACCACCGCGCCGGGGAGGATCTTTTTAACCAGCCCGGTGAGGGTTTTTCCCGGACCGACCTCGACGAAGCGGTCGACACCGAGCGATTGAAGCCGGCGGACCGTGTCGGTCCAGCGCACCGGTCTGGTCAGTTGCCCGACCATCAGCGGCCGCACTTCCTCGGGTTTCTCATGTACCTGGGCATCCGCGTTGAAGACCTGCGGCCGGTCGAGGCGTTTCAAGGGGACGCGCTCCCACGCGGTCCTGAACGTTTCGGCCGCCCTTGCCATCAACGGCGAATGGAAGGCCGCGCTCACCGGCAGCCGGATCACCCGCCTGGCGCCGGCTTGCTGCAAGCGTGGGGTGATGCGCTCGAGTCCAGCATCGGTGCCCGAGATCACGACCTGGCCGGGCGCATTGAAATTGGCCGCGACCACGTCGTCAGTCTCGTTGCAGATTAGGACCACTACCTCGTCTTCGAGACCGAGCACAGCCGCCATCCCAGTGCCTCCGGTTGCTGACGCCGCCATGGCGCGGCCGCGAGCCTGCACCGCCGCCAGGGCGTCGAGCGGAGTCAGCGCGCTGGCCGCAACGAGCCCCGCAAACTCGCCCAGGCTGTGGCCGGCGACGGCGGCCGCGCTTACGCCCCGTTTCTGAAGCAGATCCAGGAGGGCGAGGCTGTGAAAGAGGATGGCGGGCTGTGCCTGGTCGGTCGCCTGCAGCGCGGGCGGGGGGCCCTCGAGCATCAGCCGGCGAAGGGGGATCCCGAGGCGCTCTTCGGCCGACTCCAGAAATGGCGCTGATTCGGAGCCCGCCTCGAGCAGGTCGCGACCCATCCCGACGAACTGGGCGCCCTGGCCGGGAAAGAGGAAGGCGTCGGACAGTGCGAGGCTAGTCCGTCTTGATGACTTCGCGCCCGTCGTAGTAGCCGCAGTTCTTGCAGATGGTGTGCGGCCGCTTGGGCTGGTGACACTGCGAGCAGTCCACGAGCTGGATGCGCTTCAGCGCCAGGTTCGCGCGGCGCTCTCCCTGGCGGGCATGCGCGTATCGAGTCTTCGGGAGTGCCATGAGCAGCGATTATATCGATCGGCGCGCGCTTATCGGTGGCGCTGGCTGGTCAGCTCCACCTCTTTGACCTGTTTGTCCGGTGGCGTCCGCAGCGCTTCGACGCCCTTTTTGACCGTCGCCACGGTCCGCAGCAGCTGCGCCTCGAGCGACTGCATGACGTCCCAGGCGTAGCGGTCAGCCGCCCGGCGCACTTCCTCGGCCCGCGCCGACGCTTCCCGCAGGATCGCCTCGGCCTGCTTCTCGGCCCGCTTGCTCAGCTCCTGCTGGCCCATCATCGTTTGGGCGCGCTCGGTCGCCTTGGAGATCGTGCGAGCCGCCTCCGCCTGCGCCTCCGAGAGCAGCCGTTGCTGCTCCTGGAGCGTCCAGCGGGCCTGCTTGATCTCGTCGGGCAGGCTGAGGCGCAAGTCGTCGATGCACCCCAGGACCTCCTCCTGGTCGATCACCACCGTCCGGGTGAGTGGGATCTGCCGGCTGTGGGCGATCAAGTATTCGAGGCGGTCGACGGCTTCGTGGATGTTCATTGGCGTGCTCCCTTTGATCCAAGACGTTGCTTGAGTGGTTCGACGACGCTGGCTGGAACGAATTCGGTGATGTCGCCGCCAAAGGCAGTCAATTCCTTGATCAGGCTCGAACTCAGAAAGAGGTGGCGCAGGCTGGTGGGGATGAAGACCGTCGTGACGTCCGGCTCGAGCCGACGGTTCATCATCGCCATCTGGAACTCGCTTTCGAAATCGGATACGGCGCGCAGGCCGCGCACGAT
>JALZAV010000197.1 GCA_030948145.1 Candidatus Dormiibacterota bacterium
CTCTTGATGAAGGCGGTCACCACTTCCGGGTCGAAGTGCGTCCCCGACCCTTTCAGGATCTCGCCTTTGGCGTACTCGAAGGTGCGGGCCGCCCGGTAGGGCCGATCTGAGGTCATTGCGTCGACCGCATCGGCAACGGCCAGGATGCGCGCGCCGAGTGGGATCTCGTCCTCGCGGACCTCGTCCGGATAGCCGTGGCCGTCCCACCGTTCGTGGTGGTGGCGGATGAGGGGGAGGACCGGGTCGAGGAAGTCGATGCCCTTCAGCATGTCGACGCCGATCACCGGGTGCCGCTGCATGCGCACCTCCTCCTCCGGGTCGAGGCGGCCTTGCTTGCGGAGGATGTGGTCCTCGATGCCGATCTTGCCGATGTCGTGGAGCACGCTCGCCCGCTTGATTGCGGCGATCTCGTTTTCGTCGCAACCCATCGCCCGGCCGAGGATGACGGCGTAGTCGCCGACGCGCTGGGTATGGCCATGGGTGTACGGATCGCGGGCTTCGACGGCAGCGGCCAGGGCCTCGATCGTCATCAGGTAGGTGTCCTGCAAGCGTGTCAGGGTGGATTGCAGGCTGGCGCTCTTCTCACGCAAACTCCGCGTCATCTGGTTGAAGGATTCGGTCAGCTCGCCGATCTCATCGTGGGACGTGATGGGGGCCTCGTGGTCGAGATCGCCGGCACTGACGAGGCGGGTCGCCTCGACCAATCGCTGCACCGGCTTCGTGATGCGCCGGGCGAGCACGATACCGATCAGCAGGGTGAGGAGGACGCCGCCGAGGAACAGCACGGCCATGATCAGGCGTAGCTGCAAGGTGTCCTGGAGAAGGCCCGCGCTCGACGCGGTCGTGCCGACGTAGCCGAGGGCCGTGCCGCGGGTCGTCCAGGGTGAGAGGAGCTCGACACCAGGGCCGCCGGTGGTGCGCATCAGCTCGACGACGGTCGTGGGCGTGACCCGATCCCGGGTCGCCTGGTCGAGGGCGAGCGTCGCCCATTGGTCGGTGCCGACCGGCAGCGAGCTGCTGAGCACGTGGCCGTGGACGTCGTAAAACGTGATGTCGTCGTGGATCGCGCCCTTGATCATCGCCGCCCCGTCGTCAAGGTAGTCGCCGACCAGGATGGCGCCCAGCAGGATGCCAGTGGGGCCGCGCACCGGCTGGGCGGCGAAGATCGCGGGCCGGGGCGCGGCGACGATCAGGTCCATCTGTAGCGCGCCGCCTGTCAGCAGGTAGCTAAGGCCGGGCCAGCCGCTCAGGTCGTTGTTCTGGGTGACGGTGTCGGCTGTGGCCCCGTGGCCGACCACCCCGACGATTTCGCGGCCGGCGACGTCGACCGTCTCGACGACCGTGTTCGGATGCAAGATCAGCGCCTTCTCGAGGGCGGCCTGGAGTGCCGGCGACTTAGCCCAGTTCTGGGAGAGCCCATTGCCGGCCGTCAGCAGGCGAAGCACGGAGCGGCGGTCCGCGTCGTCGGCCGCGACCATCGACTGGGCGGTAAAGCCGTCGTGGATCAGCTGGCTGTCGAAGGATTGCTGGCCGCGGGCACTGAGCTCACCCGAGGCTGCGATCGTGCCGATCGCCCCGATCGCGAGCGTCAGGAGCGCAAAGGGGAGGACGATCTTGAGCGCCAGGCGGCTTCGAAAGCGGGGCATAGTGACGCGGGTGTAACGTCCAAAGCCGGCCCGAGCTTGTGGCTGCCCGGACCGGTTACCCCTGGAAGAAACTCTCGGGGCTGATGTCGAGGACCGGGACGTAGTCGGGCAGATCCTCGGCAAATCGATCGCCGGAGGCGGGGAAGATGTAGTCGAGCGGGATCTTCTGGTCGAGGGCCTGTGCCCGATCGAGGAAGGTGGTGGCAAGCAGCATGCTGCTGAAGACCGGCGTCAGGCGCTCACCCCCGGCCCGGGTCCGGTGGAGGAGGGTGACGCTGTCGGGGTCGCGCCCACTCTCGGGCAGCAGCACGATAACAAAGACGCGCGCGGGGAGGTTCACCCGGGCCAGAATACCGCCTGCTTTGACGCAGGCTTCGCGACGGGCCCTCGCTCCTAGAGAATGTGGGCATGACGCCGGCCGAGGCGCGCGACGCCTTCACGCGCCTGCTCCAAGTCCCGGAGGCCGAACTGGACCTCGCTGAGGGGGCGTTACTGATCGCGGCCGAGGAATACCCTGACCTGCGTCCCGCTGTCTACCTGAACCAGATCGCGCGGATGGCGACCGACCTCAAGAAGCGGATCCGGACGCAGATCGAGCCGGAGCGGGTGGTGCAGATCGCGAACGATTACTTTTTCGAGGAGCTGCAATACAAAGGCAATCGCGAAGAGTACTACGACCCACGCAACAGCTTCCTCAACGACGTCATCGAGCGACGGGTTGGCATCCCGATCACACTGGCGGTGCTCTATGTCGCGGTCGGGGAGCGGGCCGGGCTGCCCGTGCGTGGGGTTGGGATGCCCGGCCATTTCCTGATCAAGTACACGCCGGCGGCGAAGGGCGTCGAGATCTTCATCGATGCCTTCAACGCTCGGACCATGACCCGCGCCGAATGCGCGAAGATGCTGCAGGAGATGTACGGCGAGGCGGTCGAGATGCGGCCGGCGCTCTTGCAGCCGGCGGCCAAGCGGCAGATCCTGGCGCGCATCCTCAATAATCTGAAAAGCCTGTACATGTCGCGCAACGACCTGCAGCGCGCGCTGGCTGCCAGCGACCGGATCCTGCTCGCAGACCCGCACCTGACCGCGGAGTGGCGGGACCACGGGATGCTCCAGCTGCAACTGCACCGTGACAGCGGGGCGCTCAAGGACTTCACGCGATACCTGGGGATCCGCC
>JALZAV010000024.1 GCA_030948145.1 Candidatus Dormiibacterota bacterium
GGCCGACGGTGCCAGGGTCGAAATCCTCAACTTCGTCGACGACCACTCCCGTCTCTTTGTCGCCTCGGTCGCTTTCCCCACCGTCAAAGCCGCAGACGCCCTCGAGACTTTCCTCCGTGGGGCCAAGCATTTCGGATTGCCCGCCTCCCTCCTAACCGACAACGCCGCCGTCTTCAGCGGCAAATCGCGCCAGGGACGCGTCCTGCTCGAGTCGGAACTGGATCGGCTGGGCATCGTTTCCAAGCACTCCACTCCCTACCATCCGCAGACCTGTGGCAAGGTCGAGCGCCTGCATCAGTCCCTCAAGCGCTTCCTCATCCGGCAGCCTGGCGCCACGTCGCTGGCCAGCCTCCAGGCTCAGCTCGATGCCTTCCGTCTCTACTACAACGACTCACGCCCCCACCGCGCCCTCGACGGGCGCACCCCGGCCCAAGCCTTCGCCGCCAGAGTCAAGGCGGGACCTGCTGCTGAGCCCGCTTCCGTCCAGTACCGCGTCCGGCACGATCGCATCGACAAGACGGGCAGCGTCACGCTGTGCTATCGCAGCCGGCTCCGCCACATCCGCGTCGGAGCCGCTCATCGCAACAAGCCCGTCCGCATCTTTGTGGCGGGCGCTCAGGTCCGGATCGTCACCGAAGACGGCGAGTTGCTCCGCGCTCTCACCCTCGACCCGAAGCGCGACTACCAGCCGCTCAACGGACGCTGGCCTGTCCATAATGTCTTGCGACAGGCGTCCGGGATGTCTTGAGACAAGACAATGGCTGGGGCGAAAGGATTCGAACCTTTGATTACCTGATCCAGAGTCAGGCGCCTTACCGCTTGGCCACGCCCCAGCGGGCCGATCAAAGCTGCCACAGTCTATCAAAGGATTTCCGGACTCTTCCTTTCGCCGAACACCCGGCTCTTTCGTTGCCGCTCCTCGGCGGCTTGCTTGATCTGATGCATGCTGGACGTGACCGCCTTTCGGTAGATCCATGGCACGATCGCCCGATCAAAGGCCGCCCGCCACCAGGGGGCGTGCGGCACGAACGTCGCGCGATAGCGAAGAATCGTGTTGTCACCGTCAGGCTCCATCCGGAACTCCTCATCCACCGCCGGCAACGGGCCTTTGAGCAGGCGGTAGGTGATCCGGTCCGGCGTATGAAAGCCGACCTCCTCTAGTGTCTTCACCGTACGGCCGGCAACCCGCGTCGTGAACTCGACGATGGCGCGGTTGGCTGATGGTCGTTCGATGACCCTGGCATGCGCCGCATCCGGGCCCTGGCCGACGGCCGCAATCAGTTGGAAGACCAGCGCCGGCTGCGCCTTGATCGGCAGGGCCAGGGATGGCAAGGAGACGGCGCCGCGTACACGCATGCCTTCACGGTACGTGACTTCGATAGGCTACGTGCGGTTATGGCTCGATCCTCAGGCAGTGGCGTGCTGGCGCTTGACTTCGGCACGTCGTCTGTCCGAGCCGTTGTCTACGACACCCGCGGGCGGATGGTGAAACCGACCCTCTGCGACCTCCCCTACAAAGTCGATACCACGGCGCCGGGCCAGGTCAGCTCCGATCCCGACGCCTTGCTCCGACTGGTGCTCCGCAGTATCGACACCGCGCTCAAGGCGGCGCGGAGCGGAAAGATCCGCATCCTGGCCGCCGGCGCTTCCTGCTACTGGCACAGCCTCATGGGTGTTGACCGCGACGGACGGCCGACCACCGAACTCTTCACCTGGGCGGATACGCGGAGCGCCGCCGAGACCAGGACGCTCCGCTCGCGATTCGACGAGCGTGCGTACCACGCGCGAACCGGGTGTTACTTCCATGCCAGCTTCTGGCCGGCCAAGCTGCGCTGGCTCGACGCGACCCGGCCCGCGTCGGTGCGCCGCACCGCGCGTTGGATCTCGTTCGGCGAGTACGTCTACCAGCACATCACCGGCGAGTCCCGGGTCAGCATCTCGATCGCTTCAGGCACAGGGCTACTCGACGTGCACCGCTGCGAGTGGGACCGGAGCGCGCTGCGGCTTGCGGGCATCTCCTCGGATCACCTCTCGCCGATTGCAGAGTGGGACGAATCACCGGGCACGATTCGCGACGGATTGCGCAAGCGATGGCCGGCGCTCGTCGACGTCCCCTGGTTCCTGCCACTCGGCGACGGGGTGCTGGCGAACGTCGGCGCCGGCTGCCTGCGCCCGGCGTGGTTCTGCGCCACCATCGGAACGTCGAGCGCGTTGCGCGTCATCCTGGCGCGCGACCGGCTCACCATCCCCTGGGGCGCCTGGGTTTACCGGCTCGACCGCCGCCGGTTCGTCCTGGGCGGCGCGCTGTCCGAAGGCGGCAACGTCATCCGCTGGCTGACCGACGGTCTCGGGCTCAGGCACAAGAAGAGGCTGGAACGTGACGCCGGTATGATCGCCCCGGACAGCCACGGCCTGACGATCCTCCCGTTCTGGGCCGGGGAGCGAAGCCCGAACTGGCGCGGCGACGCGCGCGCCGCGATCACGGGTCTCTCGCTCGGCACACGACCGGCCGCACTGCTGCGCGCCTCGATGGAAGCGATCACGTACCAGATCGTTACCGTGGCCCAGGCGATGCGCCGTGCCGTCCCCCGCCCACGCGCCGTGATCGCAACCGGCGGACAGCTGATCCATTCGCGCGACTGGACCCAGATGCTGGCCGACGCGCTGCAGATCCCCGTTACCATGTCGCCCGAGACGGAGGCGTCCAGCCGCGGGGCCGCGCTGCTCGCGCTTCACGCACTCGGCCGGCGCCCGCGTCTCTGGCAGGAGACGCCACCCCGCGGTCGAAGCTTCCGACCCGGTCCAGCGACACACGCCGTGTACGAAGCCGCGCGGCGACGACAGGAGCGCCTCTATCAGCTGCTCTTACCGCCGGCGGGCCGGCCGGAGCACGCGACCCCGAGCGGCCCCGGCAGGCGGCCTAGTGTCGCGCCGGGATCAGACTCCAGAACGAGGGGTCCTCGAAGCCGAGCCGCCAAACACTGATCCCCCTGAGACCGTATTCGTAGACCAGGGGCAGCTTGCGCCGGAGAGTCTCGGTACTCTGGATCCAGAGCTCATGATGAGTTCCGTAGGCGTCATAGCCGAAGTGCATCTCGTCCTCCGCGGGATCTAACGTGGGCGTCGCCCCATGCGACTGGGCGAGCGAGATCGCGTCCGCGTAGGAGCTCGAGGTCAGTTGTCCCACGCCGGTCCAGTCGTGATAGTAGGTGGGCAGCCCGAGCGTCGCCTTCTCCGGTGGCACCCCCTGGAGCGAAAAATCGAGCGCCTCTCGCATCCACGGTGTGCCCGACACCGGCCCTGGAGGCGTGACCCCGTTGTGCTCGTCGTAGGTCATGAAGGAGAGGAAATCCGCCGACGCGGCCAGCCCCCGGAAGTCGTAGGCCCCCGACCAGGTGCGGAAATAATCCGCGAGGACACCGGTCGCGGTCGCGTCCCCGGGCAGCCGCGGGATGACGGCAATCGAGAGATTGAGACCCGCAACGTGAAACGCGCTGGCGCAGTCCCGGACGAGCGCGGTGAGCAGGTCGCGATCGGACGAGTGGATCTGCTCGAAATCCAGCTGGAAGCCGGCGTACCCATGCGTGCGCGCCTCCGCAACCAGGTTTGCTGCAAGCGTTGCCCGCCGAGCCGGGTCGGCGATGATGGCGTGGCCAACGTCGGGGTCGACGTTGGCATTGACGACCAGGGGGATGATCGCGATCCCGTTCGCGTGAGCAGCGTCGATCACATCCTGGTGGGCATACCCGGTGATCGTCCCGTCGGCGTTGGCGTCGTACCAGCCGGGACTGAGGACGTCGATCTGCTTGAGGTGGCTCATGAAGGAGTCCCTGCCATCCGCGGTGTTGACGTAATACATCTGCACCATGCGGCCTGGCAGCACAGTCGTGATGGTGGGCGGAATCGTCAGCGAGGCGGCGGCGGGTACGGTGCTGAACGACCCATCCGCCGCACTGACGCCAGCACCGACGTGCATCGAGACCCGGTCCGACAGACGAAATCCGCCGGCAACCGCCTCGATCGTCTGCGAATCGCGCCAGGAGAAGGTGGGGTGCCCATCCATCCAGACGTGGGACACGGCGCCGCGGCGGTCCGCGACCGGACGCGAGAAGTGGATGGTGGCCGCGACGGTCGCGGCCCGATCGACCCGAAGGTCGTGGAGGCGCATCCCAACGGTGGCGGTCAGAGGTGGGACGATGTCGAAGGCGGCGTTGACCCGAAGACTGCCCGCGGTGATAAGCACGTGATGGGCACTACCCATCGTCAGGGGGCCTGGCAACGCCAGCTGGAGCCTGCGAACCGCGGGCGCGGCGATGCCGAGCGGCACCGGGTGATCGTCCAGGGTCAGCTGCCAGTCGTCCGCTTGAACCATCCGGTCGACCTCGACCACCAGCTGCGGCCGCGTTGACACAGCGATCGAGGCGGGTGCCGGCACCGGATGCCCGTCGAGATGGAGGGCACGCAGCCGAACGCCCGGCGCCGGGAGCTGGCTGGTCGATGGAAGGCCGGTAATAAGCAGGCTCCCGGCTGTAATGCCACAAACGGTGAGGAGCCCGGCCAGCCGCATGTCCGCCGGAGTATCCCGGGATCCCACCGAACGCGCAACCCGACCCCGTGCTACGAACTGGACCTCATCCGGTAGGCCCTAACAGGCCTATCCCGCTATCAGCATCCCGCTTCGACGAACCCGGTTTGGGGTACAAGCAACGTATGGATCTTCTCGAGGTTCTCCGGCGACAGGCAGGCCGGTTTCAATGTCCCGAGTGCGGCAAAAGCCTGGCCGACTGCCGGCTCGACCTGGTCGCCAAGGCGGACGCCCAGTCTCTGGTCCGGGTCACGTGCGCGAACTGCGCGCACGAGCGATTAATCGCGGTTGCGGTGGCCGCCCCGGCGGAGACCACCACGCCGCCGGTCCGGGACGAGCCGAGCGATCCCGCCGCCCCGAGCATCACGGCGGACGAGATGCTCGATGTTCGCCTCGCCCTGGCGAGCTACGAGGGCGACCTCAAGGGCCTGCTCGGCTGACGGCCTGTAACCGGTTGGTAACGATCTAAAGCTGCGGGCGGGCCCGCTGGACTTCCGCCCGCTTGCTCCGTAAGATGGCGCCGTGAAGAGGGGTCTTTGGAAATTCCTCCGTGTCTGCGCCCTTTCCACGGCGATCTGGAGCGGCACCACCGGGCTCGTCGCGTCTGCGGCACCGACGATCCCCCCCGTGCCGACGATCAGCCAGCGATCGATGGCGTGGTCACGGGAGCCGCTGGGAACCGACCCGGTCGACACGATCGGCTCCTCCGGCTGCGCGCTGACGGCGGTCACCATGGTCGCCTCCGCGTTCGGCCAGCAAACTACCCCCCTTACCCTCAACCGCTGGCTCCGGGCCCACGGCGGCTACATCCAAAACGACCTGCTTCTCTGGCGGCAGGCGACCGCGTCGACTGGCGGATCGGTGCGCTGGCGCTGGCTCCACGTGCCCGGAATCGCGGCACAACTGCGCACAGACGACCAGAACATCGAGGACCTGCCGCCCGCCTCACTGGCCAAGGCCGAGCTGGACGCCGGCCACCTGGTCGTCGCCGAGGTCCGGCTCCAGGGTGGCATGCATTTCGTCGTGCTTACCGGCCACAGTGGGGACACCTTCAATATCAACGACCCATGGTACGGCGATCGGACCACGCTGCAGGCGCGCTACGGGAGCTATCGCCAGGCAGTTCACTCGGCCCAGGTGTACACGCAGGGCTAAAGCTCGGTCAGGCGGCCGTGGCCAGGTCGCGCGCGTAGCCACCCTGGTCGAGCCCCGCGGTTCGCTGAGCGAGGAGCGTGCGGAGATTGGAGAAGGTGTCCTCACGGAACAGCGCCCGGTCGAGGCGCACGACTTCCGATTCAACCGAAATCTCCAGCCGGCCGCCGTCCCGGGTCGTAACCTCGTTCAGGCCCTTCACCTGCTGCCAGGGGACAAGGCGGGGCTGACGGTTGAGCCAGCTCATGCCCACCGGACGCAGGGCAATGCCATCACGAGAAACGGTCACCTCGACCCATTCGATGAAGAAGCAATGGAAAAGCAGTCCGACACTGCAAGCGAGTCCGCAACCCATCGCGATCGCGAGCGCCGCGAAGGCGCGATCATGGCTCTGGCTGACCTCGAACAAGGAGAGGATGAACCCCAGGGCGCAGGCCGCGATCGGAACACCGGGCCAGAGAAGGATCAATCGATTGAGCGGGCTATCAGGCCGGAAGCTCATGTGTGCTTCTTAGGTTATTGACGGGCCCTACGCTAAACATTGCGGCCGATGAGTCGTCACCGGCTTGCGACCCGATCGTGGCCAGGTCGAAAACCAGCCCCACGCGGGCAGACCGCTTGTGCTTAGACCTCGAGGTCTTTGACGTCGAGATCGCGGAGCTCGGGCGGGGCGTCCAGGCCGTTGTCCAGGAGGATCCGAAGGAGGCGCAGCACGTAGCGGGCGCCGTTGAGGTTGACGCCATGGACCCGCGTCAACGTCTGGATCGCCTGCAGCTTGCGGATATCGCGCTGCGAAAAGCGGCGGCGATTGGTTGAGGTCCGCTTGGGGATTACGAGCCCGAGATGCTCGTACATCATCAGCGTCCGCGGGTGCGTTTGCAGGATTTCCGAAGCGACGCTGATCGTATAGATAGGCTTGTCCAGGGAGAGGCTGGTGTCGGTTGGAGCGCGGCGGGTTACTCCTTTAGCCAATCCTCGATCCCTTCGGAGAGACTGGTGGGCGTCGTGCGCGCCTTGATGAGGTACTCATGGGCGCCGAGTCGCAGGCCACGCGCCACCAGATCCTCCTCATCGTAGTTTGAAAGGATGATAACCGGAATGTCGCGCGTCCGGTCTTCGGCACGCAGCTTCCGGAGCACCTCGAGCCCATCCATCTTGGGAAGTCTGATGTCGAGAAAAATGATGTCGGGGTTGAGGTCGCCGGCTTTCTTCAAACCGTCCTCGCCATCAAGAGCAGTATTGACCCGATAGCCGTCGAGCTCGAGCTTCAGGCGGTACATCTCGAGGACCGACGGATCGTCCTCGACCAGGAGCACATCGACCAGGTCGTCATCGGTCTGGGTGGCGCGGCTCGCACCTACGTTCCGGCGCGCTTTACTTTCCATTGGTCTCCCTTGGCGCGATGCAGTATAGAGGAAGTCACGAGGGGATGCGTTGCCTGTTGGAACGGGCTGGAGGGCCAAATTGATACGCGAACCTCTCGGTGTGAGCCCCGGAAAAAATTAAGGCCCTCCATTTGGAGGGCCCGAAGAGGGGGGCAAAAGAATCTTCGAAAAGCATACTAAAAGGCCGGTCACTTGTCAACAGCACGGTTGTCAGCTTGCGCGTTAGATGACTGTCAGTTAAAGCCAAGCTCGGCGCATCACATTCGGTCAGACGTCGAGCTGCGAGACGTCAATATCGCGAAGCTCAGCCGGGCCTTCGACCTGGTGCTCCTGCAGCAGCTTGAGGAGCTGCATGATGTAGCGAACGCCGGCCAGGTTGACGGAATGGCGCCGCGTCAGCTTCTGGATCGTCTGCAGTTTCATGATGTCGCGCTGCGAGAAGCGGCGCCGGTTCGTCGACGTCCGGCGCGGGATGACCAGGCCGAGGTGCTCGTACATCATCAACGTGCGCGGGTGCGTCTCCAGGACCTCCGACGCGACGCTGATTGTGTAGATCGGCTTGTCGAGCGAAATGTCGGTTTCGCGTCGGACCTCGCGCTTGACGGCGGTTGCCATACGGCCCTCCAGTGTTTTCACCCGCGTTGATCGGCGTGGCCGGGAATTCGATCTTGAGTATAGGCAGCGGGTGCCGATCGCTCAACGCAGGTCCAGTAAAGACATATGAATCCGCCCTCCCCAAACAACCGCGGGCAGGACTGGCGCCTAATACCCCAGTCCTGCTATAATGTTTTTTACAGGTGCGCTACTCGGCACCGGAAAAATCCTGGAGGTGCGACATGGGCGAATTTGGCGACAAGATGGAAGGCGAAGTCAAGGAAAAGGGCGGAAAGCTGACCGGCGACAAGAAGACGGAGTGGGAAGGCAAGGCGCAGGGCCTGAAAGGCGACATCGAAGGCGCCGGCCGGAAGGCCGACGAGAACGTCGAAGAGGGCGACCGGACCGTCTAGTCCGCAGCTAAAGGAGCCGGACCCAGGTGGGTCCGGCTTTTTTTATCGTGCTGGCGGTGGTGACGACTCCGCCGTCGCCGCCTCGGCCGAGGCGGCCGGCGCGCTGCCCGGGGACCGACGGCCCGCGTGGTAACGCCCCGCGACCGGCGAGGCGCCCGTTCCAGCGGCCCGGCCGGGTGCAGCCCGGACGTGACTCAGAGTCGATTCCCTCAAGATCAGGAAGAGGATGAGGGCGATCCCAAACAGTAACCACAGCATGCCAAGCAGGACGGCCACGAAGAGGCCGAGGAGGAAACCGATCACCGCGGTAAAGAAGGCCACGATGGTTGCGATGTGCATGAACTCATCCTGGAGGTGGTGGCGGGGGAAGAGCTGGCGGAGCCGTCCTTCGAAGCCGGGGCGAGGCGCAGCATGGCGGGGCGAGGATGAGCCGGCCGCCGCCGAGACGGGCGCCTCGGGGGCACCAGGATCAGCCTGTGGCTTGCCGCAGAAGCGGCAGAAGCGCGCCCCTTCCTCGATTTGCTTCCCGCACTCACGACAGAACACCGTTTCCCCCTTTCCCGGACCTGCGGGCCCGAGTGGGCCCATTATACGGACGGGTTGAAGTAGCCCCCTGCGTAACCAAATGATTGTGCGTCTCGTTCCACCCCTTGAAAGGCAGGAGAATTGCGGCAAGCCGTGCACTTGCAAGCTCCGCTTACGTTACAATGATGGAGTCAGGTTTTAGCAAACGTCAACCTTCAAGTTTTCGAGGTCTGAAGTGATAAGCATTCCGCACATAACGACCCGCTCGGTGGCTCAGGGGCCATCGTCCCTGGCGGAGCGGCGGCGCCAGATCCGGCGTCAGCGTCACGCGCCGACCCGTCGCCTGGCCAGCAGCGCAGGGTGGGGAGCCGTTATCCTCGTGTCCCTGTGGCTCCTCTTGTCCGGGATTTACGGATTTCTCAGCGCCTGACGTCTCGGCGGCGTAGTCGCCGGCACGTCGACCTCTGGCGCCGGCGGAGCCGGGCGGACCTTCGCCGGATCCTGTTGCTGGCGTTGATCGTCCTCATGATCCTTCCGCTCATGGGCATTCCGGCCCTCGCTGCCGGTGCGGTCGGCCCGCTCCCCGCCGTGAGCGGACTCTCCTCCAACAGCCTCGAACAGGACACATTGATCTACGACCGGCACGGTACCCTGCTGGCCGACATCGGCAAAGCAGGAGATCACCGGATTGTCGTGCCCCTGAGTTATATCTCGCCGCTACTGGTGAAGGCGACCTTGGCGACGGAGGATCGCACGTTCTACAAGAACAGTGGCGTCGACCTCCCCGGTATTGTCCGCGCGGCTTACGCCGATTACACCCACCACCACATCAACCAGGGTGGCAGCACGATCAGCCAGCAACTGGTGAAGCAGGTCTACATCGGACCCAATCCGCCACCCACCATTCAGCGCAAGTTGAAGGAAGCTGTGCTCGCCATCGAGTTGAATCGCCAATACAGCAAGGACCAGATCCTCGAGATGTATCTCAATACGATCTATTACGGGAGCCAGACCTACGGCATCGAGGCGGCTGCCCGCAGCTATTTCCAGAGCAACGCGCACGACCTCTCCCTGGCCCAGGCCGCCATGCTGGCCGGACTTCCCCAGGCGCCAACCCAGTACAACCCGTCAACGAACTTCGCCTCCGCGAAAAAGCGCCAGGCCCAGGTACTCGAGGCGATGGTCGGCGAGAAAATGATCACGCCGGCGCAGGCGCAGGCCGCGTACGCCGTCAAGCTCGTGGTCTCGCCGCCGATCAACAAGTTCGAGGCGCCCCATTTCGTCGACTATGTCTTGAAATGGCTGGCATCTGACCGCCACATCAACTCGGGCGATCGTCGAGGCTATCGCGTCTACACGAGCCTGGACCTCAACCTCCAGCACATGGCGGAAGGCATCATTCGCGAGCAGATCGCGCAAAAAGGGAATTTCTACAACTTCCATGACGCGGCCCTTGTCAGCATGGATCCGAAAACGGGCGAGATCCTCGCGATGGTCGGCGGCGATGATTACAACCGCCCCGGCGGGCAGTACAACTTCGCCTATGACGTCCAGCGCCAGCCAGGATCGAGCTTCAAGATCTTCACCTACACCGCGGCCATCGAGAGCCGGAAGTTCAACATGCTCAGCCCCATCCTTGACGACGCGATGGTTTTTCCAATCGGTGGCGACCAGCCCGGCCGGTTCTTACCGGGGTTTGCTCCGTACGCACCGCTGAACTATGACCTTCGGTTTCACGGCACCGTCCCGTTGAAGATGGCCATGGGAAACTCGCTCAACATCCCCGCGCTCAAGACCGAACTGCGCACCGGAATCCCGGCGGTCGTGGACATCGCCCACCGGATGGGCATCACCTGCCTTGGCCTCCCCTGCGACGAGAAGCGTGATGCCAGCTTCTATGGCCCCAGCCTGACGCTCGGTGGGTATGAAGTTCGCGTCGCGGACATGGCAACCGCCGCAGCGACGCTGGCGGACATGGGCATCCGGCACCGCGAGGCCCCGGTCCTCAGCATCAAGGACGGGCTTGGCAAGGAGGTCTATACCTACGACGCGCAGAAGGCCGAGTTCCGTGCCATCGACCCCAGCGTGGCGTTCATCATCGCCTCGATCATGTCGGATGACCGCAACCGGTGCATGTCGTTCGGCTGCCACGGCGACCTGACCCTGCCTGGCCGGCACGTCGGCGCGAAGACCGGCACCACGCAATCCTTCAAGGACAACTGGACGGTCGGATTCACCCCCACGCTGGCAACCGCGGTCTGGGTCGGCAACCCGGACAACAAGCCACTCAGCCACAACTCCACCGGCATCGTCGGGGCAGCCCCGATCTGGCACAAGTTCATGCTCCAGGCACTGGCGTCGACGCCGGACCAGTGGTACCAGCCACCGGCCGGCATCCACCAGGTCGGTGAGAACTACTTCCTTCCGGGGACCGAGAGCCTGCCGGCAACCCTCTCACAGCCGTGGCCGATTTGCCACCTTCCCGCGAACTTCAACCCCTATTCACTGACCAGTGCCCAGACCGTGGTCGACGGCGTGCCCTGCATCATCAACGCCCCCAAGCCGCCGCCGGCACCGACACCGTCACCCGGCGCCTCGCCATCGCCAACCCCGTCACCGTCACCCCACGACTAACCCACTCCTCTAAATACCGTCGGACTGCGCTATGGCGCAGGCCGACACGCGCCGCAGGCGAGCTTTAGCTTAGGGCGCGCGGCGAGCCGTCCGAGCTAGGGCAACCCGAGCCTTGCCGCTCCTGCGGCGGCGAGGGGCACGCGCGAGGACACCGGGCTCGACGCATGCGCCCGTGTAAGGTCGGCGTGGCTAAGGGGCAGAGAAGGGGCGGGGAAGTTGGTTAGGCGATGCCTGGTTGGTCGGTGGTCGCGGGCTCCCGCGTCTGCTCCGCGTCACCGAAGGGCATGCGCGATGCCAGCTCGCCGGCGCGGTCACGCAACTCGATGCCGCGCTGCATCAGGTCGTCGCGCAGCTCCTCGCCGGTCTTCGGCGCGAGCAGGAGCGCGAGCCCGAAGCCAACCGCGACCCCGATCAGCAAGCCGGTCATGAAGCGCTCGACGCCAGAGTCGTCCTCCTGTGTGACCCGCGTCCGGCGCAGCGCCGAGACGGCATCGGTCAACCGGTCGCCGACCTCGAGGTCCTTGGCAGTCTTGGAAGCCCGGTCAACGGTCTTGGTCGCGAGGTCGAGCAGCTCACTCAACCGCTCAACGGCCCGGTCTACTGTCTGTTCCATCTCGTTCTTTCCTCCTACAGGCGCTTGGCCCGGCTCTCTGTTCCACCAACCGTTCGTCGCTTCGCGGGCGTCGCCGGCGCCGGAGGTTCGGCGAGGGCCTGCTCCGCCTGGCCGAGAAGGCGCGAGACGCGGCGGCGTGTGGCGGGCCCGGACTCGGGCGCGTAGAGCAACCCGATCACAGCCCCGGCGATCGCGCCGTGCGTCAGGCCTCGTAAATAGCCCATGTAGCGCCATGGTACCACTTGGTTATCACCGAACTGAACAGTTTCTCTGCTCGGGATTCAGGCATTTGCCCGAGCTTGAGTTATACTAGCTTCCGAAATCTCGGGGGGAAACATGACAGGCGCGATATCGGGTTTAAGGAGGGGAAATGAGCGAAGTCGTCGATGAGGATGTCAACGTCCTCTTCATCGAGGATGACCCTGCCGTCGCGGAGATGTACAAGCTGAAGCTCGAGCTTGACGGCTACCGCGTCACCGTGGCGAAGTCGGGCGAGGAGGGCCTGGTGCAGGCCAAGAAGTTGGTGCCCGACATTGTCTTTTTGGATATCCGGCTGCCCAAGATGGATGGCTTTGCCGTGCTTGAGAACCTCCGGACCGACGGCGTCACCAAGAACATTCCCGTCATCATCCTCTCGAACTACGGCGAAAAGGAGCTCGTCGACCGCGGGCTCAAGCTCGGGGCGCTCGACTACCTGATCAAGTCGGAAACCACGCCGGCCAGCCTGAGCCGGGGCGTCCAGGATTGGGTGAAGGAATAGCTGTCTTGATTCCCAACCGCGACCCGCGGCTGAGCGGGGCTTTCGACCTCGATAAACCGCTGTACACGATCAGCGTGGCTTCGGAAATCCTCGAGACACATCCCCGCACCTTAATGATGTACGAGGACCTCGGGCTGATCGAGCCCTATCGGACCGCCACCAACCGCCGGCGGTACTCGCAGCGGAACGTGCGCAAGCTCCAGGTCATCCAGCAGCTGACGCGGGAGAAGGGCGTCAACCTCGCCGGCGTCAAGTACATCCTGATGCTGCTCGAGTCCTTGAAGCACGGCAGCATCAAGCCTCCGGACGATCTGAAGACCGTCTACGACCTCTACGAAGAGATTATTTAATCAGCTGGCCGCCACTGGCGGCGTCTCATCGGGACTGGCGGCCGACTCATCGTTATCCAACCAATCTGTCGCTTCGGCGGCCGCGATCTGCGCCGCGCCACGCAGCTCCTTGCGTTGACCGGTCCCCCTGGGCAAGGTCTTGATGACCGGGCTCGCATCCTCGAGGAGCAGCCGGTCGAGCTCATCCCCGTCAAGGGTCTCGACCACCTGCAGGTGCTCGGCGATCCGGACCAGGGTAGCGCGCCGCTTCTGGCAGATCTCGTAGGCGAGCCGGTAGGCGGAATCGGTCAGGGCCTTGATCTCGGCGTCGACATCGGCGGCGGTCAACTCGGAGAAGAACATGTTGTCGCTTTCGCCCTTGCGGTGCAGTGTCACCAGACCCAGCCGCTCGCTCATGCCGAACTCGCAGACCATCTGGCGGGCAATGCTGGTCGCGTGCTCGATGTCCTGCTTGGCACCCGTCGTCACGTCACCGAAGACGATCTCCTCGGCGGCGCGGCCACCCATGGCGGCGGCCATTCGCGCCATCAATTCCGACTTCGAGGTCAGATAACGGTCTTTCAAGGGGAGTTGGATCGTTACCCCAAGCGCCTGGCCACGAGAGATGACGGAGACCTTGTGCACCGGATCGCTCTTCGCGATCGACTTCATGACGAGCGCGTGACCCACCTCGTGGTAGGCGATGATCGCCTTCTCTTCGGGCGTGATGATGCGGCTGCGCTTTTCGGGGCCGGCCATGACCCGGAGGCTCGCTTCTTCGAGCTCGGCCTTGCCAATCGACGGCTTTGAGGCGCGCGCCGAGAGAATCGCCGCTTCGTTGAGGAGGTTGGCGAGATCGGCGCCGGTGAACCCGGGCGTCTGGCGCGCGACCACGTCCAGATCGATGTCGGCCGACAGCGGCTTCTGCGCGGCATAGAGGTTGAGGATGGCACGGCGCCCGTTCAGGTCGGGCGCGTCGATCGCGACACGCCGATCGAACCGGCCCGAGCGCAGGAGCGCTGGATCGAGAACGTCCGGCCGGTTGGTGGCGGCGATGACGACGACCGCGCAGTCGGTGTTGAAGCCGTCCATCTCGACGAGCAACTGGTTGAGGGTCTGCTCGCGCTCCTCGTTCGTGCGCATGCCGGATCCGCCGCGCTTTCGACCAAGGGCATCGATCTCATCGAGGAAGACGATGCAGGGCGAGTTTTTCTTGGCGTGCTTGAAGAGGTCGCGGACGCGGGCCGCCCCCACGCCGACGAACATCTCGACGAAATCCGAACCGCTCAAGGAGAAGAAGGGAACCTTGGCCTCGCCGGCCACGGCCCGGGAGAGGAGCGTCTTACCGGTCCCAGGAGGTCCGACCAGCAGGATGCCGCGCGGCATGCGGGCACCGAGCTGCCCGAAGCTGTCGGGCGACCTGAGGAACTGGACGACCTCCTCGAGCTCGTGCTTGGCTTCGTCGACGCCGACCACCTGGGCGAAGGTGACGGTCTCGTTTTCGCCATTTCGCGGATCGCCCAGATGCTTGGTCATCGCGCCCATCGGGCTGCCCAGCATGTTCGATCGGCGCAGCATGATGAAGAGTAGTGCCAGCAGCACGACCAATCCGAGCAGATTGGGAAGCATCGTCGCCAGCGACAGGTCGTCTGTCGAGACCACGTTGACGCGGACGCCGTGCTGGCGAAGCTGCTGCTCGGTGGCTCCCATCGCGGAGTCCTTCTCGATCGTCCAGGAACGCTGCCCGGCCTTGTCGGTCACGACGATCCGCTGACCGCTGATGCTGGCCGAGGCGAGCTCGCCATTCTCGGCCCGATCGAGCACGACGCTGATCGGCGTGGAGGGCTTGTTGAGGACGGCATTCGCCCCCGAGTGCGCGTTGTAATACGTGAGGCCGAGCACCAGGGCGGCCGCGACCGCCAGCGCAGGAAGGATGACGCGCTTGCGTCCGAGCCTTGCGCCGAGATCCCAACGAGTAAAGAAGCTTTTCATGTGGTGCTCAACCCCTCCTGTTAATACGCTACGGGCTGGTCGGGCAACGCGATCAATGCTTTCGCCGCGATGGCGGGTCCCACGGATCGTTGCCAGAACCGATAGCCGCTGATCGCCTGTTGCTCGTCGCCGGTCACGCCATTGGTGGCGTCCGCCAGCCGGTAGTAGGACCAGCTGATGCCGCCCTGGGCGCGCGTCTCATCCATCGAAGTCGTAATCTCGCTGGCCGGCGGCGCCCCGGGCGTCCCGTATTCAGGCGCCGCGTCGTAGGCCTGGGCGGTAATCGTCAGCGGCCGTTTGAAGGGGTTGACCCCCGGATCGCGGAACTGCTGGAAGACCTGGTCGATGTAGGCCCGGGCTCCGTCGGTGCCGCTGTACTGCGGCAACCCGGTGGCCCGCCAGTACGCCATCGGGGCAAAGACCTGGCAGTAGCGCGACATGGTCGCGTAGGCATAGCCGGGATGGTCGTAGGGGGTCGGCAGGGTGCTGGCGATCAGAAGGTACTGGTCACCGAGCCCGTTGAGGCCGGCGGCTCCGCTCCGGACCCCGGCGAGGTACTGGCCCACGTTCGGGTCCGAGGTGTTGTTGCCTTCGATCGTCAGAGCCAGGCCGTCGAGGCGCTGCCCCTGTTCCTCGAAATTTGCCGCCGCGATCGCGTCGGACGCATCGGATCCGGGATCGTCCAGCATCGGCTCGATCCACCCGATCACCTTGAGGCCGCGGGCGTGGGCGATGGGAAGGAGATCCTGCAGCATCGCGGCCGCATAGAAATGATGCGGCGAGTCGGCAATCCGCACGTAGACATGGCTGAGATCGGCGCGAACGGCGGAGTCGACCAGCGCCGCGGCTCGATCGGCGTCCGGATCGGTCCACTCCCCGTCGAAGATCATGAACCAGGCGCCTTTGCCGGCGATCCCGTCTAGCGGGGAGCGAGGCTGCTGCACGAACGGCCGGGCGGAGGTCGGCGCCTTGACGACCGAGGCCGCCGGCCGGCCGAAGCTCTGCAGCACCCGGGCCGAGACGGCCTGGTCCTGAGCTCGAGCCTCCAGGAAGGCGCGCAGCCCGAAGGGTGGTGTCAGTAACGCGAAGAGCACCACCCCCAACAGGACCCTGCCTCCAAATGCGCTGAGTTGACGTAAGATTTCGGACATGCTGTGGAAACGGCACGCATGCCGTTGAAGCGAGAGCCTACTGGCAACCTGCAAGCCGTTCAAGCGGCCGTTTGCACGTCTAAGGTGATATGCGGAAGCACAGCCATTGGGTCTTCTTTTGCATCCCGTCACATGGCGTGTGTCAGGGCCACGCAGTATCCAAAAGGCGGGCGCCGTTCTCGTTTGTCATGAAACCTGATATATCTGGTATAATCTGTTACAGTTCTCATCCCTGGAGGGCAGCACTTGGCAATGCCGCATAAGTCCAGCGAAGTCTCGGATATGTTCGACATCGAGCCCCGGACGCTCTTCGTCTACGAGAGCGAAAACCTGATTGCCCCTGAGCGAACGCCGACCCAACGCCGGCGCTATTCGCGTCGCGACATCGAGCGCATCAGGCTGATTCGCGAGCTCACGACCGTCCACGGTATCAACCTGGCCGGCGTCAAGGTGATCTTCTCGCTGATGGAGGCCGCGGTGCAGAGCCGGCTCCAGATCCCGGAATCCGACTTCCCGGAGCTCGCCGGCGCGCGTCACCTCTGGGCCTGAGTTTCTAGCCGCCCGCCTGGGAGACACCCCGCTCCAGCAGACCGTCCTCGGCCTCGACTTCGATGGGACGCTCGCCCCGATCGTTGTCGATCCCGACGAGGCGAGGCCTGACGCGGAGACGCTGGCCCTGCTGGGACGGCTGGCCCGCCGCTTGCTGCGGCTCGTGCTCATCAGTGGACGCGATTCTGATCTACTCTGGGACCGGATCCCGATTCCCGATGCCCTCCTGGTCGGAAACCACGGGCTCGAGGAGCGCCGAAACGGTGCCTCCCGACTGAGCGATCAGGCGCAACCGTATACCGCGAACCTGCTGCGCGCGGCCGGCGCGCTTGCCGCTCTGGCGGCCGTCCCCGGGATCCGCATCGAATCCAAGCGCGCGTCGATCAGCGTCCACTTCCGTCAATCACCCGACCCCGGGTCGACCGGCGCGCAGCTCGGGGAGATGCTCGAAGCGCTCGCCCTCAGGGAGCAGCTGCGACTGTTTGGCGGCCGATATGTCTGGGAGCTACGACCAGCGGTCGACGTGAATAAAGGCACGGTGATCGCGAGGCTCGCCGGTTTGCTCCATCCGGCCGGGCTGATCTACGTCGGTGACGACGTCACGGATGCCGATGCCTTCCGATCGATGCGTTGCCTACCCCAGATCCGAACGCTGGCCATAGGGGTGCGGTCGACGGAGGTGCCGTCGACGACCTTCAAGGATTGCGACCTCATCGTCGATGGCGTCGAAGGGGTCAAGGGGTTTCTCTGCGACCTACTGGCCGTCCGCTAGGCGGCTGAGCGCCGTCTCGCGGGCGATGTCGGGTTGTCGGGCGGCCAGCGGTTCCACCAGGTCGCGGATGTCCTGCAGTTGCGCCGAGATCCACCGCGCGACGTCATTCTGTTGCACCACGCTGCGCATTTTCTCCGACCGCGAATGGCGCTCCACCGGATCCATCAAGAGCGCACGGTGCAGAGCCTCCGCGGTCGCGTCGACATCGAACGGATTGATCGTAATCGCCCATTCCCCCAATTCCTCATGCGTCCCCGCATTTTCGGAGAGGACCAGCATGCCGCCCCGGCGGTTGACACTCATGCCTTCCTTGGCCACCAAATTCATCCCATCGTAGATCGGATTGACGACCAGTACGTCGAACTGTTTGTAGCCGGCAATCGCACGGTTGAGGTCATCGCGAAGCTCGAGTCGGATCGGCTGCCATTCGGTCGTCGCATACCGGCTGTTGATGACCCGGGCGATCTGGAGCACCTGGCGGGCGTACTCCCGATACTCGGGGACGTTCTGCCGTGTCTTCTGCAGCATCGCCCAGAAGATCACGCGGCCCCGCCATTCGGTGTGAGCCTGGAGCAGTCGCTCGTAGGCGAAGAAGCCGCGGACGATGTTCTTCGAGAGGTCCATCCGGTCGACCCGATAGATCAGGTGCTCGGTGCGCCAGCGCAGAATCTCTCGCTCGGCGCGCTGTACGGCGGCAGTTGATGCCGTGCGCTCAAATTCACGCACGTCGATCGAGATCGGATAGTTCCGCACCCAGACAGTCCGGCCCCGGTAGAACGCGGTTTGCTGTCGGAAGTCGACCGGGAGCCCCATATTCTCCTCACAGGTGAGCAGGAAATTTCGCACATCGTGCGAGGTCTGTAACCCGACGATGTCCGCGGCAAGCAAGCCGTCCATGATTTCTTCGCGCATGTACTGCGGCAGGACTTTCCAGTACTGCGGGGTCGGCCATGGGATATGGACGTAGTGCTGGATGACGGCGTCGGGAAGCTCGCGGCGGACAAGCCGGGGAACGAGGTAAAGGTGGTAGTCGTGGGACAGCACCAGCGGGCGTTTCCGGCTTCGCCGGGCTTCCCTCACCACCTGGTTCGCAAACATCTGGTTGACCCGCCGGTAGCCCTCATCCCAGGCACGGTGCGTGCTGTCGTCCAGGACCGGCGCCTCGGCGAGGTTCCAAAGGTAATGCTGGACGAACCAGAGCAGTGGATTCGCGATCGTGTTGTAGTAGAGGTCGTAGGCCAGTTTGGGAGGGTTGACCCAGCTGACCTGGTACCGGGCACCGTCGACCGTCTCGACCAGCATCGGCTCCCCACCTTGTCCCACCTCGAGTTCGCCCTCGAAGCCATCACGCACCGAGGCCACCCAGACGGCGCCGGTCGCCTGCGCCAGCCCCGAGAGGCCGGTGACCAGGCCACCGCCGCCCCGCACGAAACGCTGGGCGCCGTCCTCCCGGTCAGGGGCAAAATCGATCGGCGCACGATTGGCGGCCACGATCGGATGAAAGTCCTGGAGCAGGCGCCGGGTGTATTGCTCGATCGCCAGCATCGTCCAATCTTCCCTCATACGGGCCCGCGTTCGGGGGAACGCTTGCGCGAATGAGCAATATGTGATATTGTGGCTATCATCTTAGTGCGGTGCGCGAGCTTTGCTCGTGCAGGGGTGAGTTTTGGGTAAACGGAAACGAGAAGCGGCGATCGCGCCGGGTCGAGCGGTTTTCACGCCGAGCATCGCGAGCGAGATCCTCAGTCTGCACCCACGCACGCTGATGATCTACGAAAGCGAGAACCTGATCAAACCCCAGCGAACCGCCACAAACCGGCGCCGCTATTCCGAGGATGACATCCGCCGGGTGCGCGTGATCCAGTTCCTGACCCGGCAGAAGGGCGTGAACCTGGCCGGCGTCAAATACGTCCTGCGGCTGCTCGAATCCCTCGCCGACCAGGGCCTGGACCTGAACCAGGTGCGCGAGCTGGACACGCTCCAGGAAGTCTCCGGGAACGGGCTGAGCGCCTGATCGGGCCCACCTTGGGCAAACCCTTGACACAGCTTACGGACTATGTAACAGTACCCATATCAGGTTTTATGCTTGGTAAAATCCGGGTATTGCGTAACGCGGAGGGATCGTTTCAATGCTGAGCGACGCTATAGACGAAATCCATCGGGAATTCCAGGCGGCCGCCGAGCGCCGCGACCTCGAACTCCGTCGCCGGGCTGACGTGCGCCGGGTCGACGAGTTCCTCCTCTGTGTCGAGGACATCATCGAGAAGCGGCGTGGGGAAGTCCCGCCGCTCCTGATGGACCAGATCATCCGCTTCGTCCGACCGATCAGCCGCAAGCTGCTCCGAGCGCTCAACCGGAACGTCACTCGAGATCCGGTGCGCGTCCTCGACGTGCTGTTCGACGTCCAGCAGCTCCTCCTGCCGCGACTCATGGTGGCCTGATCCGGCGGATTCCAACGGCGGAGACATAATCAAGCCAAAGCGGGCTCAACAACCCCGATAACGGAGCCTGTTGACGGGAGCGCCCGCTTGCCCTAATCTGGGCGGCCGGTCGCTGTGAGGAAATCCTGATGTCCACGTCTGCCGCCCGCCCGCACAATGTCGGGTCGTCGCTCCGACGCCGCTGGTGGATTCTGCCTATCGCGATCGTTCTCGTGCTGGCCGCCTTCGGTGTCAAGATGCTGAGCTCGCCGATGGCCGTGGAGGCGAGCGTGGGGGACGGGGGCCAGACCGTTGTTCGAACTGCCACCATCGTCCTGCACTTCAGTCAAGACATTGATCCGACGTCGGTGCAGCCGGGGATCAAGATCACCCCGTTGACCATCGCGACGGTGGTCGTACGCGACGCCCGGACGGTTGAGATTCGACCATGGCTCCAACCCGATACCGCCTACCGCTTGAACGTCAGTGGCATTCGAAAGGCGGTGGGGTTCGGCACCGCGGCGTACAGCGTGGCATTTCGTACCGAGCCGGCGCCCAAGGTCACGGCCGTCAGCTTCAACGGGGCACCGCTGGCCGATGGTCAACTGGCCGTGCCCCTTCGCGGCAAGCTCGGCGTGACATTCTCGCAACCGATGGACCCCAGGTCGACGCCGATCCTTTTCGACGGCAAGGCACTCGATCCGAAAGCGATCACATGGGATGCGCCGGGAAAAGTGGCGTCAGCTGATCTGACCCTGGCACATAGTCGGGCCCACTCGGTGCTGGTACCGCAGACAGCGGCGAACCAGCGGCACGATCTGGCGGTCGCCGACTGGAAGGTGTCCTTCACCGCGATGCCGCAGGTGCCCTCCGCGGGATCGACCAGCCGAATCGGAACCTCGAGCGCACCGATCATCATCCAGATCGAGAACAGCTCGCAGCCGACCGTGCGGCCGCAGACCGGGATGCAGCAAGCCGATATGGTCTACGAGTACATCAGCGAGTTCGGCATTCCCCGCCTCTCAGCCATCTACTGGCACCCGCCGACGAGCCTGATCGGACCGGTGCGGAGCTGCCGGCTGATTACCGTCCAGCTGGAGCAGATGTACCGGGGCATGATCTATTGCTCCGGCGCGAACGACTACGTGCTGGGACAGGTTTGGAAGTGGCCCAATGTCGTCTACGACTACGCGTACATGTACGACTTCATGTATCGAGCGGGCGACCGCGTCGCCCCGCACAATGTCATCGCGCGCCCGGATCGGGTCACCGCCCACATGGTCGCGGCCAATCTCGGCCCGCTGAGTTACGACATCGCCCCGTCACACCCCGACGTCGCGCTCCCTGGCGCGACACCGGCCACCAGCGTGTACATCGCCCAGCACAGCGCGACCTGGCGCTATGATGCCAACTCGCGTGAATATCTCAAATGGCAGGATGGGGCGCCCTTCGGCAATGTCGGAACGGGCCAGGTCCATGCCAAGAACCTGATCATCGAGCATGTCACGTCTTACAAAGACACGAACCCGGCCAATACCGGTGTCCACCACGACTACAACACCGAGTACTACGAACTCGCCGGGGAAGGCAAGGCGGACATCTATTCGGACGGCGGCATGATTCAGGCAACCTGGCGACATCCGGACCGGAACTACCCGGTCGTTTTCTACGGCGCCGACGGCAACCCGATCGATCTGAACACCGGGCTGACCTGGGTGCACGTGATAGGGAGTGATCAATGACCTGGAGACAAACGCTTCGCGAACGCTGGTGGCTGGCACCGATTGCGATCCTGGTGGTCGCGGCAGTCATCGTCATCCGCATCCTGACTGCACCCCTGGAAGTAAGCGCCAACGTCAGTGATGGCGACCAGGCGGTGCCGCGCACGGCCACAATCGACCTGCGTTTCAACCAGGATATGAATGCGGACTCGGTCCAACGCCACTTTGTCATCACGCCCAAGGTCATCGTTGCGTTCAAGGCGGTCAGCCTACGCGAGTTCCAGCTGCGGCCCACCATGCTGCCGAGCACCGCCTATCACGTCAGCCTCAAGGGCGCCCAATCCTCGTCGGGTCGAGGCCAGGTGACCGGCGGCTTCAGCTTCAAAACGGAAGCCGCCCCCGCCATTGCGGACGTCAAGGTCGATAACAAGGTGGTCAAGGACGGCCAGCAGGCGCTCCACCCGAGCGCAGCGACCGGGGCGGTCAAGATCGACTTTTCGCAGCCGATGGATAGCGCGAAGACGCCGATCACGCTCAACGGGAAAGCCTTCGACACAAAGAAGGTCACCTGGTCCAGCGATGCCAGGAGCGCGACGCTGGATATCAAGCTCGGGCCGAGCCGTCAGTATCTGCTCGGCATCCCGCAGGCCGCCCTGAACCGCAAGCACGATCCACTCGCCGCCGATTGGAAGTTGAGCTTCACGACCGTGATTCAGGTGCCCTCGCAGGGAGACCCGGCGCGAATCGGATCGGGCGGGCCCGCCATCGTCCAGATCGAGAACAGCAGCGATGCCCGCCCGCAGGCCGGCATGCAACAAGCGGACATGGTCTATGAGTACATCAGCGAGGGCTCAATCCCACGGCTGAGCGTCATCTACTGGCACCCGTTACCCGGCCTCGTCGGTCCGGTTCGGAGCTGCCGGCTGATCACCATCAGGCTCGTGCTGATGTACAAGGGCATGATCTACTGCTCCGGCGCCAACGACTACATCCTCGGCCTGGTCTGGCAGCATCCGAATCTCGTGAACGACTACAGCCACGGCGCCGGCAACGTCTATTTCCGTGACAACGCCACGCGCTTTGCGCCGCACAACGTGATGATGAACGGTGCGAACGTCACCGCCTTCACGATCCAGAACAACCTGCCAGCTCCGGTGTACGAGATTGCCCCGAAGCATCCCGACGCGGCGCCCGCCGCCCAACCGGCGGCGGCGATCTCCGTCCCCGACCACGCCGCTACCTGGCAGTACGACTCAGCATCCAAGGAGTACCTGAAGACCCAGGATGGCGCAGCCTTCATGAACGTCGGCACCGGTCGGCTCCACGCCAAGACCGTGATCGTCGAGAACGTGACGTCCTTCCTGGACATGAATCCTGCGAACGCGTTCCACGGCTATCACACGGAGGCCTACGAGCTGACCGGTGACGGCACCGCCGACATCTACTCCAACGGCACGGTCATCCACGCGACCTGGCACCACCCGGATCCGAACGTGCCAACGGTGTACCTCGACGCCAACGGCGACCCGATCGACCTGAACACGGGCCTCACCTGGGTCCACGTGATCGGCTCGACCACGTGGCATAGCGGCCTCTAATCTCAGCCGGGGAGGGAACCGGCGGGTTTCCTCCCCGACGACGCTTCGGCACAATGGCGATGTGCCTGATGGCAAGCCGGCCACCCGGAACGTCTTCGTCGTCCCACACACGCACTGGGATCGGGAATGGTACGCGCCGTTCCAAACCTTTCGGGCGCAGCTCGTCGACCTCTGGGATGCCCTGCTCGAGATGACGGAGACCGATCCGGACTTTCATTTCCTGATGGATGGCCAGACCATCGTCATCGACGACTACCTGGCGATTCGCCCGCAGTCGCGCGCTCGGTTGGAGCGGGCAATCCGAAACGGACGGATCGAGGTCGGCCCCTGGTACACACTGCCCGACGAATTCCTGGTCAGTGGCGAGACCCTCGTGCGCGACCTGCAACGCGGGCTTGCCGCGGCTGACGAATATGGGGGTTCGCTTCGTGCCGGCTATCTCCCCGACTCTTTTGGCCATCCGGCCCAGATGCCGCAGATCTACCGGCAGTTCGGCTTTGACCATGCGGTCGTCTGGCGCGGCGTCCCGCTCGCGGTCGACCGCCTGGCCTTCGCCTGGGAGGCGCCGGACGGCAGCGAGATCCTGACCGCCTACATGGGGAACTCGTACTCCCACGGCGTCGACCTGCCGACGGAGCCGGCGGCCCTGGCGCGGCGCATCGAGGTGGCGCTCGGAGCACTCGCAAGCTTTCGTCCAACAAAAGACGTCCTGCTGATGAACGGCAACGACCACGTCCTCCCACAGAAAAACCTCAGTCGCGCCGTCACCCTGGCCAACCAACACCTGCACGACGCCACGGTCAGGCTGACCGGACTTGGGGAGTACCTGGAAACCTTGACCGCCGGAGACTGGCCGCGCTGGCACGGGGAGTTGCGCTCCTCGGCTCGCGCCAACGTTCTGATGGGCACCCTCTCCGTCCGCATTCCCGACAAGCAGCGGTATTTTGAGGCGACCCGGCGACTGGAGCGCATCGCCGAGCCGCTCGCCGCGCTCAGTGGAGTGGACGGAACGGGCCTTCTCGAGCAGGCCTGGACCTTGATCCTGCAGAATGCCGCCCACGACACCGCCTGCGGATCCGGCATCGACGCGGTCGCCATGGAAGCGCGCTTGCGGAGCGACGCGGCCCACCAGATCGCGGAGGCTGTCGCGACCCAATGCCTGGCCCGCCTGGCAGGCATCGGCCAGGTCTGGAATCCGAGCCCGTTCCCCCGATGCGGGCTGGTTGAGGTCGAGGTGGACGAGACGGAGATCCCCTCCGAGGCCCAGGTCTTGCCCGGCGGCCGGAGCGACGCGCCGAGCCGATTCCGCTTTCCCGCCGAGGACGTCGGCCGGGTGCACTCGGTTCTCGACGAGCGGCATATCGCGGGCGAGCGCCTCGAGGCGATCGAGGTCCGTCGGGATGGTCCGGTGGTGCGCGTCACGGTTGCGACCCGCCCCGCGGGTGCCGCCCGGGACTTCGACCCGACGCGGCTCGCGATCGAGCGTCTGGCGGGCGAGCCGGGTGTCGAGGCGATCGAGGTGGAGATCCGGCACCGGCCAGTTCGTCGGGTTCTCCTCCAGACGCCAACCATCGCCGGTTGCTCGGTCGCCCGCCTGACGGCGCCGGCGGCGATCGCGGCGAGGGTGCAGGCCGTCGACGATACGCTCGAAAACGACCATCTCCGTTGCCGGCTCGCTCCAGACGGAACGCTCCAGGTCGAGCACAAGGCCACCAACCTGACATATGTCGGCCTGAACCGCCTGCTCGATGAGGGCGATGCCGGGGACGAGTACAACTTCTCACCACCGCTCGCGGACCGCGAGCGTCCGGCTCCGGAGCGCATCGAGGCGCCGACGGTCCGCGAGGCGGGCCCGCTGCGGGCGACCCTTACGACGCGACTCGCCTATCGCGTCCCGGCACAACTGGCGCAGGATCGGCGCGGTCCGGTGGACGCGGAGGAAACGCTCGAGGTCGCGCTCACGGTCAGCCTGGAGCGCGACCTGCCGCGCCTGGACGTCACCATGGAGGTCGAGAACCCTGCGCGTGACCACCGGCTACGCGCCCATTTCCCGCTCCCCTTTGCGATCGCGGCGTCGCACGCCGACACGGCCTACCACGTCACCCGGAGGCCGGCCGCCACACCGCGGCGGGATGCCGGAGCCCCC
Source organism: Candidatus Dormiibacterota bacterium (assembly GCA_030948145.1). Taxonomy (GTDB): domain Bacteria; phylum Chloroflexota; class Dormibacteria; order CF-121; family CF-121; genus JALYYC01. Next base: position 25,340 of record JALZAV010000024.1, read on the forward strand.
GAGCTGGAACTTCCGACCTATCCGATGCGATCCTTCGTCGATGTCAGCGGCGAGCAGGGCGGGCTCGCCCTGGTCAGCCACGGCCTGCATGAATATGAAGCGATCCCGGGGCCCCCGGCGCAGCTGGCACTGACGTTGTTGCGCGCCGTGGGATGGCTCTCGCGGGATGACCTGCGCTATCGAACCGGCCACGCCGGGCCGCCGCTGGAGACGCCCGGCGCGCAGGTCCTCGGGCCGCACGCGTTTCACTACAGCCTGTTCTTCCACGAAGGCGGTTGGGAGGAGGCGAGACTCTGGCGGGCGGCTGAGATCGCCCTCCTCCCGCTGGTCCTGGGGATGGACGAGGCGGTCGGTGCCACCCCGCCCTCGATCGAACTGGAGCCCGACTGCATCCAGATGACGGCGTGTGTGCCGCGCCCGGATGGGTATGATCTTCGCCTGGTGAACGCGTCAGAGCATGCCCAGGAGGCAATCGTTCGGCTAAGCCCCGCGCCGGCGGCGATCAGCCAGGTCACGTTGCGCGGAGCGGCACTGAAGGCAATCCCAGTTCGCGATGGTTTGGTCCGGTTGCCCTTGCGGCGCTGGGAGATCGCGACCCTACGCCTTCGCCGCGCGGCGCGCTCGAGCTAAAGCGCCGCTAGGCCGCGAAAGCTTTTTCTCGGTTCATCCAGTGCGGGATGGCGTTCAACAGCGCCGGCCCCTCGACCTGGGTCTTGATCACGTACTCGAGCGCACCCAACTGGAGCGCGCGCTTGATCAGGGTGGGCTCGCTGAAGTTCGACATGACCACCACCGGCGTGTTCCGCGTTTCGTCCGAGGCGCGTAGGGTCTGCAGGACCAGGATGCCGTTCTGCCGGGGCATCATGACGTCGAGCAGGATCACCTGGGGCTGCAGGCGGACGCAGAGGTCGACGCCGGACACGCCGTCGTTCGCGATATCGACCTGGTAGCCGTTGCCGCGGAAGAGCGTGGCATAGTAGTCAGCGGCCACCTTGTCGTCCTCGATGATCACGAGGACGCCGGCACTCCCGGTGACACGGGCGTCCTCGGCCGGCGGCTCAGCGGCAATAGGTTCGGACTCCACCAGCATGGGCTCGGGCTCGGGCTCGGGCTCCGCCGTTGGTTCGGCCTCCGCGACTGCAGCCTCGATCGGGACTTCGGCAACGGGCTCGACCGGTGCCTCCGCCTCAGCCTCTCGCTGGGGTGCACGCTTGGCCCACGGCCAGCCCCGGCTCTCGGCCGGCTCAGACACGGCGACGGTTTCTTGGGTTTCGGGCGCCGACGGCTCGACGACCTCCGCGACCGGTTCCGGCTCGGGCGCAGCCTCGGCCTCGACAGCCTCGGGCGTCTCCGGGATAACAGCTTCCTCCGTGGCCGAAGCCTCGGCTACTGGTTCGGCCTCTAGCGCGGGTTCTTCGCCAAAGAGCATCGACCGCATCTGGGGACGCGATGACCGCGGCGCCTCGACAACGACCGCTGGTTCGAGCTCCTGGGCGGCGACCTCCGGCTCCACCTGGTCGAATAAACCTGGGGTCTCGACGATCGGCGGATCCGCCGGCGTGGGTGCAGCGGCCTGGGCCGGCGTAAATAGCGGCTGAGGCGCGGGCGTCGGCAGGGGCATCGCAATCGGGACTACGGGCTGGGCCGCGGGAGCGGCACTGGCAGCCGGCGGAGCCTCGGGAGCCTTCGACTGCACAATCTTCTCCAGGTTGTCCAGGACCGAGAGGTTGAAGCGACGCCGTTTCGGCTTGCCGCGTCGTCCGTCCTTGGAGCCGGAGTCCTCGGGCTGAACGTCCGGGCTCGGGGGCACAACGACGGGCGGCGCGCTCGGCGGGGTCGGAGCGGCGCTAAAGGAAGCCTCGGGCGCCTGCCGGCCGCTGTCGGGACCCGCTCCGGCCGGTTGGAAGGGCTGCGGGAATTGACCGGGTGCGACTGACGGGTATCCGGCCGGCAACGGCTGTCCCTGGTTGCCTGAGAAAGCACCCGGAGCCGCCGGCGCATACGGAGTCGGCGTCGGACCCATGGGCTGCGACGGGAAGGGCGGCCGGTTGGCCCCCGCGGGATAGGCCCAGGGCGCGCCAGGTTGCGCCGGGGGAGCCCCCCAGGGAGACGGCGGCGGCGCGTACGTTGGCGGTTGCATTGGCGGCGCTGCCGGATTGGGCTGCCCGTTCCCGGTGTTCGGGTTCCAGCCCTGGGGCACGGGCGGGGAGTAGAGCTGGGGTCCGGACGGGATCCCGGCCTTCTGAAGCGCCGAACCGAGGTTGCGCGCATAGGAACGGCCACCCTTGATCGGCGGAAGCCCGCCTGCTTCCGCGGGGGCCTCCTCCACAATCGGGGCGGCAACGTGCCGGGCCCGCGATGGCGCATGGGACGGGTTGGCGCGCGCGGCGATCAGGTCACGTTCCAGCCGCTCGGTCCGCCAGCGGGCGACCAGCAGCTGAATGACGACCCAGCCGAGGACCAGGGCCAGAACGACGATCACCTTGTCGCGGTTGGCAAAGATGAGGTGGCTATACGGGGTCAGAAAGTTCTGAAGGCCGCTCATCGTGGAGCCCCGTGCGCCCGGAATTGACGGCCCGCGACAGGGAACCAGACGGGATGGCTGTCGGCAGGCACGCTAATAGAACGCCGAGTGGCAGAAAGCCTGTCACCGGTCTTAAGCGGACGTTACTGGACCGTCACCTGCCCGGCTACCGCTGGCTAAGCCGGATGTACCCTTCGCGCAGTCGGGGAAGCAGTTGGGCCAGGTTGACGGCCCATCCGATACCCACCACGCGGTCGGTGAAGATGTTCGGGTTATTCGGGTTCCAGTAGGCATCGCGAAAGCGCTGCACGGTCGGGAACCGGAAGTCGTAGGGAACACCCGCGATCCGGCCATGCCAGGTCCGCTCGCCCTCGGGCTTGTTCAACTCCTGGGCCACCGCGGCCATCGTCAAAAAGAGGACTGCGGCGCGAATCAGACGTCCGGGGCGCAGCATCAACCGGCCTTCCGGTTTTGGAATCCAAGGTTCGGCAGGTCCTCGCGCAGGCTCTCCATCGATTTGGCATAGATCCAGTGGTCAAGCGCTGCCTTGGAGAAGACCGTACGATCCCCGACGGTGGTAAATGGGATCACCCGCTGGCGAACGAGATCCTCGATGACATCGGCGGAGACCCCTAGATAGGTCGCGGCCTGAAGTGTGTTCATGACGAAATTGGCCGCCGTTGGATCGTAAATCACCCCTACCTATAATAGGGAGTCGCCGCCGGACCGACGTGGCCCGTTCGTCTAGTTGGCCTAGGACGCTGCCCTCTCAAGGCAGAAATCAGCGGTTCGAATCCGCTACGGGCTACTTAACCGAACACTATTCGAACGCCCCTTCTTGAATTCGAGGATCTCGTCGAAGGGGTGGTTAAGAACACGATCGACCACTTTTCCTCGGTCGTTGATCACCAGCTTCTGGAAGAGGACCTGGACCCAGGCCTGCTTGCCGTTGTCGTCCAGGCTGGTCCACAGAGCCGGAAGGTCGCCGAGGATCACGAGGGCCTCGTCCAGTACGACGCGCTGGTCCTTGGCGTCCTCTTCGAGTGCCTTCAGCGCTTCGAGCTTGCTGAGCTTGACCTCCTCGTAGTCGGCCTTAAGGCTCTGGAAGTGCTCGCGGCTGACCTCGCCTGAGACGTACAGGCTCACTAAGCGCTTCATCCGCTGATCCTGCTCACGGATGGAGGCCCGCATGGCTTTCACGGCGTCTGAGTGACCCTCAGGCGTTTCCTCCTGCCATCGCTCGACAATCGCCTCACGGAGCTCCTCAGCCTTCCCGGGACTAATGGTCAACCGTTGGAGAATCTCGAGGAGGCCGGCCTCGGCCTTGGTCGTCGAGAGGTAGATGCGCCGTCCATCTTGTTTCGCTCTTGACCGGTAATAGCTGATGCCGCGCTTGACCTGCGTCTCGCCGTGGAACTGGCAATCGAGCTCCGCGCTCCAAAGGACGGGCTCGAGCGGGTAACTGAAGACCCCGTGCCGCGACTTGCCATTCGTTCGCTCGTTGAGGATCGCCTGCACGCGAGCAAACGTTTCGGCGTCGACCAGCCGCGGTGCCGACGGATGGAGCTCGAAGTCGATGCCAGGAAAGGCCGCCGTCTGCATCATGCCGACGTACATCCGATTTCGAAGGACCTTCTGCCAGCCTGAAGGCGTGATCCTGGTGCCGTTTCTGCCACCTCCCAGCGAGCGCCAGGCCTCATCGGACCATTCGCGCAAGGTGTACCGGCCAGTTGAGAACCTGCGGAACCCTTCCGTGATCAACGGCGCGGCCTTCGGGTCGGCCTCGAGGTAGGTGTGCCGCCCCTCTCGCCGCGAGCTGAACCCTATCGGGGCTGGGTAGGGCCATTCGCCCCGCTCTAGCTTCTCGCGCATCCCCTTCTTCGTTTCTGACGCCAGGTTGCGAGAGTAGAAGTCGGCGAGAACCTGCATCATCGTTTTCGCCAGCCAGCCGGAGGGCTGGGAAACGTCGAACTGCTCCTTCGCCGAGACGATGTAGACGCCCAGCCGATTCAACTCCTTCTCGAGCTGGAGTGCCTCCTGGGTGTTGCGGCCGAAACGGTCGTACTTGTCGACCAGGATGTACTTCATCTCGCCGCGTCGAGCCATGGCGATCATCTCGTCGAAGGCGTCGACGCCCGTAAGTCCGTCATGGGAGCCGTGCTTGACGCGAAAGGTCCGGATGACCGGCGTGCCATGAAGGGGGTGCCGTGGGTTGCTCAGGATGTAGTCATCGATGCCACGGTCCTGCGCCGGCAGGCTGTTGTCTCCCTGCTGACTTCGATGCCCTGAGAACCTGAGGAACTTCACCGCGACGTTGGGCAGCGCTTGGAGCGAGCCGCCGTTACGCAGCTTGAGCGTCACCATTTTCGCCATCGTCATCTCCCTTCCTCGTACGGACGCGCACTCGCGCGGCACTTACAACCAGATCGAGGAAGATCATTATCCTCGCCTTCGCCGCAGGATCCAAGGTCTGGAGCCACCTGGAGTTTTTCGAAAAGCGATCAGGCGTAGGATTCGGGCGGTTAATCAGTCGAGCTTGGTCTCCTCCTTATCAGGGGCCAGACTCTGGCCCCTCCTCTCCCTGCGCATCAGACCTGCCCT
>JALZAV010000198.1 GCA_030948145.1 Candidatus Dormiibacterota bacterium
GCGAGGCCGAGGCGGCGCAGACCGCCGACCCAGCGACCCGCCGCCAGCTCGAGTACCACCGTCTTGACGGCGACGTCGGCGTGGGTGACGGCGCTCGTGACCAGGCAGGGACGGGCGGGAGGGTCGCTCAGGTAGTCGTCGATGCCGGCGCCCACGCAGAGCCGCCCCGCCCGGGCCGCCGCCGGTAAGGCGCCCTGCCCGGTTGTGCCTCCGGCGCCGAAGATGACATCAGCGCCCCGCTCGATGAACTGCCGGGCCTGCTCGTCTCCCCATGCCGAATTCCCGAAAGGAGGCCCGTCGGTGGCGCCCTGGTAGGAGCCGAGCACGCGGATCGCCGGATCGATGACGGCGGCGCCACGCTCGAAGCCCTGGCGGTAGCGGGTCATGGCGTCGCTTTCAAGGCCGTAGACGCCTCCGAGGATCCGGCTGTGGCTGAGCATCGCGGCCAGCGCCCCGGCAAGGAAGGCCGCCTGGTCCTCGCGAAACGCGATCACGACCAGGTTGGCCGGAGGGCTCAGGGTCAGCAGCGGATCGACAAGCACGAACCGAACCGCCGGATGCCGGGCCGCGACGGCGGCGACCGCGTCGGTCAGGAGAAAACTGCCGGCGATGACGAGGTCGCTATGGCCGGCCACGGCCTCGAGATTCCGCTCGTAATCCAGAGGGCCGGTCGAGCGGCGCAACTCCGGCCGGACACACGGATGCGCGCGCGCCGCCACCTGCACGCCCGCCCATCCCTGCGCATCCACGGGGGAGTTAAGTCCGGTGACGTCGGTCACGAACGCGACGCGAACCGTGGCGGGGCAGGGCCCCGGCATCGACGGTGCTGCGACTGACGGCGGCGGGCTCGGTGGCGCGGTCGAAACCAGGAGGAGCGCAAGGGTCGAGAGAGCGAGAAGGAGGCTTGCGAGCGTCAGGTACCGAAGAGACGGTCTCCGTAGTCGCCCAGGCCGGGCATGATGTATTTCTGGGTGTTGAGCTGCCGGTCCCGGGCGGCGGCGAAGATGTGCACGTCCGGGAAGGCCTCCTCCAGCGCCGCGATCCCCTCGGGCGCTGCGACCACGCACACTAGACGAACGCTCGCCGGCTGGTATTCCTTCAGGATCTCGACGGCCTTGCGGGCGGTGCCGCCGGTGGCCAGCATCGGGTCCAGGATCATCACCGACTTGCCGCGGATATCGGGCGGCAGCTTGACGTAATAGCGGGAGGCGACCGCGGTCCGCTCGTCCCGCTCGAGGCCGATGTAGCCGACCGTGACTTCTGGTAGCAGCTGCAGCACGGGGCCGAGCAAGCCCAGGCCCGCCCGCAGGATCGGCACCGCCACCACCCGGTCGGCGATCGCGTACCCCTCGGTCTCCTCGAGCGGCGTCTGCAGCGGGAAGACCCGGCTGCGCAAATCCCGGGTCGCCTCGTAGAGCAGCAGCGTGACGATCCGGTCGGAGAACTCGCGGAACTGATCCGGCGGCGTGTCGCGGTCGCGCAGCCTGGTCAGGTAGTGCGCGACCAGGGGATGCTCGATTAGGTGGAGGGTCACGCGCGTGCGCTCTTGACCAGGTCCGGTGGAATCACGGCCAGGCCGGATTTCGTGATACGGCCCTTCTTGAGCAGATGTCCGATCCGAATGACGTTGGACTCGGACCAGTTGCTGCCCGGCCGTCGCGGTGTAAATCGGGTTGTGTACGTCATTTCATCGATCCGCTTCGTCAGTCCGTCGATCCATCCGTAGCAGAGCGCCTCCTCCACCGACTCGTCATAGCTGATGCCGCCTTTTCCCGACGCCTTCTTGTTGTACACGAGCCAGATCTCCCTGTGGTCGGCATGATGCTTCGCCAGCCAGCGGCGCCATCCGGTTCGCGAGTCCACGACCAGGGTCTTCCCGATTTCCATCCGTCACCGGACCCCCGCGCGGACGGTCAGTGCGGCGATCGCCACTTCGAACATTGGGGTCAGGTCGAGCGCGGCGACGCGCGACGGCTCGATGTCGGGCTCGCCCGGCTCGTTGACAACTGTAAGAAGGGATCCCCCGCGCCATCCCCGCAGCGAGCAGAGCGTGAAGATCGTCGATGACTCCATGTCGTTGCAGAGCACGCGGGCGCGCTGCCAGACCCGGATCGCCTGTTCGAGCTCCTCTCGACGCGGCATCTCGGCGGCGTGCAGATCGGGGTAAAGCGCGTCATGACTGCGCACGATGCCGGTATGGACGCGAACCTGCCGGGCGTGCGCCGCCGCGAGCATACCCTGCACCAGCCCGTGGTCGGCGACCGCGGGGTAGCCGAGTGGCACGTATGACGGGGTGGTGCCTTCGTCCCGGACCGCTGCCGTGGCGATCACCAGATCACCGAAGCCGACACCCCGTTGGATCGATCCCGTGGTGCCAACCCGAATGAAGGTGCGCGCACCGACCGCGGCCAGCTCCTCGACCGCGATGGCGGTCGACGGCGAGCCAACGCCCGTCGAGCAGACGGAGATCAGCTGGCCCCCCACCTCGCCGGTGTAGGTCGTGAACTCGCGGTTGCTTGCGACCAGTCTCGGACGCTGAAACAGCCGCGCGATCGACTCGCAACGGCCTGGATCCCCCGGCAGGAGCACCGCCTCGCCCACCTCGCCGGGCCTGGACCGAATGTGGTACTGGAGCGCGGTCATGGCCGCCTGCAGTCTAGCCGGAATCGCGAGTCGAGCCGAACCGGATTCGTTGCGAATAGGTGACGGCGGTTCTGCGTTCGAAGCGGCCGTGGGATGCGAATGGCGTCACGGCCGAGTACCAAGACTGCAACCTCACGAGTAGTGTTACGA
>JALZAV010000072.1 GCA_030948145.1 Candidatus Dormiibacterota bacterium
ACCGGCAACTTCACGACCTACCTCCTGCCGGGCGCTGCAGACCTGCCCAGCTTCGAGACCGATCGCACGGTGACGCCCTCACCCCACAACCCGATGGGCGTCAAAGGCATCGGCGAAGGCGGCACCGTTTGCTCGACGCCCACCGTGGTCAATGCCGTCATGGATGCGCTCCTCCCATTGGGCATCAAGCAGCTCCAGATGCCGCTTACGCCTTTCAAAATTTGGGAGGCAATCGATCGAAGGCGACGCCCTAATCCTTAAGCAGCGGTGCAGGAGCCACTCCTGACCCCGAACGCGCCGCTCAACAAGCGGCATCCTGCGCAGAGCGGACGCCAATCTCCGATAACGGCAAACACCTGTACTTCGGTGGGTCGTCGTCATAGCCGAGGTTTGCGCTTCCGCCCGCTAGGCATGCGCACTCCAGTCACGTCGAGATCAGGACGAGATCGGCGAGTGCCTGGGCAACCCATTCCTGGAAGCGGTCGGGACTCCAGTCGCGTTCGAACACGAGGTGCACGTAGTAGTCGGGGCCGAGCCTTGTTTCGCCAGGTGCAGGCAAACCCACTAGAAAGGGAACGGTTGACAGGTGTTGAAGCGAAGAACACCATGGTCTATGGCGCTTCCGGTTACTCAGGAGGGAAATGATGGCAAAACAGCTCACTTGTCGGGATGCCGGGTTGGACTGTCCCGGTCAATTCAAGGTCGAGACTGAGGACGAGCTCATGCAACATGTGCAGGTTCACGCTAAAGCCGCTCACCCGGACCTGCCGGTTACACCGGAGTTCCAGAAGCAGGTCAGGAGCCTGATAAAGACGGTCTCGTAGCTTGCCACGCTGCCGAGCCAGCGGCAGCCTCCTCCCTACTTTCAACTTATTCCCGAGCCGGGGGCTTGCCGCAAGCCCTCGGCACGCGCCTACAATCCGTGGGCTGTGCGGGTACTCCTATCTACGATCGGGTCGCGTGGCGATGTCCAGCCTTTGGTCGCGCTGGCGTCGGAATTGAGGGGTCTCGGCCAGGAGGTCCGCCTGTGCGTGCCACCCGACTTCCGCGGCTGGATCGAAGGCCTCGGGTTCACGGTGGTGCCGATCGGTCCGGAGTTGCGGTCGACCGCGTCTCCCGGCGCGGCCCGTCCCACTGCCGAGCAGTGGCGTCAGCTCATCGACGGCACCGTCGCCACGCAGTTTGCCACGATCGCGGATGCCGCCCAGGATTGCGATGTCATCCTCGCGGGCGGTGCCCTGAACATTGCCGCTCGCTCTATCGCAGAGAAGATCGGCATCGGTTACGTCTACGCGAGCTACTGCCCGGTAAGCCTGCCATCCCCACACCACGCACCGCCTCCGGTAGCACGCTCACTCCAGACGCCCGTCGAAGAGGGCCTCGACAATCTGACGCTCTGGGCCAAGGACGCCGAGCATTGGAACGGCCTGTTCGGGCCCGCGTTCAATTCCCATCGGGCGGCCATCGGCCTGGCCCCGATAAAGGAGGGTCGAGACCACATCTTCACCGACCGGCCCTGGCTGGCAGCGGACCCGACGTTGGCACCCTGGCCTGACCCCGCGGACGGGAAGGTCGTGCAGACGGGGGCCTGGATCCTGCCGGATGCGCGGCCGTTGCCTGCCGATCTGGTCACGTTCCTCGAGGCCGGGGAACCGCCCATCTATTTCGGCTTCGGCAGCATCCGCGCTCCTCAAGGCCTGGCCCAGACCATGATCCAGTCGGCCCGCGCGCTCGGCCGCCGGGCGATTATGTCCCGCGGGTGGGCCGACCTGGCACTGGTGGACAACGAGCCCGATTGCCTTGCCATCGGCGAAATCAACCAGCAGGCGCTCTTCAAACGGGTCGCCGCCGTCGTCCACCACGGCGGGGCCGGCACCACAACGGCCGCCGCGCGCGCCGGCGCACCCCAGGTCGTCCTTCCCCAGCACTACGATCAGTTTTATTGGGCCGGTCGCGTCGAGCATCTCGGGATCGGAACCGCGCACCCGCCGGTCGCGCCGACCGCGGACTCGCTGACGACGGCTCTACGTCACACGCTCCACGCCGATCTGGCGGCGCGTGCCGCGGTTATCGCCGCGGCGGTGCGCACCGACGGCGCGAGGAATGCGGCGCACCGGTTGATGGCAATGGACTCGCAGAAATCGGCCTGAAATCTACCATGAGCGGATGGCTCTCGATTTGTTCGCCGGCATCCCGGTCAGAGACTACAAGGCGGCCCTGCCCTGGTATGAGCGGCTGCTCGGCTCAGCGCCCGCCATGTTCCCCACTGACACCGAGGCCGTGTGGGAGGTGGCGACCCATCGCTGGGTGTATATCGTGCAGCGTCCCGAGCACGCCGGCCACGCTATGCACACCATCATGCTCGACGACCTCGATGCCTTCATCGCCCAGATCGCCGATCGTGGGCTGGAGCCCGACAAGCGTGAGACCTACCCCAACGGGCTTCGCAAGGTGACCTACCGCGATCCCGATGGCAACGAGTTCGGCTTTGGCGGCGTTCCGCGTTCGAACTAATAGGGTCAACTCCGTCGGAACGAGCCCCCTGGCCATCATGAAGCTCCGTTTCCTTTTAGGCGCGATCATCGGTCTGGTCATCCTCGCTTGCCTGGTCTGGCTCTTCGGGGCTTCGATTGTCTGGTCGACCCGAGAAATCCTGGTTGGGCCAGACTCCCCTCGCGCGCTTGAAGGCGGGCGGCTCGCCATTGCTATGTACGCAGTGACAGGTATCAACCTGGTGGCCTTGGTGGTGTTTGTCGTCCGCCAGCGCGGCTGGGGATGGTGGCTGCTGACAGCAATCCAGCTAGGCGATTTCGCCCTATCAGGGGTGGAAGGATTTGTGCGGGAGCGGACCTGGTTTATCCTGGCGGGACTTGCCGCGCTTACCTTGTTTGCCCTCTTGCGGTTTCAGCGGATAGACGCGCGGGCGGGGGAAGCGACAGGCTCGGTGAGATCGCCGCATAGGTAAGCTGTCACCAATGCGCTGGCGTCCAACGTTGGCGGCCGGGGCCGCCGTTGGAGCGATGCTCTGGTTAGCTTGCTGGCTGCTCAGCCACTTCGTGGACCTGGTCACCAACCGAGGGCTCCTTGGATTGACTTAGGGCCAGGCTCGGGCCCTCCTCAACCCGGGGCTCCTCCTCCTCCTTCCGGTCGCCTGGCTGTTCCACAGAGCGCAAGCCGGACGCGACGGCAACCTCGGCATCGCCGGGGCCTGGCTTCAAACGGTAGGGCTCGTGCTGCTGCTGATCGGGAATTTCCTCGAATACGGCTCGCGACGCGTCAGCCTGCGTTCGAGCGGCTGCTGATTGGCATGGGCTTGGGTTGGTTCGCGTTATCCCTCGGCCTCTACGTCTCGCGCTCGGAAGGGAGCCGGACCTTGCCGAATAACCACAGGAAGGTCAGACCGGCCAGCAGGTAGAAGACCGCGCTGATCGAAAACGCCAGCTGGTAGCCACCGCGCACCTGCAGGAAACCACTCAGCAGCGGTCCGATCCCGCCAACGCCGACCCCACTGACCACTGCCTGCGCCGTAGCGAGCCGGGCGCGCTGGCTCCCCTCGACGTACTCCATGCCGAACACCTGGCCCAATGGGCCCTGGAGGTTGAGCGCGAGTTGTCGAACGTACATGACGACGACCGCGATCGGTAGAACCATCAGGAAGGCCAGCGCCAGCACGAGCGGCGATCCAACAATCTGAGCCAGCCCGATGGTCCGGGTGATCCCGAGCCGCCGGCTAACCGCAGGCGCCGCAAGGGTGACAGCCACGGTCAGGGCCGCCCCCACCGCGAGGATTACGCCGATCGGACCGGGCGTCAGGCCAAACCGCTGGGCCAGGTACAGCTGAACGAAGTTCAGATACATACCGGCAGCGATCCCGAGGATGAGGCTCGGAAGGAGGATGCGGCCGAAGCGCGCCACGTCGACCTGGAGCAGCTCGCGTACCGGGATCATGGCAACCGGCTTCAGGTCGGCTCCTCGGACCAGCTGGAACAGAAATGGCAGGCTCAGAAGGGCCAGAACCGCCGTCGCCACGAACGCCGATCGGAGGGCCGTCGCCGACGCACTGGACGCGTGGATCATCCGCGCCGCCGCCTCCGGAATGACACCCCCGACCAGGTCGCCGATCAGCGTCGCGAGCCACGCGAGCGACTCGTTGAACGAGAACACCGCGACCCGTTCGGTTTGACTGCTCAGTTGGGTGAGCAGCGGACTCCCGAGCACCCCCAGCACGATCACTGCCAGCGCGAAGGCCCCGGCGGCGAGCACGGCGAGCAATGGGGTTTGCACGATCGCCAGTGTCAACGACGCCACCACGGCGAGGCCGCCGCCGCCGAGCAAGAAGAGGCGATAGCCGAGCCGGTCCGCCATCGCTGCAGCCGGCAAGCCTACGGCCAGCAACGCAATCGCCGGAAGCGAGTTGAAGAGGCCGATCACCTCGTTGGAGAACCCCAGTGCGCTCATATAGAGGTTGAAGACGAGGTTGAAGATGGCGAAGGCGGTCGAGAGCAATAGGGAGAAGACCAGGAACTGTCGGGCAGCCGGGCTAAAGCCGCCGGTCCGGGCGAGCAGACGGCGGTAGGCTGCCCGCGCAAGCATCGTCAACAGCGTAGCGAACGATCGCTATGATCGACGACGTGAGCGACGCGCCGCCCGGTCAACGGCTCGTTGGCTTTAGCCTTGATCCCCGGCAAGGGCTCGCGCCTTCCGATGAGATGCGGCTCGTCCGTCTTGGCGCGGAGCTCCGCTACCAGTCGGCCTGGACGCCGGCGGGCCCCGATGGCGGTGCCTTCGACAGTTGCCTGCGGTGGTTCAAGGAAACGGGGCTGCGGACGGGGATCGCTGTCGTGCCGGCATCCGGTCAACTAGCCGGCTTCTATGCCGAACACGCCCAACGGGTGTGGGAAGGGACGGATGGCAACTTCGTCCTCGGCGTGGGTAGTGGCGAGATGCAGCATGCCGTCGAGGGCATGCGCCGGTACATCGGCGAACTGCGATCGCTCCTGCCTCAAGGACAACCTATCTATCTCGCCGCGCTCGGGCCGCGCATGCTCCACCTTGGCGCCGAGATTGCCGACGGCGTGGCGCTCAACTGGTGCACGCCGTCGCAACTGGTCTGGTCGCGGTCGCAGGTCGCGGAAGCGGCGCGGCAGGCCGGTCGCAGGCCGCCCCCACTGATGGAGTACATCCGGACATCGGTCGATCCCGACCGGGTGCTGGCAGAACGGACGCTCGTAGCTGCCGCCCATGTGTACTCGAAGGGCAGGCCTGCGTACCGCCGGCATTTCGAGCGCATGGGCATCCCAGAAGGATCGGTCGGCGCGGCGGGCCGGCCCGGCGACGTGCGCCAGCAGTTCGAGCGGCTAGCGGCCGGCCTCGACGAGGCCATTGTGCGAGTTCTCGTCACGCAGCCCGGCGACGCCGAATCCGCGGAGCGAACGCTTCGGGAATGCGCACCCGGGCGCTGATCGCTTAGCGCGCTAGCCGAGCACTCCAGCGCGGACCAGGGCGACGACTGGCTCGAGGTCGACGGGAAAATCGGCCGCCGTCTGAAAGAAGGGGACGCGCTCGCGGAGCCGGCGGAATAGCGCGCCGGTGCCGCGGCCGAGTGGCGTGACGCCGCGGATCTCCGTCGCCTGCGCGGCGGCAACCAGTTCGATTGCCACCAACCGCTCGCCCAGCGAGACCATCTCGGCGAGCCGGCGGCCCGCCAGCGGAAACATCGTCATCCGATCCTCGATGCCCTCGGCGATCGACGTGGTCGAGACTTCGAACGAGACCGGCTGCGCCAGCAGGCGTGCCTCGGCGGCGATCGCTGCGGCCGCGATATCCAGCTCGCCGAGACCGGGCTCCGCGGTCCGCGTCGGGGATAGGCCCGACTCCAGCCCCGACCACGACGACTCGAGCAGCTTGGTGGTCCGCTCCGCCACCGCCGTCAGCACCGGAGCAAGCGCGATGCGCAGGAAGTCGACCGCGCCCGCCATCGGGATGACGTCGAAGTTGGCGACGGAGATCACGCGGTCCTGCTCGGGAACGACGATCGGATTGCCCTGGGACGCGTTCAGCTCGATCGCGAGCTGGCCCTGTGCGAAAATGAGCGCGTCGCGAAGCGCACCGTGTACCTGTGGGATGCCGCGGAACGTCAGCGGGTCCTGCAGGTTGCGGGCCGAACCATCCTTCCAGAGGTAACTGCCCTCGAGCAGCGCGCGTAGGCGCTCCGAGATTGCCCGAAGACCGGGATATGGGCGCGTCCGCGCCACGGCCGGGTGGAGGATCGTGAGGTTCGCGCCGAAGCCTTCCAGGCTGAGCGCCGCGACGACGGTCGCCGCGTCGAGCAGGCGGCCGGCATCGGCGATCGCCAGCGTCGCGAGCGCGGTGCTGAAGGCGCTGTGATTCAGGAACGCCAGCCCCTCGCCAGCCTCGAGTGGCATCCCATCGAGGAGTCCGGTGGCAAGATCGGCGTTCGGACCGAGGTCGCTCATTCCGACCGAGCCGAGCAGGCGGACCGGCGGCGTGATCCCGCCGTTGAGGCAGGTGACAAGACGCTCAGCCAGTACCGGCCGGACGCCCGGCACCGCACTCGCGAAACGGTTCGTCAGGATCAGCGTCGCCGCCCGAGTCACCTCGCGGCTCGCGGCCGGGCCCTGCGCAATCCGATGCTCGCGCAACATCGCCTGGTTGTAGCGGGCGACCGACGACGGGTCCACGCGTTCGCGTTTGAGCGCGGCGACACCCGTCGTCAGGCCATAGACGGGCGCATTGCCGCCAAGCACGTGCTCGACGACCGCTCGCGATCGCTTCATTTGGGAGATCACCGCCGGACCGAGGGAGATCCGTGCCTGATCGCGGGCCACCGCCACCACCTGCTCGAGCGTCAGGCTTCCTCCGGTCACGACGACTTCACTCATCGCTCAATCCTGGCTGAGCGTAGCGGGTTAGTAGCGGACGCGGGGATCGAGAAATGTGTACGCGATGTCGACCATCACGTTTGCGGCCACAATCAGCAGCGCCCCGAAGAGCACCGTGCCCATGACGAGTGGGATGTCGAGATTGAAGATCGCATCGACGGCCTGCTTGCCGATGCCCGGCCAGGCAAAAACGGTTTCGATCACGACGACGCCGGCTAGGAAATAGCCCAGGTCCATGCCAAGCTGGGTGACGATCACGGTGAGCGCGTTCGGCATGGCGTGCTGAAGGATCACACGGTTGCCGGTCAGGCCCTTCGCGCGTGCGGTTCGGATGTAGTCCTTGGGCAGGATGTCGAGCAGGACGGCGCGAAGGAGCCGGGCATAATAGGCCGCGCCGCCCAGGCCGAGCGTCAGCGCCGGCAGCACGAGGTATTGTGGCATCCCGTCGCCATAGCCGCCCGGCGGCAGGACGGGGATCATCGAGGCGAACACGATCAGGAAGAGCAGCCCGAGCCAGAACGGCGGGGCCGCCAGCATCACGAACGTGAACACCATGGTGATGCGATCCCAGAGGCTTCCCGGCCGCACGGCAGCGAGGATCCCGATCGGTAGCCCGACGGCCAATTCGACGAACACTCCCGCAATCGCGAGCTCGGCGGTCGCCGGGAATCGCTGCAGGATCGCCGGAAGGACCGGGGCCGAGTAGCGGTACGAGAAGCCGAAATCGAGATGCAGCACTCGCCAGAGGTAGTCACCAAATTGGATCAAGAGGGGCCGGTCAAGCCCGAGTTGGTGGTGGATGATCTTGACCGTCGCCGGCGAGGCATTGGTCCCCGCGTACAGGCGAGCCGGGTCGCCCGGCACCAGGAACGCGATCACGAACGTCACGACGGCCACACCGAACAGGACAACCACCATCCAGCCAAGCCGGCGCAGGATAAAGAGCGTCATCTACACACGAACCGGGGGAGGGGGCGAGCGAGCCCCCTCCCATCCAAAATCATTTCCCTCCAGACACCCAGATCGACGACAGGTCCCAGGTCCAAACGGGATGGATCGCGAAGCCATGGACCCGTGTCCCCGATACGCCCGTCTGGATTGTCGAATACATCGGGACCCAGGGGAAGTCCTGCGCGATCACGATGTCCTGGATCTTCTGATAGAGCTTCAACCGTTCGGTGGTGTTGGTATCCCCTCGCGCCTGGTCAGCGAGGGTATCGACCTGCTTGTTGCAGTAAAACGCGAGGTTGCTTCCGTTGGCCGTGACGTTCGCGGACGAGCAGGTCAGGAGTGGATCGACGAAGTCAGAGGGATCGGGAAAGTCCTGGAACCATCCGTTGTAGCTCAGCGGCGTACTGTTCGGTTTTCCGGTGATATCCAGGTAGGCGGGAAAGGACAGCCCCTTGAGGTTGAGCGTGATTCCCACCTGCTGAAAGTCCTGCTGCACCGCGGCGGCAAGGTTATCGGAGTCGGAGTTGGCCTTCGCGTAAACGAGGTCCTGGGCGGGGAACGGATGGGCGCTGTCATAGCCTGCCTGCGCGAGGAGCGCCTTCGCCTTGGTGAGGTTCTGCCCGTTCTTGTCCAAACCCAACGGGTTGTAGTTGGGGACGTAGCCTGGCATCGCGGGTGCCTGGATGCCATTGTTGGGGACGCCCCGTCCGTTGAGCACCTTGGTCTGGTTCGTCTTGTTGACCACGTAGTTGAAGGCCTGCCGAACGAGCTTCTTGTCGAAGGGCTTCATGTTGGCGTTCATCGCCAGGAACCAGATATCGACATTCGGTTGCTTGACGATGCGATTTTTAAAGGTTGCGTTGCCTAAGAGCTGGATGTACTGCGCCGCCGGGAGCGAGACTCCCGGGTCAACCAGGTCCGCCTGGCCATTCTGAAGTCGGAGGACTCCCAGCTCATCAGTCACACCAATTTGGAAATCGACCTCGTTCAGGTAGGCGGCCTGGCCGAAGTAGTTTGAGTTCCTCTTGAGAACCAGTGTCTGCCCGGCCGTCCATTTGTCGAGCATGTACTGTCCGGCTCCGACCGGCTTGTGCGGCCAGTCTGCGCCGGCCGCGGCCACCGCTTCCTTCGGGACGACGTAAGCGAACGGCATCGCGACGATGTTGAGGAATGACTGATTGGGCGTGTCGAGATCCACTTCCAGGGTGTGGGGATCGATCACCTTGATCCCACTGAGGTGGGATGCGGTGCCGGCAAAGAAGTCCTGTGCGCCCGTCACGCCTCCCCAGAACGAGCCGCCCGTCATCGGCCCCTGGGTCTTTGGATCGAGCATCCGTTCCCAGGAGTACTTGTAGTCGTCCGCAGTCACTTCGCGGCCGTTGCTGAACTTAACCCCGTGCCGGATCTTGAAGGTGTAGGTTTTGCCACCATTCGTGATTACCGGCATTGCCTCCGCCATATCCGGCTGAAGCTGGGTCGTATAACCCTTGTAGTTCAACAGACCATTGAAGATCGCCCGCTCCACCGGCCAGCTCGTGGTGTCGTAGCCGATGGCGGGATCGAGGGTCTTTGGTTCGTCCTTGTATGTCACGATCAGCGTGCCGCCGGACGTCGGCGTGCTGCTGGTCGGGGTGGTATTGGTTCCGCAGGCGGATATCAACAAAACACTTGCGGCCACCGGCGCGATCTGACGAGCGAACTTCCAACTCATTGTTTGCCCTCCTTCTCTATGCCGACTCGACTTCTGGATGGCCCGTTACCGGGGCGGCGAGCGCCTGGCCACCCACCAGGATGCCGCCGATCACGCGCCTGGATAGCGATCGCTGTCGGGGATCCAGCGCATCCCGCAGCCCGTCGCCGACGAGGTTGAAGGCCAGGACCGTTGCCAGGATCATCAACCCCGGGAACAGGACAAGCCACGGGGCGACCTGGAAGTATCCCTGCCCCTCGGAGACCATCTTTCCCCAGTCGGCAGTCGGCGGCTGGACGCCGATACCGATGAAGCTCAGGATCGACTCGGTGCTGATGCTGGTCGCGATCCCGATCGTGCCGTAGACAATCAGGATCGGCGTCAGGTGCGGCAGAATGTGGCGAAGGAGGATGCTGATCGGCCGTCCGCCGATGGACCGGGCGGCCTCGATGAACTCCTTCTCCCGCAGGGAGAGGACCTGGGACCGGACGATCCTGGCCACGGCGGTCCAGTAGAAGAGCGCGATCACGGCGGCGATTACCAACACGTTGCCACTCCGCTGGAGGATGGCGATCAGCGCGATCGAGAACAACAGGACGGGAAAGGCCATCATCACATCGGTGAAGCGCATCAGGATCGTGTCGACCCATTTGCCGAAGTAGCCGGCCAGGATCCCCACCACCACGCCGACGAC
>JALZAV010000199.1 GCA_030948145.1 Candidatus Dormiibacterota bacterium
ACAGGCCGGCGGTAGCCTCCGCCTGAGCGCTGGAAAACGGCGTTCGCGAAAGGGAGCCAGAAACGGAACTCGCAGATCGCCACGTGCCAGAACCGGGGCCGCGTCAACGCGGGTCCGAACTCCCATTTCCGGCCGCCAGCCGGGAGATCCTTGCATCCCTCGACCGGGGGGCCATCTCGCCCGCCGCCTATGACACCGCCTTCGTGGCGCGGCTGCGGCACTTAGAACAGCCTGAGGCTCTCGCCTACCCGAAGAGCCTGACCGCGCTCCTGCGCGCCCAGAACCCCGATGGCAGCTTCGGAACCCGCCTCCCGATGCCCAAGGAGAAGCTGGTCTCCACGCTCAGCGCCCTGGTGGCGCTGGCCGACCTGCCGGCCTCGCTCCAGGATGGTGCGGCGCACCGGGCGCGGCTCGCCGCCCTGCGCTACGTCTACGAAGACACGGCAAACTGGCAGACTGGTCCCGACACAGCCGGCTTCGAGCTCCTCCTGCCGGCGCTGCTGGACGAAGCCACGGCCCGCGAGCTGCCCCTACCGATCGAGCGGTTTCGCGGCATCATCGCCCAGCGGGACGCCAAGATCGGGCATCTCCCGCCACGGCTGATCTACAACGTCGACACCCCGCTGCTGCACAGCCTCGAGTACCTCGGCAGCCGGATCGACCCAAAGGCCGCCGGGGCGCGGCTGAGCCGGAACGGCTCGTTCGCAAACTCGCCGTCCGCAACGGCGTATTACCTCCTGCATACAAGCGACGCCCGGGCGAGGGCGTACCTCGACGCCCTGATCGCCGCCCGCGGCGACGGCAGCGTGCCGACCGTCTTCCCGTTCGAGGTCTTCGAGCGCGCCTGGGTCCTCTACAACCTGGCCCGGGCGGCCTTTAAGCCGGCGGACGCCGCGACGCACGTGACCTACCTCGCCCAGGCGCTGACCGATGACGGCGTCGGCGTCGCCAGCGAGGGACTACGGCCGGATTCGGACGACACCGCGCTGACGCTCAGCGTCCTGCACCGCTACGGGTATCCGATCTCGATGGGCCCGTTGCGTCCCTTCGAAGGCATCAATTTCTTCTTCACGTTCCCGCTGGAACGTGACGCATCTGTTACCGCGAACGCCCACGTGCTCGAGGTGCTGCGCGCCTGCGCCCCCTTTCCCCGGCAGCAGGTGATCGAGCAGAAGGTCGTGAAGTTCCTGCGCGACTCGCGGCTCGACCAGGACCACTGGATCGACAAATGGCACATCTCGCCGTTCTACGCCACGGCGCATGCCGTGTTCGCCCTGTCCGAGGCGGCGCCGGACGTCTGCCTGGCGGCCTATACCTGGTTCAAGAACAGCCAGCGCGCCGACGGGTCCTGGGGCTGGTTTACGCAGGGCACGCCCGAGGAGACCGCCTACGCGGTCCAGGCCCTGCTGGCCGCCCCGGCGGCGATCCGGGCCGACTTCGAGGCCAACTTGCGGCAAGCGGAGCAATACCTGAATGAAACGGAGGGTGAACTCGTCATCCCTATGTGGGTCGGCAAGACCCTCTACGCGCCGGATGTCGTCATTCGGTCGGCAGTCCTGTCGGCGCGGATTCTCTTGGCTCGGAGGGCGGCATGCTAGATCGGCGGATTGCAAAGCTCAAAGACAACCTGATCCGGCAGGCTGACGAGGTCCGGGTCGTCCGCCACCTCGTCGATGACAACCCGCGCGGCGACGACATGCTGGGCGAGGTCTGCCGTGCCGCGGTCCTGCTGCACCCCGGGTCCACCTTCGAGCAGGCGCTGACACTCGCGCGGACGATGGCCTACATCGTCTACATCGACGATTACCTCGAAGAGGAGCACCCGGAGTTCGACCTGGGTGACTACCGCCGTGTCTGCCAGAACTTCCTGATCTGGCACAACCGCGATCTGAGCCAGATGCCCCTGGTCAACGCGACCGTCTCACGCAAGGTCGAGGAGCAGTTCCTGGAAGACGAGGTCCCCGAAGAGTGGACGGCGATGCGACGCCTCGTCTGGGAGAAATCGATCTGGACGATGCTGCAGGAGAACCACTGGCTGAAACACAAGGAGCGCGTCACGCTCGACGCCTACCTGGCGAACGGCATGTACAGCAGCTCCTTCCCGATCGTACAGGTGAGCATCCTGGCGTTCTCTTACCAGGACGTTTCCCAGGAGCTGAAGAACCGGATCTTCGGTCACATCTGCCAGGCGTCCCGCGTGGTCCGGCTGGCGAACGACCTTCGCACCCACGAGCGCGAGGCTGCCCAGGGGCGCTTCAACTCCGTCGACCTCATCCTCGCCGGGCAGCCGGACCGCACGCTCGAAACCGCGCGCGCCGCCGCCCGACGTCTGATGGACGAAGAGTTCGAGGTGCTGCAGAAGGCCGTGGCCCGGGAACGCCGCACCGGCGTGACCCAGCAGTTCTTGACCCACCTGATCGACAGCACCCAGGTGCTCCTCGACTTCTACGAAGTGCCGCGCGCCCGTCCGGGCCGGATCGAGCGAGGCCTGAAGGCGAGCTGAGCTGACCATGGGCACCTCCATCAACCTCAAGCTCTCGAAGCGTGCTGCGCCCAGCAAGCCGAAGAGTGCCGAAAGCTCCGCCGTGGAGATGGAGAAGCGCATCATCACGATCCGCTGGCTGGCGATCCTGCTCGCCACCGGCGCGCTGCCCTTCCTCAACCTGAAGGGTCAAACCATTCCGCTTATATCGTTGATCGCGGTCGGTGCCGTCTACAACCTGGCCTTCCAGGTCTTCATCGTGCCGCGAAAGCCGGCCTGGCTGGAGCGCGG
>JALZAV010000025.1 GCA_030948145.1 Candidatus Dormiibacterota bacterium
GCTCGTGGCTCATGTTCGCGAGGAACTCGGACTTGTGCTGGTTCGCCCGGTGTAGCTCGGCGTTGACCGCGCCGAGTCGGGCGGTCTGTTCGGTCGCGAGGTGGAAGAGATGCGCTTCCTGGATCGCGGTCGCCGCGTGTTGCGCGAACAGGGTCAGCAGCTCGACCGTGTTTCGGTCCAGCGGGCGCCGGTTATAGACGGCGAGGACGCCGAGGAGCTGCTCGCCGACCACGAGGGGGAACCCGGCGAAGGCCTGGATGCCCTCGTCGGCCATCCAGGGATTGAGCGACATCTGCCGGTGGTTGGCCGGGTCGTTCGTGATGATGGGGACCCGGAGCTCGGCAACCTGCCCGATCTCGGTCATCCCCCGCTCGACGCGCCCGGCGACCGGCGGCGCCAGCCTGGTGGTGTGGTGGCCGGCGCGGCGGTAGAGGGCCCCGTCAGTCGACTCCACCAGCCAGAGTTGCGCGACGGCCAGGCCGAGGTGGTCGGTAAGCGCAGTCGCGATTACGTCGACCAGCTCGGGGTCGAACAGCTTCTGGTTCATCTGGTCGATCGACTGGTTCAGCAGCTCGAGCCGCCGCGCCCGCTTCTCCGTCTCCTCGAAGAGCCGCAGGTTGCGCAGCGCCACCGCGAGTTGCTGGGCGAGCAGCTCGAGGGCCTCCTCCTCCCAGCGGGTCAGGCGGCGCTGGCCGTCCGAGGTGTTGAGATGCAGCACGCCGCACACCTTGCCGTCGAGCAGGACGGGGATGCCGAAGGTGCGCGCGTACTCCGCGCCGTTGAGGCCTGGTAAATCAAAGAGTGGCGCCTCGCTGAGCATCATGAAGCGGCGTTCACGGACGGTACGCCCGACGATGCCGTCGCCGACCGGGACGGCGGTCCCCTCCAGCGCTTCCGGCATCCGGACTACGGCTCGCAGCGTGAAGATCCCGCGGTCCTCGTCCAGCAGGACGACGGCGCCCGACTCCATCTGCAGCATCTCCATGCCGCACCGGATCACCGTGTAGAGCATTCGACCCATGTCCAGCTGGCCGACCAGTTCGCCGAGCACGCGCCGGAGCTGTTCCGTCTGGTGGAGTCGGCGCCGCGTGCCTCGGACTTCGGTGTTGGTGGCACGGACGGCCGCACCGAGGCCTGCGATCGCGGCCACCGTCGGGATCGCTCGAAGGACAACGTCGCGGACCGAGATCGCCAGACCAAGGTGCCCGGTCTGAAACAGGATGATGCCGCCGGTGAAGAACAGGCTGGTCGCGATCCCGCCCCACAGATCGAAGCGAAACACGGCTTCGGCCGCGACCAGCGCGTAGAGCAAGTAGGGCAGGCTGGTCGACTGGGAGGCGAAGAGCATGATCCATCCACTGATCACTAAATGGTCGAGGGCCAGGATGATCCCTGCAAGCAGCCGGCCGTCGCGCGCCTCCCTCCGCCGCCCGACAAACATCGCGGCGGCGTTGTAGCCGACCAGGAGTGCCGTCAGGGCCAGCGTCAGGGGCAGGGATTGCGTCGGCAACACGGCGAGGAGCGCAACGGGTAGGAGCGCGGCCGCAAAGCGGAGCTTGATGAGCTGCCGATCGAGGGCGGTCCACCCCGGCCGCTCCATGAGCTTAGCTCGCTTGCGCGATTTGCAGGTTATTGATCATCTCGAGGAAGCGATCTTTCCCGAAGTCGCCTTTTTGGATGATCGTCTGGATATTGCCCTGAAGCCGTTCGCGATCTTCACTGGTGATGTTCTTGGCGGTGTAGATGAGTATCGGGATCTGCGCCGCGGCCGGGTCTTCGCGCAGCTTGGACACGACCTCGAAGCCGTCGACGTCCGGCATCATCAGGTCGAGGATGATCAGGTCGGGCTTTTTCTTCATCGCGATTTCGAGCCCGGCCTTCCCGCCGTCGGCGATCATCACCTCCATGTTGAACGGCTTCAGCATGGCCTTGATCAGCCGGATGTTTTGCGGATCGTCATCCACGATCAGGATCGAGGACGGCGTCTTCTTCCCGCGCTTGCCATCCGCGAGCAGGTCGAACTTGACCATCATCTGCAGCAACTGTTGCCGGTCGATCGGCTTCGTCAAAAAGTCCGCCTGGCCGATGTCGAAGGGGAGCGATTCCTTGTTGACCTTCGACGTCAACACGATCGGGATGTCCTTCGTCTTGGACTCGCGCCGGAGGTCGTATACCAGCCCACTGCCACCATTCGGCGGGAGTTGCGTATCGATCAGGACGGCCAGCGGCTGGAGCTGGACGGCTTTGCGGAGCGCCTCCTGGGCGCTGGCCGCGATAACGACTTCGTAGCCCGCGTGGCTTAGGAATGGTTCGATCCGCTCCTTGACCGAGGGATCGTTGTCGGCCACGAGGATGACCGGGGCTTTCGTGCTGACCCCGACCGGGGGCAACATCTGCACCGGGCGCTCCTGGATCCCCGACTCCTGTTTAGCGAACTCGATCAGCTCGCGAATGTGCTCCACGAGCCGTTTGCCGCTCTCGTTGATATGCGCCACGAACTCACGCCGCTCTTCGGGGGTCGTCTTGTTCCCCTTTTCATCCAGGAGGATCTCGGAGAAGCCGATGATCGCGTTCAGCGGCGAGTTGAGGTCGTGGCTCTGGTCGTAGATGACCCGGAACTTCGCTTCGAAATCGCGCTTGGCCTGGAGCAGTCCGGGCGCGGCGTCCTTGTTCTTGCCCAGCGAGGCGAGCTCCGCCCGCACGCCGTCCAGCTGGGCCTGCATGGCGCGCTTCTCCGCCTCGTAACGGGCGACGACCTGACTCGACGGGGGGCCGGTCCCGGCCGTCTTGCGTGCCTCCTCGAGCTGCGACTTGAGGGAAGCCTTCTCTCGTTGCCAGGCGAGCTCCAGCTCTTTCGACTCGTTGGCGCGGCGGCTCTGGAGCTCGTTGGTCTGCGTCATCATCTCGGACAGCTGACCCTGGACGCGCTCCAGGTCGACCTTGAGCTGATTCTTCTCTGAGGTGAGACGCTGCTCCCGGACGGTCCACTCCTCGGCCTTGCGCCCGCTCTCGCCCGCGAGGTCGTCGTGCAACGCCTTGACCTTCTCGTAATCCTGTTGGGTCGCCGCTAGCTTGGCGTTGACGTCCTGGACCTGCTTCTTGAGCGCCGCCTTCTCCTCCGCGATGGAGGTCTCGCGACTCTGCCAGTCTTTCTCCAATGCCTTGACCCTGGTCAGCAGTGCCGAGCGCTCGTCACTGACGCGCTGGAACTCGGCCTCCGCCTTGTCGAGGTCGGCGCCCTTCTTGCGCGCCTCTTCCAACTGCGTCTGCAGCAGCTTGCGGTCGGCCTTGAACTGCCCCTCAGCGGCCTGCGCCTCCTGCTCCAGCCGGGCGACGTCGCCGACCAGCCGCTGGCGCTCCGTCTGCCATTTGTCGCGGGCGGCCTTGAGCGGCTCGATTTCGGCCTGGGCCGCCTTGAGCTGCTGCTCCAATTTCTTGTTCGCGTCGGTAAGCGCTGCGCGCTCAGCGGTGAGCGCGGCCCGGGCCGCCTGCCATTCCTGTTCGAGCCCGGCCTGGCGCGCCACCGCCGCATCCCGATCCTTGAGCAGGCTCTCGCGGTCCATCGCCCACTGCAACTGAGCCGCCTGAAGGCTGTCCAGGTCGCCCTGGACCGTTTTCAGCTCGGCGGCGATCTTTTTCTGTTCGGCCTCGTACTTCTGGCTGAGCGCCATCCGTTCCTGCTCCAGCTGGCGCAGCTGGCCGCGGCGCTCCTCGTCCCGGGTCCTCGCCCGGGTGACGTCCTCCTGGAGTCGACCCAGCTCTACCCGGACGCGGTCATGATTCTGCTGGAGGTCCTGGTGAGCCTGGTCGAGCGCGGCGCGCTCGTCGAGCAGCGCCTGGCGGTCCATCGCCCACTGCAGCTGGGCGTTCTGGAGCTCGTCGAGCTCAGCTTGCTTGGCATCCAGCTGCTTCTGGGCTGCGGCGAGCTCCTTGCCTTTGACCTCGAGCTGGCTGGCGATATCGTCCTGCAGCGTCTGGAGGTGCGCAATGAACTCCTGGTTCTGCTGGAGGATGTCGGCGAAGGACCTTGCCTTCGGTGCCTCGGGACTCAAGCGGCCTTCCGCCCTTGCTGCAGGTAGCGATCGACCGCCGCGCGCATGGCGTCGAGGTGGGCGCTCATGGCACCGAGCTGGTCGACGCGCTCCTGTTCAAGCTGCCGAAGTTGTTCGTGGCGCTCCGCGTCGCGCTGGTTGGCATGTCGAAGCTCCTCATGGAGCCGCGACATCTCGGCCTGAGCCTGGTCGAAGGCATACTTCAGCTCCTCCAGCTCCTTCTTGCGAGCGTCGTGCTCCTCGATCAAGCCCTGGAGGTTCTGGACGACCTCCTGGTTCAACTTGAGGATGTCGGCATAGGACCGGCTCGACTTCTGTCCCTGCTCGCTCATGCTGTTTTCAACCTTCCCTGCTGGAGATACCGGGAGACTTCGGTCGGGAGACCCTGGGGATCGACTGGTTTGGCGATATAGCCGTCGCAGCCGGCCGCCAGGATGCGCTCCCGGTCGCCGGACATGGCGTGGGCGGTGAGGGCGACAATGACGACGCCCGCCGTGCGCGCGTCGGACCGGATCTTGCGGGTGACCGCAAGCCCGTCCTCGCCCGGGAGCTGGATGTCCATCAGGACGATGTCCGGGAGGTTGGTGGCCATCTCCGCAAGGCACTCGGCACCGCTCCCGGCCTTGCGGACCGTGAAGCCGCGTTTTTCCAGGAGGAACTGGGCCAACCGCAGATTGACCGGGTTATCTTCGACGATCAGTACCTTGCCGGCGCTCACGTCCTGTCCTCCTTCGCCTTTGCACGATCTCCAGCCCCTTGATGGCGTGCAGCACGGCATCTGGCTGGGAAAGGCCAGTGGGTATAACGGCGCTCCACGCCGTCGCTGGCACCCTCGGTGAAACTTGGCCCAGGGCGACCAAAGCGGGCTGGCCGGACAGGTTACGAAGCCCGGTTACCCATTCCGGTTCCGGAGGGGCGAGGATGACCACATCCGGGGCCGCCGCCCGGGCTTTCTCGAGCGCCTCCTGCAGGCCCGGGGCCCGGAAAACCTCGAATCCCTCCTCCACCAGGGCCGCCGCCAGCGGCGCCAGCGCCCGCCGGTCGCGATGGACGACCAGGATACGCACCCGGTCGCGGCGGCGCTTGATGCCCTGGCCGAGGCGCCGCAGCTCGTCCTGGAGCGTTTTGGTCGCCCATGGCTTCGCGACGTAAGCACTGACACCGAAGCGTTGCATCAGCTCGTCATTCCTGGTAACGGAGCAGATCAGGACGGGCACGTCCACCGTCGCCGCCCGGCTGCGCAACTCCTGGAGCACCTGCCAGCCGTCCCGCTTCGGCAGGACCGTCTCCATGACGACGAGATCGGGAAGGATCTCCATCGCCTTCCGCACCGCCTCCTCGCCGTCGAGCGCATGGGCCACCCGGTAACCGACGCCCTGAACCTCGGCCGTCAACCGCTGGCTGCTGTTGCGGTCGTCCTCGACGACCAGTGCCAGCGGCAGGTCCATGGCGTCGACGCCCGGCTCCTGTGGCGCTGCCGAGATGACGGCCTCGGCAACCGAGCGGGGCTCGCGTGGGATCGTAAAGGTGAAGGTCGAGCCGGCGCCAAACCGGCTCTCGGCCCAAATCCGGCCGCCATGCATCTCCACGAACCGCCGGCAGAGGGCGAGACCGAGACCGGTGCCCTGGTAGCGACGCGTGTAGGAGCCATCGATCTGCTCGAACTCACGAAACAGCTTGGGTAGGTCTTCGGGCTTCATCCCGATCCCCGTGTCGTGAACCGAGACCACCAGCTGGTCGGCCGTGTCCTTGATGACGACCGTGATCTTGCCCGGGGCGGGCGTGAACTTGACCGCGTTCGAGAGCAGGTTGTAGAGCACCTGCTTGAATTTGCTCCGGTCGGCCTGGACGGACTCCGCGGTTCCCACGGTCGTGAGCTGGAGGCCCTGCTGGCGCGCCATCGGCTCCAGGATGGAGGTCACCTCGTGGAGCGCCTCGACCACCTGGAGCGGCTCCGGATGGAGCTCCATCTTGCCCGCCTCGACCTTGGCCAGGTCGAGTATGTCGTTGATCAAGCCGAGCAGGTGCTGCCCGCTGCTATGGATGTTGCGCAGGAACTCGATCCGCTCCCCCGCGGTCAGGTTCATGGTGATGTCGAGCAGAATCTCGCTGAAGCCGAGGATGGCGTTCAGCGGCGTGCGAAGCTCGTGCGACATGTTCGCCAGGAACTCCGACTTGTAGCGGTTTGACTTCTCCAGCTGGCGGTTGACCTGGAGGATTTCCTCGTCGGCCTGGCGCAGCGCCGCGTGCTGCCGCATCAGGTAGCGGTTGGAGTCCTTGAGCCGATTGACGAGACCCTGGCGCTCCGCCCGCAGTCGCTGCTTGTCCAGGTTTCGCTCCAGCAGCTCTCGAAGCCGATGGAGGTCGATCGGCTTGGCGATGTAGTCGTCGGCCCCGCCGCGCAGCGCTTCCGCGGCGACCTGCTCCGAGCCGTAGGCAGTCATCATTACCACCACCGCCTCGGGGTAGTCGCGCAACATCTGGGGCAGCAACGTCAGCCCGCTCTCTTCGGGCATCTGGATGTCGAGAAAGATCAACGCCGGGCGGCGCCCGTCCAGTAGCCGGCGCGCCTCCCTGGCATTCGGCGCACTGATGACGTCGAACCCCTGCTTGCCCACCGCCTTGGTCAGGAAGGCCCGGTTGTCAGGGTCATCATCGATGGCGAGGAGCACCGGGCGCACCTCGAGCTCCGGTTCGCTGCCCAGCAGGGTGCGGAGCGCTTCGACCAGGTCGGACGAGCCACTCAGGTCGCGCCCGTCGGCGGCCGAGAGCGGGCCGAGATCGCTGAGAAAGCGGTCGGCTCCGGCCGCCAGCGCCCGCTGGCCCTCATCGGGATCGACGTGCACCCCCGCCATCAGGAGGACCGGAATGTTTGTCGTGGCGGGGTTGCTCTTGAGGATCTCGCAGACGCGAAGGCCATCGATGCGCCGGAGCAAGAGGTTGAGCACGATCGCATCGGGCACCTCTTCGCGAGCCCGGTCGAGCGCTTCGAGGCCGTCCTGCGCGGCGAGCACGCTGAATCCCTCGTGCTTCAGGCGGTCCACGATCGCCTTCAGCCGCTCGGGATCGTCCTCCCCGACGAGGATCCGGCGTGGACTCTCGATGCTCATGCCACCCTCATCAATGCCGGCCTGCGTGGAATCAAGAAACGGAAGGTGCTGCCTTTTCCCGGCAGACTCTCGACCCAGATGTGGCCGCCCTGCAGCTCGACGAGCCGCTTGGAAAGAGCCAGCCCGAGGCCGACGCCCTCGTAGCCGCGCGAGGTCGATCCGTCCACCTGCCGAAATTCCTCGAACAGCCGCGGTTGGTCCTCCTGCTTGATCCCGATGCCGCTATCGCAGACCTCGACGATGGTCCCCGGCGCGGTCTCCACCACCCGGATCACCACGCTGCCGTGGGGCGGCGTGAACTTGACGGCGTTATTGACCAGGTTCTGGAGGACATGCCGAAGGCTTCGCGGGTCGAAGACCACCTCCTGCGCTCGATCGATCTCGGAGCGAACCGAAAGCTCTTTTTGATTCGCTGCCGCCGCGTTCTCGGAGACCGCCGCGTCGACCGCCTCGGCGAGCAGGCAGGGGGTCGGCTTGAGCTCGAGACGCCCGGCGCGGATGTGGGTCAGGTCAAGGATGTCGTTGATCAGCTTGAGGAGGTTGCGTCCACTGGTGTGGATCGTTTCAGCGAATTCCGAACGCTCCGCCTCGGTGAGGTCAGACGAGGTGTGAAGGATTTCGGAGAACCCGATGATGGCATTCAGCGGCGTGCGCAGCTCATGCGACATGTTCGTGAGGAATTCGGACTTCATGCGATCGGCTTCCTGCAGCTCGAGGTTGGCGCGCTGGAGCATTTCGATCGTTTGCCGCTCGCGCTCGTAGCGTCGAGCGTTGTCGAGTGCGACTGCCGCCTGGTTCGCGAGGATCTGCAGCACCTGCATCAAGGGCGCGTCGAACGCGCGCAGTTCATGGAAATAGATGGACACCGTGCCCACAAACTCTTGCTGCAGGAACATGGGCAGGCCCAGCGAGGCGCGCCAGCGAGCCTTGCTGGTGAGTTCGTCGAGAGCAAACCGTGGGTCGAGCTGCAGGTCCTCGGAAAAGACGGGCCGCTGCTCGAGGACGACCTGGGCGACGAGCGCGGGCGGCGGTGTAGGAACCCGCGGATCGAGACCCGGCATCCCCTCACTGACCTCGACCCGCTGGTCGGCCGGAATACCGCCGTTCGTGAGCGTGATGATGCAGGAGGCGGCACTCGACACGCCAATCACGGCCCGGGCGACCGCCTGGAGCAGCGAGGCCGGGCTGATGGTGGTCGCGGTCAGGGCCTGGGACACCTGGCGGAGCATCTCCATCGAGGCGTCGAGGCGGAGCGCCTGTTGCCGCGTCTCCTCGAAGAGAAACGTGTTCTCAAGCGAGACGGCCACCTCGGCTCCAAGCGAGGCGGCCAGCTTGACGTCGTAGTTGCCGCTGAATTCGCCATGGCGCTTGTTCGCGAGCATCAGGACGCCCAGCGGCCGGCCGCCCGACCCGAGCGGAACGAGCAACATATCCCGATAGCCAAACGTCTGCGGAAGGAGCTGGCCGGCCTCGAGGTCGTGCACGCAATCCGCGATGATGTGCGGCCGCTGCGTGGCGAAGACGCGCCCGATCAGGGTCGAGGCATCAGCCCGGAAGCGCAGCTGGTTGAGCCGCATCTGGTTGAAGAGCCGGCTCTCGCGCATTCCCGAGGGGGCTGCCGGCGCGATCAGCGACTCGAGCCCCACCTGGTAGAGAAAGAAGCCGCACATCTCGACGTCGAGGAGCTCGGCGAGCTTGAGCGTCAGCGTTGCCAGGTCCTCACCCAGGCGCGTCAGATTCGAAACCGCGGTCGCGGTCTCGAAGAAGTGGGTCAGCTCCTGGAGGTTCTGGTCCGCCCGGTGGGCGAGCTCGACATTCTTCTGATGGAGATCGAAGTACTTGAAGCTCCAGAACCCGGTCATAACCATGACCGGGACGAAGAGTACCGCCAGGAAATACGTGGCGGTCGAGGGCGCCCAGGAGCGGGCGACGAACACGAGGAAGGCCTCGGTCACCGCGCCGAGGACGAGCCATAGCCGCCAGTTGAACTGGGCTCGATTGGACGCCGGATGCGGATTTGCCAACTGACCCCTTACTCCCAGAGTGCGCAATGATTTGACGCGGACGCGACGCATTGCTTCGCCCTGCGGGCCCGCCGCGGGCCCGGATCCGGCCGGGGTTTACAAAGCTTTACAGGGCTGTAAGCGTTCCGGCGCAGCGCGGACCGATCTCGGGCGCGGTTGCGCTACGCTCTAGGCGTGCAACGCGAAACGACCTTCAATGTGTCCGCCATCAAGGAGACTGTCCTGCGGTCAATCAAGCTCAACCAGCAGGCGTACAACAATCGCGATGCCGAGGTTCTCCGCGAGGTCTACCTGGAGCCGATGCTGTCCCAGGTGGCGCACGATCTGTCCGGCGATTTTGAATCCTTCCCGGCTGCCCGCCTGGACATCACCTGCGAGGTGCTGGACGTCTCGTACACCGCCTACCTCCAGATCGGCAAGGTCGAGTTGTCGGCCTATGGACTGGAGGCCAGTCCGCAGAACGTCAACGTAACGACCAAGGAGGAGTGGATCTACCGGCTCGTTCCGGACGCGGAGAAGGGGGTCGGCCTGGGCCGGCGCACAACGCACCGATTCCTCGGCTATTACCACTACACACTGGTGGACATCGAGAATCGCTGGTGGATCACCGACGTCCAGTCCGCCTCGGAGATCTGGCTGCCCTAGCTGTCTAGGGGCGGCGGGGCGAGCGACTCAAGCAAGGCACGCACCCGCTCATCGATCGTCGTCCTCAAGGCACGGACTTCGCCGAGCGGCCTCCCCGCGGGGTCGGGTAGCTCCCAGTCGATGTATTTCTTCCCGGGGATGTAGGGACATTCGTCGCCACAACCCATCGTGACCACGACCTCGGCCCATTGGGCCAGGTCGTCGGTCAGAAGCGCTGGCTTGCGGCCGCCAAGGTCAACCCCGATCTCCTGCATGGCCGTGATCACCTGCGGGTGGATGGCCTCGGCGGGATGGGTGCCGGCGGACCGCGCCTCGTGGTGCCCCTCCGCCGCCCGCGCGAACAGCGCCTGGCTCATCTGCGAGCGGCCAGCGTTGTGAAGGCAGACGAAGAGCACGCGGGCCATTGCGCCTATACAAGCGTGTCGAGCAGCGCCCGGGTCTTTGCGTCGAGCGACGTCCGGAGGCGGTAGTAAGCCCACAGACCTTCCTTCGTCACGTCCACCAGGCCGACCTCTTTCAGCCGAGCAATGTGATGCGAAATGGTGGGCTGGCTCAGCTTGAACGTGGCGGTGAAGTCGCAAATGCAAACCGGTTGCACCGCGTGTTTCAGGATGCCGACCATCTGCAGGCGGGTGGGATCCGCAAGCGCCTTCAGGAGCTCGACGGCTCGTTCGGCCCTGGCCGGCTCGAGAGGAATCGGCGCGGCGCAACAGACCCCGCGCGTCCGCTCGGGCAAGCTGGCCTTCATGCAACGAGCCTAGCATATCCATTGACAACTGTCTATGGATCGGCTATGCTACACATCGACGAACATCGATGGATCTCAAGGAGGATGACGCCATGTTCCGACGGCTGCTCAGGCTCGACGCGACGCCGACGCTCTTCTTTTGTTCC
Organism: Candidatus Dormiibacterota bacterium; assembly: GCA_030948145.1. Lineage (GTDB taxonomy): Bacteria > Chloroflexota > Dormibacteria > CF-121 > CF-121 > JALYYC01. Next base: position 10,726 of record JALZAV010000025.1, read on the forward strand.
GACGGCCAGCAGCTCTGCACGCCAGACTGCATCACGGAGAGCCTCCGCGAGCACCACCAGGCACTCGTCCGCGACTCGCGGGGCGTGATCTAGATGGAGCCGATCCAGGAAGCGGTCCGCGCCAGGTACGCAGGCCTGGCAATCAAGATGGCGGAGGGCGCCGATGCCGGCTGCTGCGATTCGGGTTGCTGTGGCACGGGCACGGGCACCGGCACGGCAGACAGGGCGCTGAACGGGGACGAGTACCCGGAGCAGCAGGTACGAGACCTCGGCGTCTCGTTGGGCGTGAGCCTCGGCTGCGGAAACCCGGTCGCGCTCGCGATGCTGCATCCCGACCAGGTCGTCCTCGACCTCGGCAGCGGGGCCGGCCTGGACGTGCTGCTTTCTGCTCGCCGGGTATCGCCCGGCGGCCATGCGTACGGCGTGGACATGACGGACGAGATGCTGGCCCTCGCCAACGAGCACAAGGCAAAAGCCGGCGTCGAGAACGCCACGTTCTTGAAGGGAACGATCGAGGCGGTGCCGCTGCCCGACGCGACCGTGGATGTCGTGATTTCGAACTGCGTGATCAATCTCGCCGCTGACAAGGGCGCCGTGATCCGCGAAGCGTTTCGGGTGCTGAAGCCGGGCGGACTGATGGCCGTCTCCGACATGGTCGAGCTGGAGCCGCTGCCCGACAGCGTGAAGTCCGAGCTGGACGCCTGGGCTGGCTGCATCGCGGGGACGATCCCGGTGGACGCCTATCGGGCTGCTGTCGCGGCCGCCGGATTTGCAAATGTGGAGATCGAGATCACTCATCCCTACACGCCGGCGGAGGTGGGATTGGCTGACGGTCCGGGCAAGATCGGCAGCGCCTTCATCCGCGCCGTCAAACCGGCGTAGACCAAGCAAGACACAAAGGCCTGGGCGACCCCCAGGCCTTCTGGATTCAGCGGGTCAGCGGGTCAGGCGACCCGTACCCGTGAGGCCCGCGGCCCCTTGGGCGCGGAGGATTCGACATCGAAGCTGACCTTCTGCCCCTCCTGCAACCCCTCGAATGAGCCCTCGACCGAGGACCGGTGGAAGAAGTACTCCTTCCCATCCTCGCCGCTCAAGAAGCCGAATCCCCGATCCATCACGAGTCGCTTGATCGTCCCGTTCTGCGCCACGTCCGTCGCTAGCTCCTCCGCACAGTTATCCCCGGTCCGGTGCGTTGCCCCGGGCGAGCCATGACCGGGCTGGACACGCCCAAAAACCAGCATATCATGGCGGTATTGCGGTGCCGGAGCCATGGCTTTCAGGCCAAAAGGCCGCCCTACGGCCGCTCAAGGATGGGTGAATTCGATGCGGAGCACGATGCCGGATTTCCCGTTGACCCTGCAGCATTTCCTCTGGCGGTCGACCACGCTATTTCCCTCCAAGGCGATTGTCACCAAGACCGCGACCGGCCGGACGCGGTACACGTACGCCGACTTCGGCGGCCGGGTGGCGCAACTGGCCCACGCGCTGCACGAGCTCGGCGTGCGGCCCGGCGACCGCGTCGGAACGCTCGCCTGGAACAACGCGAGGCATTTCGAGCTGTACTTTGCCGCCCCGTGTTCCGGGGCGGTCCTCCATACGCTCAACCCGCGGCTCTTTCCCGAGCACCTCGAGTTCGTGATCAACGACGCCGAGGACAGGGTCATCTTCGTTGACGCCTCGCTGATGCCGGTGCTCGAGCGCGTCGCCGGCAAGCTCAAGACGGTGAAGCAGGTCGTGGTCATGACCGACGGGCCGGCCCCGAACGGCCAGCCCGGCCCGACCGTGTCGTACGAGGAGCTGATCGCGGGGCGTCCGACCGAGTATGCCTGGCCGGACATCGACGAACGGGACGCCTCGGCGATGTGCTACACGTCGGGGACGACCGGGAAGCCCAAGGGGGTCGCCTATAGCCATCGCTCCGCGGTCCTTCACTCCTTTGGCATTGCCGTTGGCGGCGGCCTCGGCATCTCGGAGGAGAGTGTGGCCCTTCCCGTCGTTCCCATGTTTCACGCCAACGCCTGGGGTTTGCCGTACGCGGCGGCCATGGTCGGAGCCAGCCTGGTCTTCCCCGACCGCTTTCTCGATCCCGTCAGCCTCGTCGACCTCTTCCAGAGCGAGCGCGTGACGCTGACCGCCGGGGTGCCCAGTGTCTGGATCGCCCTGCTGCAACACCTGGACAAGGCCGGCCTGGACCTGCCCGGCCTGCTCCTGTTCAACGGCGGCTCGGCGCTGCCGGCCGCGCTCTACGACGGCCTCACCCGCCACGGCATCAGTGTCGACCACGGCTGGGGCATGACCGAGACCTCACCGGTCGCCGCCACTGCCACCCTCAAGAGCCAGCTCAAGGAAACCGACCGGCGCCGGATCAAGCTCAAGCAGGGCCTGCCCTTGCCGGGCGTCGAGCTCCGCCTGATGGATGTGGAGCAGAACCGCCAGGTCGCCTGGGACGGCAAGAGCGTCGGGGAGATCCAGGTCCGAGGACCCTGGATCACGAGCAGCTACTACCGCGGCGTCGATGCCGATCGCTTCACCGCCGACGGCTGGCTTCGGACCGGCGACGTGGCCAACGTCGATCACGAGGGGTACATCCAGATTGTCGACCGGGTCAAAGACCTGGTGAAGTCGGGCGGGGAATGGATCTCCTCGGTCGAGCTGGAATCCGCGATCATGGGTCACCCCGGCGTCCTGGAGGCCGCCGTGATCGGCGTCCCGCACCCCAAATGGCAGGAACGCCCGGTCGCCTACGTGGTCGCTAAACCTGAGTTCAAGGGCCGCCTCACGAAGGAGGAGATCCTCGAGTTCCTCCGCCCGCAGGTCGCCAAATGGTGGCTTCCGGACGAGGTCCGCTTCATCGACGAGATCCCCAAGACCAGCGTCGGCAAATTCGATAAAAAGCTGATTCGCGAGCGCTCGCTGCAGCAGGCCGAGACGAGCCGGCCCTCGGAGTAACGCGCTGGTCACGACCACCCACCCTGTCTCGGTGCAGATTCGCGACGCCGGACTTATGCCTAGGTTAAGGTTCGCGCGCTAGAACGGAGGCAGAGGATGTGATGGTGTGGTGCAAGCCTCCGATCAGTTCGAGGCGCTCGTCCCGAGGCCGCTCGACGCGGATGGCTACCGGCTGCGCCAGACCCTGGAGGACGTGCACGAAGACCTCCTCCTGACCGTCCTCGACCTCGAAGACGAGTGGCTGCTGGACGACCGAATCGCCTTCTCCCTGCGCCACGCCCGGTAGTTTCGGCCCGAAAACCACCCTTTTCCCCAGCAAAAGGCGCAGGTTTTGCGCACGGACGCGTTTCCTGTGTGAAAATGGCGGGCGAACCGTCGGACCAACCAACTTAGTTCACGGAGGAAAGAATGGCGAAAGCGCAGAACTGGACCGCCTCGACCTTTGTCAGCCTGCTGCACGAGAAACTGACCAAGAACGGGACGGTCAAAATCAAGAAGTCGGACCTCAACGCCGCCGTCCAGGAAGTCTTCGAGCAGGCCGTCACGGCCGGAGCTCGCGGTCAGCGGGTCCGTTTCCCACAGATCGGTGCCCTGGCCTATCGTGAGGTCAAGGCGCGTAAGGCGGGCAAGGGCATCAACCCCTTCACCAAGGAGCCGATGATGCTGAAGGCCCGCGCCGCGTCGAAGAAGCCGCGCTGGTCGTTCCCGAAGTCGGTCCGCGAGGCCTACACCAAGACCTCCACGCGCCGGGCCGCCTAACTCGACTCGAGATACGCCGGGGAGTGCCGGGTCGAGAGGCCCGGCACCCGGTTTCCGCGGCCGTTGCTTGACAGTCTGCCGCATTCCCCTGACTATGATGGTAGGAATGCGCAGAAACCTGATAGCCGGATTGCTGATTGCGATCGGCCTGGCGCTGGTCGCGACGGCCGCGCCTGGCCTGAACCTGCTCCATGGCACCCAGGCCGCGGTCGCTCCGGTGGTCACCGCCATCCCGGCGATCGGCGATCCGCTCTCACCGCCCCACCAGCGCGCCGGCTTGCGCAGCAGCGGATCGGCGCCTAGCCGCCCGATCGCTTACATCTCGATCCCGAAGATCGGCATCAACGCCGCCCCCATCTTCGACCGGGGCGTCGATACCAGCGGCAACATGTTGATCGCGACCGGCTATTCGGTCACCCACTTCGACCACTCCTCCCCGATCGGCAGCGGCAACGCGGTGCTCTACGGACACGACGACATCCAGGGCAGCGTCTTCGGCCGGCTGAAGGACCTGACCGCCGGCGACGAGATCGATGTGACGCCGGCGGGCTCCTCGGCGGTGGTGTACCACGTCACCGGTCGCACGATCGTCGAGCCGACGGCAGTCCAGATCCTGAATCCGACCAATGATGTCCGGCTCACGCTCTTCACCTGCTGGCCGAACTGGGTCGACACCCAGCGGGTGGTCGTTACGGCGGTGCCGACCAGCAGCAGCTAGTGGTCTTCGGAGGGGGGCGCCTGAAAGTACTTCAGGAGCTCCTCGATGGCCTTCGCCGCGTCAGGGTCTCGGAGCATCCGCTCCTGCATCTCCTGGACCTGCTTGAGCAGCTCCTTGGCCTGGGCCTCCTGGGCCACCTGCATGAGCACGGGCTGGGTCGCCGCCGATACCACCATCTGGACCTGCTGCCGGAGCATGTCGATCCCCTGGCAGCCGAGGCAGGTCCCGGCATGGTTGCAGTGGCAGAGCTGAAGCCGTAGGCTGTCCAGCTCCCGCTGCATCGGGGACAGGTCGACCGGCTGGCTCATAACGCAAGCTTAGCTCCCACCTCGGGAACTTTTTAGGCGGCCGGCCGTCTTCTGAGGCGAGATGAAAGCCATGCCTACCACCCGCCTCCTTCCGCTGGCCCTGTTGGGCCTCGCCAGCCTGCTGTCCGCCTGCGGCACGACGTCGGCCACGAGTACCTCCAACCAGTCGGCGGGCGTCGGCCAGGGCACCTCGGCCTATGCCCGACCCGCCAACGACAAGTTCGCCGTGCCTGGGTCTGGGACGACCGGCCCGGCGGGCCCAACAAGCAGCGCCATCATCCAGGCGCGCGGCGACCAGAAGGTGATCCAGGACGCGGTGATGGGCGTCCAGATCAAGTCCGGCTCGTTCTGGGACAGCTACAACCGGGCGGTGGCGATCGCCGGCCAGTTCAACGGCTACCTCGTCAGCTCGCAGGTCGGCGACCCGTCCGGTACCCAGACGGACTCCGGGACCGTCGTCGTCGCCGTTCCCACGTCCAGTTATGCGGACGCACTGAGTGCGCTCCGGCAGCTCGGCAAGCCGACCCAGTTGCAGGTGACGAGCCAGGACGTCAGTGGCGAGTATGTCGACCTGCAGGCCCGTCTCAAGAACCAGCAGGCGCAGCAGGCCGTGCTGCTCGACCTGATGAGGCGTGCCCAGTCGATCCAGGACAGTATTGCGGTGCAGAACCAGCTCTCATCGGTCACGGGGGAAATCGAGCAGATCCAGGGCCGAATCCGGTTCCTCGATCAGCGGACGACCTACTCGACGATCACGCTTCGCCTCTTCACCGTCGCGGCCGTCGCGGCGGCTCCGACACCCTGGGACCGCAGCGGCCTGTCGGCCTCCCTCGGGACGGCCGGCCAGACCTTTATCGCGGTCATCGGCGGGATGCTCGTGGTCGGCGCCTTCCTGCTGCCGTTCGTCCTGCTGATCGGGCTGGCGCTCGGTGTCTGGCGGATACTTCCGGCGTCGCTGCGCCCGTCGATCCGCTAGGGCGTCATCCGGCCTGGTCCGGCCGGCCGAACCGGTCGCGGAGGAAGCGCTGATGCGCCAGCAGCCGGTCCATTTCAGCGCGATGGACGGCGGCAGCGACCGAGCGCACCCCGGACTCGAGAGCGTCGAGTTCGTCGAGCAAGACGCTGAGCGCGGTCCGGCCTTCGCTGCCCGGCTGGGCTGAGACGTATCCGGGCGGCAAACGCAGGTAGGAATCCACCGCGGTCGGAAGATACTCAGAGGCGGTCCGCTCGACAAGATAGAGCTCCACGCTGCCGGGCGCCAGCCGATCGAGCCCGGGCAGGATCTCGGTCCGGATGGCAAGCTCGATCAGGCGCAGCCGGCCCATCACCTCCGGCGGGACGCGACCGCTTACGGCCATCAGCTTCTCGCTCAGCGCCCGCTGCACCAGCCGCGGCTCGAAGCCATAGGGTGGCAGTGGCTTCCGGTTGGGGATGGCGATCGCCGCCGCCAGGTAGAAGCCGAGGACGAGCAGGATGCCCTGCGGCCCGACCGGATCCAGGGCGCTCAAGATCGCCCCCAACACGGCAAGCGCCAGGCCGGCGGCATGCTTACGGCTTCGCAAGTAGCGCGATATCACCGTACTCAAACGGTAGGCTAAGAGCGATGCAGGTCGCAAGCGCCGATGGTCGGATGTTCATCGGCGGCCAGCGCGCCGCCGCCGGATCGGGTAAGACGTTCGAGGCCATCGATCCCGCGACCGGCGATGCGTTCGCGGCCGTCGCCGAGGGGGCCTCGAGCGACGTCGACGCCGCGGTTCGCGCCGCCCGCGGGGCGATCGACAAGGGATGGGACGGACTTCCGCCGGCACGCCGCGTCCGTCTCCTGAACCGGGTCGCGACCCTGCTCCGTGAGCATGCGGCCGAGCTGGCGCGGCTCGAGAGCCTGGATGTGGGCAAGCCGCTGCGCCAGGCCGAGGATGACGCGGCCGCCGCCGCCGGCTACTTCGAGTATTTCGCCGGCGTGGCGGACAAGGTCTTCGGCTCCAGCATTCCGCTCGGCCGCGGGTTCGTCGACTTCACCCTGCGCGAGCCTCTCGGCATCTCGGCCCAGATCGTTCCCTGGAACTACCCGCTCCGGCTCGCCTCGCGCGGCATCGCGCCGGCGCTGGCCTGCGGCAACGCGGTCGTCGCCAAGCCGGCCGCCGAGGCCGGCCTCAGCATCATCCGGCTGGCCGAACTGGCCGGCGAGGCGGGGATTCCAGCCGGCGTCTTCAACGTCGTGACCGGTGGCCGCGAGACCGGCGCCGCACTCGCCGGCCACCCTGGCATCAATCACATCACCTTCACCGGGTCGGTCCCGACCGGCATCGCCATCATGAAAGCGGCGGCCGACCACGTGGTGCCCGTGACGCTCGAGCTTGGCGGCAAGTCGCCCAACATCGTCTTTGCCGACGCGGACTACGAGAAGGCGGCGGTCGCCGCGGCGACCACGTTGATGCAGAACGCGGCGCAGACCTGTACGGCGCCGACCCGGCTGCTGCTGGAACGTACCGCGCACGAGCCATTCTTGAAAATCCTCGTGGCCCGGATCGAAAAGATCAGCCTGGGCCGCGGACTCGACAACCCTGACATGGGGCCGGTCGTCAGCGAGCGCCAGATGACACGGGTGCTGGACTACATCACCCAGGGGACCCGGGACGGCGCGACCGCGGTCACCGGCGGCCGACGAGCCGATCGCGCGGACCTCGCCCGCGGGTTCTTTATCGAGCCGACCGTCCTCGACCGGGTTGAGCGTGGGTCGGTGCTGGAGCAGGAGGAGATCTTCGGGCCGGTGCTGACCGTGACCACCTTTGAATCGGTCGAGGAGGCGATTGCGATTGCCAACGGCACACCCTACGGCCTGGTCACCGGCGTGTGGACGCGGGACCTGCAAAAGGCGCTGACCCTGGCGACGGCCATCAAGTCAGGACAGATCCGGATCAACAGCTACAGCGTCGAAGGCAGCATCGGGCTTCCATTCGGCGGCTACAGGCGCAGCGGGTTCGGGCGCGAGCAGGGCGTCGAGGCGCTCGCCAACTACACCCAGCTGAAGAACGTCATGATCAGCTTCGGCTGAACCTGGGCCCGGTTTCCTCATGCGCCTGATGGCGGCCTGATTGCGCTAGGCAGCGCGGGCGCCGCGGCACCGATCGGCTGCCGCTGACGGAGCTCGCTGTAAAACAGCGCCAGCAGGATGAGCACCGCGCCTAACGCCTGGACGAAGCGAAAGCGCTCGGAGACCAGGAGAAACGCAAAGAACACCGTGAAGACCGGTTCCATGGTCAGGATCAGCGCGGCGCGGCTGGCCGGAAGGCGCTGCTGCGCGTAGGTTTGGATCCAGAACGCGAGCGCGGAGGCGAAGATGCCGGTGATTGCGAGCGCGGGCAAGATTGATCCGGGCACGGGCAACACGGTGGAATGCGTGACAACTGCCCCGGTGCTCAGAAGGATTCCGGCCGCCGTCATCTGCCAGGAGGCGAGCAGCAGCGGACCGGCGGCCGCATAGCGACTCAGCAGCGTGATGTGCAGCGCGAAGCCGATCGATGCGGCCAGCACCAGGAGGTCTCCGGCGTGCAGCCCGGTCGGCGCGCCGCCGGTGAGCAGTGCCGTGCCGACAAAAGCCACTCCGGCCGCGATCCAGGTGCTGCCTTGCGACGGCACGCGCCAGAGGACGCGATCAAGGATGGGGGTGAACACCACGAAGAGACCGGTGATCAGCCCGGTGTTCGCGACGGAGGTTCCTTTCAACCCCAGCGTCTGCAGCAGGTAGGAGAGCGCCAGGACGATACCGATCGCGAGGCCGGCGCGCGCGACGCGGCCGCGCTGATGCGCTACGAGCACGAGGACCCAGAGCGCGACGGCGGCGAGCAGAAACCGGACGCCGAGGAAGGAGACCACCGGGTAGTGGGCGATTGCATCCTTGACCACGACGAAGGTCCAGCCCCAGATCGCGGTCACCCCGACGAGCAGGAGGGCCGGGACGAGGCGAACGCCGTGGCCTCCTGACACCGCCGTTTAGGATACGGCGGGCGCTCGCGCCCCCGGGCTACCGAATGCCGCTGTCGTACTCGACGTGCGCGGTGGCATAGGAGCCGGCAACCACGGTCACGGTCACCGGAATCGGCCGTGGCAGGCCGGCAGTTCCGTGCGCGGCGCCCACCAGCGTGTATGTCCCCGGCAGGAGGTCGAGCTGGAAATGTCCGTCCGAACCAGTGGCGACCGAGGTCACCTGCTTGCCAGCGGAGTTGCGGATCTCGACGGTCGTTTGCATCGGTCGCGGCGGGCAGGGTGAGTTGACCCGCTCCACGGGACAGGTCGGCCCGACCGTCACGAACCCCTGGATCCCCGTTCCGGGTGTGGGGGCGGCCGGGGCTGCCCCGCAGGCGGCGAGCAGTCCCGCGAAGGCGAGGGCGCCGAGCAACTGTTTCATCGTTCTGATATGACGCAGCTGCGCCCCGAAAGTTCCGTGGATAGGATTAAGGCGTGGCGACGCACACCTTCGCGGGCAAGGTCCGGGCCCCCGAGTTCGCCGAGGGGCTGGACTGGTTGAACGTGGCCCGGCCGCTGCGCCTGGCGGATCTGCGCGGACGGCTCGCGATCATCGATTTCTGGACCTTCTGCTGAATCAACTGCCTGCACATGTTTCCGCAGTTGCGGAAGATCGAGCAAAAGTACGGCGACAAGGTCGTCATCATCGGGGTGCACTCCCCGAAATTCCCGGCCGAGAAAGAGACCGCGAACCTGCGGGAAGCAGTCCTCCGCTATCGCATCGAGCACCCCGTGGTCAATGACCGGGACTTCGCGATCTGGCGCCAGTACGGCGGCCGCGCCTGGCCCACCCTGATGTTCGTCGACCCGGAGGGCGGCGTCATCGGCAAGCACGAGGGCGAACTCCCTTTCGAGCGGTTCGATCCCCTCGTGGACGGGATGGTCAAGGAATTCGATGAGCGCGGTCTGCTCCATCCCTCCGCCACGGCGATCCAGCTCGAAGACCTCCGCGAGCCGGCACGGTCGCTGAGCTTTCCCGGGAAGCTGCTTGCGTCGGACGGTCGCCTCTACATCGCCGATACGAACCACCACCGGATCCTGGTGGCGCAGCCGGACGGAACCATCCTCCGCACCATCGGGAGTGGCCGACCCGGACTTACCGATGGGCCCGCGCCTGCGGCGCAGTTTCAACAACCGCAGGGACTCGCGACCGGCGACGGCGTCCTCTTCGTCGCGGACACGGAGAACCACGCGATCCGCCGCGTGGATCTGCTGAGCGGCGATGTCCGTACGCTGGCCGGAACCGGCGGGCAGGCGCCCGACATCGGCGGGGGCGGTGCCGGCGCGTCCACCCCGCTCAGCTCACCGTGGGACCTGGCCCTGAGCGGTCGCACGCTCTACATTGCGATGGCCGGCATCCACCAGATCTGGTGGCTCGACCTTGGCACCGGCGAGGTGGCGCCCTTCGCCGGAACGGGACGGGAGGGCCTGCTCGACGGCTCGGTCGCGGAGGCCTGGTTCGCGCAATCCAGCGGCCTCGCGCTCGCCGGTGGTCATCTGTACGTGGCCGACTCCGAGGTCAGCGCGATCCGTGACATCGACCTCGGCGCCGGCACGGTGCGCACGCTCGTCGGTGAAGATCTGTTCGTCTTCGGCGACCAGGACGGCGAAGGCGAGATTGTCCGGCTCCAGCATCCGCTGGGAATTTCCGCGCACGCCGGCATGCTGTTGATCGCCGACAGCTACAACAACAAGATCAAGCGACTCGATCCGGCGACTCGATCGGTGTCCACGTGGCTCGGTGCGGGCGCGGCCGGCAACGCCGATGGGCCCGGCCTCACTGCGTCCTTCCGGGAGCCGGGCGGTGTGTGCGCCGGCCCGGACGGCCTCTACATCGCCGACACGAACAATCATCGGGTAGCGATCGCCGACTGGGCGCACGGGATCGTCCGTACCATGATCGGCCCGGCGTCGGTACTGCCCGAGGCCACCGGCTAGAAGTGAGCGCGGAGCTCGGCGAACGTCTCGAGCACGAGGAGCCGGTCGTTGGCGGGCGGAATCGCCTCGTGCTCCAGGCGCCAGGTATGTGGGTGCGGAATGAACACCGCGTGGAGGCCGGCGGCCAGCGCCGGGTTGATGTCCGAGCGCGGCGAATTGCCGACCATCCAGGTGCGGGTGGGCTCGAGGCGGTAGGCGACCACCAGGTCGCGGTAGGCATTGATGTCCTTCTCGCGAACGATCACGACGTCCGCGAAGTGCGCAGCAAGCCCTGATCGGTCGACCTTGAGCCGCTGCTCCTCGGCGTCGCCCTTGGTCAGCAGTAGCAGGCGATGCCGATCTTCCAGGTAGGCGAGCGTCTCCCCCACCGCCGGGAGTAGCTCGATGTCCCGTCTCAGGATCCGCTGGCCGAGCGTCATGAGGTAGTCGAGGTCGCGCGGCTCGACCTTTCGCTCGGCCAGCCGCTCGTAGGTCTGTCGCAGGTTGCGGGCGAAAGCGGCAGTGCCGTAGCCGTGAACGCCGCTATTGAGCCGCTCGACCTCGTCCAGCGTGGCGCGGACCTGGCTCCGGCTCAGGGACGAGTGACGGAGATAGTCGAGAAAGGCTTCGATCGCCTCCTCGAAGTACACGTTGTTCTCCCACAAGGTGTCATCACCGTCGATCAGCAGCGTGGCCCCGGAACGCATCGTCGCGATCATAGAACGCGCTGACCGGCAGCTAGACGACCCGCAACCCCGACGTACAATGGGAACGTCCCTGGGGGCGGGGCAAAGGATCGGGAAGATGCCGCTGCTGACGTATCCTCGCTTCAGCGCCTTTGAGCGTCCCCGGTTGAGCGCGACCTCGATCCGTCAGCTTGCCCGACTGGGCACGGTCGTCCGCTGGCCCGGCCTGGTCTTTGCCGCGATTCTGTCGCTGGTGGTGACGCCAAAGGTCCCACTCCTGCTCGCCCTGGTTCTCCTCTGGGTGGCGGCCTACAACACCTGGGGCCTGGTCGCCATCCCGCGGGCCGACGACGGCGCGGTGCTCCGGATCGGCCGCGGGCTGATTCTCCTCGATACGATCAGCTACTTCCTGGTGATCGCGGCCTTCGGCGGTGTCGGCACGAGCACCAGCATCTATGCCACCTATATCCTCCTGATCGTCTGGATGGTTGCCTACGATGGGGCGGAGGGCGCCATGCTGTTGATCGCCATCTTCGTGCTCGGTATGATCGGTCTCCACGCCACACAGGCTGCCTTCTTCCACCAGGCTTTCAATGGGCAGGACGTCCTTCTCTGGAGCCTGATCATGGCGATCGCGGGCGCAATCCTGGCTGCCTTCGACCGGATCGTGGTCGCGGGACTCCAGCCGACGCCGGAGCGCTCAATCCTACTTCACCAGGAACCGTCGGCCAGCCAGCAACCAGCCGGTTTCTTCCCCGCCGGGGTGGTCGGTGGGCAGGGCCCGGCGTCGAGCTCCGGGTCGGCGGCGGTCCGGCTGTCGCCGCGGGAACAGGAGGTCCTGGTCCTCGTCTCGGAGGGATGCTCGAACGGCATGATCGCGGCCCGCCTCCATCTGAGCGAAAACACGGTCAAGACGCACGTCGAAAGCCTCTTGAGCCGGCTGGGCGCTCGCAACCGGGCCGAGGCGGTGGCCGCGGCCTCCCGCCAGCGGCTGATCTGAGGCAGACGCCGTCCCCCGTTCTACCTCCCCCACTCGGAACCATTGACAGTCGAAGTTTCATCCCATCGGGGGATACCGGCGCTCCGATATCCGCGCTACGCTGTCGACGGTGGGGGCCACCGTTGACCTGGGGGGCGCGCCGATGGCGACCAGGATGCTGGGGGGTTTCATCCTGGTCGCCTTTCTTCTTTGCCTGTTGCTGGCCTGGCCGGGACGGCGGCGCTGGCCGCTCTGGCTGATCAGCGGACTCTGCCTCTCCCTCACCGCCTCGCTGGCGATGAGCCTGCTGGCCTCCGCCGGCTGGTGGTTCAGCTCGGTGCGGACGGCGCTGGTCGCGATGGCGATCGGATTCGTAGCGGCCGCCGCGCTGACAGACCTGCGCGACCCGGCCCGCTAGCCCCGCCTCAGGTCGGCTGGTCGCGCCGCAGCTCACGGCGCATCGCGATTTCGCAGCGCTCCGGGCGGCCTTCGGTCATGGCTTGAACGTCGCCGGTCCGTCTGAAGCCGTGACGGGCGTAGAGCCGCTCGGCGGCCGCGTTACCCGACGCCACCCAGAGAAGCACGGAGTCGAATCCCTGTTGGGCTGCCCAGTCAAGGACCGCCCTGACCAGTCGATCCCCAACGCCGGAGCCGCGGGCGCGCGGGTCGACCCACATCGAAATCAATTCCGGACCGGACTCCGTCACGACGCCCCCCGCCGTTCCGACTGCCTCCGAGGAGACGGTCGCGACAAATTGGGCACGGGCCGCCAGCCGGGCGCGCCACGCAGCCTCACCGAGCTCGAGCGCCTCGGCCAGGGTCGACGAGAAGGCGACCGGCGCCTCGGCCAGGGCGCGCAGTCTGATCTCGCGAAAGCGTTCCCAGTCGTCGGGGCGGAGCTGGCGGACGCTGACCGGCTGGCCGGCCGGCAAGCCGGCTCTCACGATACGACTGTTGACCTGCCGCAGGTTGTCAGGTAAAGTGATATCTGTATTGACAGTATTACTCTGGAGGGACTGCTCATGATTCTCTTTCTGCTGCTTTTGATCGTAGCCCTTGGGTTGGTTGGCGTTTATGCCGCCCAGAACACCGGAACCCAGGACATCACAATCCTGAACCTTCAGTTCCACGGGGTGGCTAACTGGCTCCCGGTGGTGGCCGCGGCCGCCGTTGTCACGCTGCTCTTCATCCTCTACATGCTCTACTCGGGCGCGGTCCACGGCGCCCGCACCGGTTCGCTGCGCCGGCGCATCAGCACCCACGAGAGCGCACTAGGGGATCTCCGCAAGGAGAATCAGCGCCTTCGTGAGGAGAACGCCCGGATGCGCAGCGAGACGCGCGGCATCGATCGGGGCGCTGTCGCGAACGATAAGGAAGCGATGCCGGTCTATAACGAGGCGGGCCAGCGGAATTATCCGGCGGCAGAGACCTCCGGCTCAGAGATGGTTCGCGATGACGGGTCGAGAACGGCCTCGACAGCTCGCGCCGCGGAGCCCTACCGGCCGCGCCCCAGCGTGGGCGAACGTGTTCGCTCGTTCTTCAGCGGTCGGGAATCGGCAGGATACTGAAACTGTCGTCGTGAGCGAAGGGTCAGCGCGACCCTTCGCTCGTTCATTACAAGTCAGTCACTTGACAGCTCGCCGGCAGCGCCAGTTACGCTGATAGGGCGCGACCGCGGAGCTTTCCACCCGATTGAAGGAGGCTGCTGAGATGCCAGAAACCGGTAAGCGGGGCTTCGGTTCCATGGATCAGGCCAAACAACGTGAGATCGCCAGTAAGGGCGGTCAGGCCGCCCACGCAAAGGGCTCGGCTCACGAGTTCAGTCCGGAGGAAGCAAAGGAAGCGGGTAGCAAAGGCGGCAAAGCGGCACACGAACGCGGATCCGCCCATGAGTTCTCCTCTGAAGAGGCCCGCGCCGCGGGTCGCAAGGGTGGCGAGGCCTCGAGCCAGGATCGGAGCCGAATGTCGGCCATCGGGCGCGAGGGAGGCCGGAACTAGCGAGGAGGCGTAGGGCCCGGTTTGGATGCCTGACGCCCTCACCGACTCGATGCTCGACGCGCTGCGAGAGCTGGTCGAGACCGAATCGCCTTCCCACGACAAGGTCGGCTGCGACCGCTGCGCGGATCGAGTCGCCGAGCTCTTCGGCCGGCACCCCGGGGCCGAGGTGATCCGTCACCGGCGGCCGGACAGGGGCGACCACGTCGAGGTCCGGATCGGACATGGACCGGACCCGATCCTGATGCTCTGCCACCACGACACGGTCTGGGAAGAAGGAACGATCGCGCGTCTCCCCTATCGCATCGATGGCAATCGGGTTACCGGGCCGGGGACCTACGACATGAAAGCCGGGATCGTGGAGGCCGCCTTTGCGCTGCGCGGCAGCCGGCCAAAACGCCCGGTCGTGGTCCTGTCCACCTCGGACGAGGAGATCGGCAGCACCAGCTCGCGCGAGCTTATCGAGCAGACGGCCCGAGGCGCGTGCGCGGTCCTCGTGCTCGAGCCGGCCGCGTCGGGTGGCGCCGTCAAGACGGCGCGCAAGGGAATCGCCGACTTCACGCTGGAGATCGATGGCCGGGCCGCGCACGCCGGCGTGGAGCCGGAAAAGGGACTCAGCGCCATCGAGGAGCTGGCTCACCAGATCCTGGCGCTGAAAGCGCTCGCGGATCCCGGGCGGGGAACAACGATCAACATTGGCGTGGTGCGGGGTGGGACGCGACCAAATGTCGTCGCGGCCCAGGCGCGCGCTGAGATCGACGTGCGCTTCACAAGCGCGATCGAGGCCGAGCGGGTGGTGGTCGCAATCGGCGCCCTCAAGGCGCACCTGCCCGGAGCCAGCTTGCGAGTCAGCGGCGGGATCGACCGTCCGCCGATGGAGCGTGGCGAGGGGGTGGCGCGGCTCGCCGCGCTCGCGACGCGGCTGGCGGAGGAGACCGGGGTCGCGCTTACCGAGACGGCAACCGGCGGCGCCAGCGACGGAAATTTCACCGCCGCCCTCGGCGTGCCGACGCTGGACGGCCTGGGTCCCGACGGTGGTGGTGCGCACGCGGATTCGGAGCATTTCCTGATCGATAGCTGGCTGCAGCGAACGGCGTTGCTGCGCGCCTTGATCGACGCCCTGTAGGAGCCACCGGATGGGCTCGAGCCGCTTGACTTTGGCCCCACGCCTTGTGGTAGGGTAGGCGACGGTCCGTTACGCTGCGTCGTAGCTCATCGCCTTCCTCTCGTCTCGCTCGGACCACGTGAAGGGTTTGCCGTTCGAAAGTGACGGAGGGAAGGCCGCTTGAACGTTACAGCGATTATTGCTATCGTAACCAGGGCTCAAGCCCACATCTTGGGGTCAACCATAAGCAAGATTCAATATCTGGTGGCGTCCGACTGGGCCGCGCGGTCGGTCCTGCGATATCGGCGCCTCCGCAATCGGCTTGCCATCCTCTCTCCGACCGGGCGCCGGTTTCGCCCTTCGCTGGCCCTGCTTTCGCATGTGGTCGTCCTCGGCATCGGCGTGGTGCTGGTGCTTCCGGCCTTGACCGGGCGTGCGGCCGTCACCCAGGCCCAGGTTGCACCATCTTCCGCCTACGTCCTATGGATCAGCCCGGTCCGGGCTCGCAACGCCCTCGAGTACTCCGAAGCCTACAAATCGCCAACCCTTGGGGAACCGCCGCCGGCGCCGGCGCCCGTTGTTCAGCCGGCTGATCCCGTCCAGGCCCCGGTGCACATGGCGCGTCCTGCGCCCACCCCGGCACCAACGCCGAAACCGGCAGTCGTCCCGCCGCCCGGGTCGGGTGGCGACGGCCTGGCGGCGATCTACGCGGTCTTCGGCAACAGTCCCGGCCTGAGCTGGGCGCTGCGCGTAGCGAACTGCGAGAGCCACTACAACCCGCTCGCGGTGAACCGCTCCAGCGGCGCGAGCGGCCTCTTCCAGTTCATGCCCTCGACCTGGAATGCGAACTTCCCGGGACAGAATATCTGGGACCCGATGGCGCAGGCGCGCGGCGCGCTCGTCTTCTACAACGCCGGACGGCAGAGCGCCTGGACCTGTAGGTAGAGCCCGGGCGGCTCGCACGCCTCCGCGCCCCGTTCGCGGCGCGGAGACACGATTGCTAGCATGGCGGCGTGATCGCCAGCCAGTGGCCCGCCGTTGCCATCAGATTGGTCGTGTCCCCCGCAGAGTTTGCGGCCTGCGAGGCGATGAGCCGTGACATCTGGGGAGCCGCCGAGCGAAATGTCGTCCCGCGCGAGCTCCTGCTGACGATGCAGCAGAATGGAGGCCTCGTCCACGGGGCATTTCTGCCGTCGGGTCAGATGGTGGGCTTTTGTTTTGGCTTTCCCGGCATTCGGGACGGTCGAGTTCGACTCTGCTCCCACCAGCTCGGCGTCCTGCCCGCTTATCGCGGATCCGGCATAGGCATCGCGCTCAAGAACGCCCAGGCCCACGATGCGCGCAGGCTCGGCTACGAGCTGATCAGCTGGACCTTCGACCCGCTCGAGGCACGCAACGCGTACATCAATCTGCATCGGCTTGGCTGCATCGCGCGGGTCTACGATCGTGACCACTACGGCGCGATGGAAGACGAGCTCAATCGTGGCCTCCCATCAGACCGATTCGAGGCCGAGTTGTGGATGACCAGACGACCGCGCACAACGAGCACCAAAGATCCAACCGCGCTTCTCACCGTTGGCGACAACGATCAACCGGTTCGCCGACCAGGCGCCCTCTCGGACAAGGGCGCCCTGATCGAGGTGCCACGCGAATTCCAGTCGATCAAGAGACGCTCGATGGACCTGGCGCTGACCTGGAGGATGGAAAGCCGCACCGCGTTCGAGGAGGCACTCGGCGCCGGGTTGATCGCGATAGATTTCAGCCGGACCGGCGCGTATATCATGGAGCGGGCTGAGCAGTAAGTGTAAGTCGCGCCTGGGCATTGTCCACCTCGGAGGCCGACCTTACCGGAGTTCGGAATGAAGATTGAAGCTGTCGAGCTGCGGGTGCTGAAGATGCGGCTCCTGACGCCCTTTCGAACCAGCTTCGGGGTGCAGCAGGATCGCTACCCGCTCCTGGTCAGGCTGGAGGTCGGCGGACGCTCGCACTGGGGGGAGTGTGTCGCGGGCGAAGGCCCATGGTATTCGTACGAGACGGTCGAGACCGCCTGGGGTATCCTCAAGGGCTATCTCTTGCCGTCAATCCTCGGGCGCGAGTTGCCGGACGTGGGCGCGCTGGAGGCGCTCTTCCTTCCGGTGCGCGGCCACCGAATGGCGAAGGCGTCGATCGAGATGGCGTTCACCGCCGCGCTGGCGGAGGAAGCCCGCAAACCGCTGGCGACCTTTCTCGGCGGCGTCAAGGATCGGATTGAAACCGGCGTCAGCGTCGGCATCCAGGCCACGACGGACGAGTTGCTCAACGCGATCGGCCGCCACTTGAGCGAAGGCTACCGGCGGATCAAGGTGAAGATCGAGCCGGGCTGGGACGTCAATGCGATCGCGGCGATCCGCGGGCGGTATCCCGAGATAACTCTGATGGCTGATGCCAACTCCGCCTATGAGCTCGATGATGCCGCCCACCTCCAGCAGCTCGATCAGTTCCGGCTGTTGATGCTCGAGCAGCCGCTTCCGGCCGGCGACCTCGTCGATCACGCCGCCCTGCAGCGGCAACTCGCGACCCCGATCTGCCTCGACGAAAGCATCGAGGACGCCCGTGACGCGCGGCACGCGGTCCAGCTCGGAGCCTGCCGCGTGATCAATATCAAGCCGGGGCGGGTCGGCGGCTTTGCGGAAGCACGGCGGATTCACGAGGTTGCGCGAAACGCGGGGATCCCTGTCTGGTGCGGTGGGATGCTCGAAACCGGAATCGGACGGGCCTGCAATGTGGCGTTGGCGTCGCTCCCGAACTTCCGCCTGCCTGGCGACATCTCGGCAAGCGCGCGCTACTGGGCAGAGGACATCATCGATCCCCCCTTTACGTTGGCGCGGGGCGGTACGATCGGCGTGCCGACACGCTGGGGCCTCGGGGTGCGGGTCAAGGTCGACCTCGTCGAGCGCTTGACCGTGCGTCGCGAGCTCATCCGTCGCGAAGCGATGCTCTAAGGGCGGCGGTCGCCCTTGGGCGCGACCTCGGGCTGGGGACGCATGTCGAGGTGTGCCGGAGGATCGGCGGGAAGGCGCCAGACGATGTCGGGGTGGCCAAGGTCACGATGCAGGTCATTGGCGACGTCAGTGGCGCGCTGATATGCCTGCTCGAACGCGGCGAGATCCTTAGCCTGCACCGCGTCAAGGAGCGGCCCGATGCTCGAGCGCTCGTACTCGGTCAGCGTTGCCGCGTGCTTCGGACGGGTCACCGCGCCGCGGCGGAGCAGCATCGCCAGGTGACGGAGCTGGTAGCGCGCCAGCGCCCAGTTTCCGCCCCGGGCCGCATAGTACGCGATCCAGTAGCGATCGCCGACAGCCGGCATCAGGTCGGCAAGACCAGGTTGCAGCTCCGCAAGCTGGTCGAGTGTCAGCTCCGTGTGGCGTGTTTTTCCGACCGGGGGTTCGCTCATCACCCTCAATGGTTACAGAAAAGAAAAAGACCTCGGCGATGACCTACTCTCCCAGACCGTTGCCAGCCCAGTACCATCGGCGCAGACGGGCTTAACTGCTGTGTTCGGGATGGGAACAGGTGTTTCCCCGTCGCTATGGTCACCGAAG
>JALZAV010000200.1 GCA_030948145.1 Candidatus Dormiibacterota bacterium
CCTCCTGCACCTGGCGATGGAGAACGTTGCCTTGAAGCAGGAAGTAAGGCAGCTGGAGGAGCAGGCTAGGAAGCAGCACCGCCAGTTCGAGGAGCTCAACCGAATCGGTATCGCCCTGTCCGCCGAACGGGACATCGGCAAGCTCCAGGAGTTCATCCTCACGACGATGCGCCAGCTGACGAACGCGGACGGCGCCAGCCTGTGGCTCAAGACCGTGGGCGATGACGGGCAGCCGAAGCTGTTCCTCGCCTCGAGCCAGAACACTTCCATCGACAACACGTACCAGGCCTTCAAGGTGCCGGTGGACGAGAAGAGCGTGGTTGGCTATACGGTGACCGTCGGCTCGAGTCAGATCTACGACGACGCCTACAACCCTCCGCCGGGCAAACCACAGGGCGGAAAGGGATTCGACCAGCAGTACGGCTATCGAACCAAATCGATGCTGACCGTTCCCATGCGCAACTACAACAACGAGGTGGTCGGCGCCATCCAGCTGATCAACGCGAAGCGAAGCTACGAAACCCGGCTGACCGTGGCCAACGTCCCGGATGAGGTGGTGAGCTTCCGACCGGAGGATCTCGAGATGATCGAGTCGATCGCCAGCCAGGCCGCGGTCGCCCTCGACAACAAGAACCTGCTCGACTCCATCCAGGCACTGTTCGACGGCTTCGTCGAGGCAAGCGTGACCGCCATAGAGCAGAGAGACCCCAGCACCGCGGGTCACTCGGGCCGGGTGGAAGCCCTTACTGCGAACTTTGCCAGGACCGTGACCAAGATAGACGTGGGCAAGTATCGCGACGTCCATCTCACAGACGACCAGTTGAAGGAGCTGCGTTACGCGTGCCTACTGCACGACTTTGGAAAGGTCGGGGTGCGTGAGCACATCCTGATCAAGGCCAAAAAGCTCATACCCGGGCAGCTGGAAGTGATCCAGGCCCGCTTCGAATTCGTTGAGCGCTCCGTGCAGGTCAAGTACGCGACCGAGAAATTGGACGCTATGCGAAGCGGCAACGCCGGCGCCCCCGTCCTGGCCGAGATCGATCGACGCCTCGAAGCGGACCTGGTTCAGCTCAACAAGTGGATCCAGGGGATCGTCGCCGCCAATGAGCCGAGCGTACTGCCCGAGGACAAGGCCTCGATGCTCGAGTTCCTCTCTCAGCAGACCTACTACGACATGGCCGGCAAAGCGCACCCGATGCTCGATCCGCAGGAGTTTCGCTTCCTCAGCATCAGGAAGGGAACCCTCGATCCGCAGGAGCGACTCGAGATGGAGGCGCACGTCACCCACAGCTTCCATTTCTTGAGCAAGATCCCGTGGACTCCGCTGATGCGCGGCGTGCCCGAGATCGCGTACGGGCATCACGAGAAGCTGGACGGCACCGGCTACCCCCGCGGGCTGACCGCCGAACAGATCCCCGTCCAGGCTCGCATGATGACCATCTCGGACATCTACGACGCGCTCACGGCACAGGACCGCCCCTACAAGCGCGCTATACCTTCGGTCGCGGCGCTCGACATCCTGAAGAAGGAAGCCGGCGAGGGCAAGCTCGACACCGACCTCCTGGACATCTTCATCGCCAAACGCGTCTTCGAGGCGACGGCGCCGAGATGAGGGTCAAGTTCTGGGGCACCCGCGGAACCAGGCCGACGCCGGGTCGCCGAACGCTCAGGTACGGCGGCAACACGACGTGCCTCGAAGTCAGGGACAAGGAAAACAACCTGATCATCGTTGACTCAGGCTCAGGCATCGCCGAGCTCGGCAGTGGTCTCAGCCAGTCCGAGCCTCTGCAGGCGCACCTTCTGATCACTCACACGCACCTGGACCACATCCAGGGCTTCCCGTTTTTCCTGCCGGCGTTCGTGCCCGGCACCCACCTGACGATCGTCGGGCCGGCCGGCTCGGCCAAGTCGCTGCAGGCGGCGTTTGCCGACCAGATGGACCCGGCCTACTTCCCTGTCCGGCTCGACCACATGCCGGCTGAGATGGAGTTCATCGAGCGCAACCCGGGCGAGACCTTCGAGGTCGGTGGGCTGCGAATCACACCACACCTGCTGATGCACCCCATCCCCACGTTCGGTTACCGGATCGATGAGGGATCCACGCGCTTCGCGTTCGCGACGGACAATGAGATCTCGCTCTTCGCAAACAACGAGGACGGCACGCTGCAGGACATGGCGGACTGGTGCCGGGACGCAGACCTGCTCGTCCACGACGCCCAGTACAGCCGCGAGGAGTACAAAACGCACGCAGGCTTCGGGCACTCAACATACGAGGAAGCCCTGGCTCTGGCCGAGCAGGCAGGCGCCAAGCAGCTCGCCTTCTTCCATCACGATCCCATCCACTCGGACAGCGATGTCGACGCCCTGATCGAGGAGGCGCTCGGTAACCACCGCGACGCGGGGGGCCAGAACATCGAAGCCTTCCCGGCGGCCGAGGACCAAGAGTTAGCTCTCTAAGAATGAAAGGGAACCCGAGGGTTCCCTCTGCGCGCCAGGCGCGTGCAGGATCGGACTTCCTGATTGCATGCTCTCCTTCCGAAATCGATTGGATTCATCGAGGATCCCCACCACGATTCGATGTGCGAGGAGACAAAGTCATGGCCGGGGGACCCCGGCCAACCCTGCGCCGCTAGCCGACGGCGGTGCGGCTGGACCGGTGTTGTGTCAATTAGTCTTTGCCAGTGACGCAAGAGACAGAGACTGATCTCCCGGAGGAGATGCGCGACCGCC
>JALZAV010000073.1 GCA_030948145.1 Candidatus Dormiibacterota bacterium
CCCTGCCGACGTCGCAGTGGCATCTCTTCGCCAATCTGGAGGCGGGCTACGCGCTGACACTCCCACAAACTTGGTCAGCCTTTGACCTCAACACTGACATCGAACTTGCCGCAGGTAAGTGTTCGGTGGACGGGCCGTTGAAGGACGCACGTCAGCAGCAGCTGACCAATCTTCACGCGCGTGGTGTGCGTCTATTCGCGTGCGACACAAGCCGCGCTGGTGACGCTCGGATCCCCATCGCTTACGGCGTCGCCGGCCAGGTGCCCGCAGAGGGCTTGGACAAGTACGTCGACGGCACGAAGCAGGCGGCCGGCCGCGAGGTCCTCGACCGCCGGCACACGAAAACGAATGCCGGCGACATGATCGTGCAGAAGGTGCACGAGCGGCTGACGGCCCAAGACGGCAGCGCGCTGGTACGATCCAATACCAGTTCCTCGTCATCCGTTTCAATGCGCTCCATCTTTTCTTTGTGGAGTTTCAGACCGCGATTCAGGATGCGATCGACCACGACGCGCAGTTGATCGGTACGTCGCTCACGCCGCTGCGGTGACGCCGCCGCTAAGGGCTGCTGGCAGGTCCGGTCGCGAAGGGCGAGTCGCTAGAGGAGTAGGGATCGGGCCGATTACGAGACGGGAGCTCCGATCGCGCGCGGCGACCGCCCCGTCGTCTCAATGCTCGCCACGTCCCGTCTGCAGTCCGGCCGACTCTTCCGCTGAGCGACACCGGTCGCATCGGCACGAAGGAGAGGACGTACGTGAACAGCCAATCCCGACGGACCGCGCTCGGGTCTCTCTCGCTGGCCTCGGCGATCACCGAGTTCCTCGCGGCTGAGCGCTACTACCTGCGGCCCTCGACCATCGCGACGTACCGCAGTCATCTCGATGCCTTCGCGGCCGCCCACGAGGGCGTAGCGGTCCGTGATGTGCGATCCGCGGTCGTGCGGGCGCACGTCAATCAGCTGCTTCGCTCGGGCAAGCGGTATGCGGCGCGGAATCGGTGCATCGCGCTGCGCGCCCTGTCGCGCTATCTCGCCATCGAGCTCGGGCTGCCGCAGCGCGATCGGCCTGCGCTGGCGGATCTGCGCATCCCGGCCGTCCCCCGGGTCGGTCGCGCGCCGTATCGCCCGGCCGAGGTGCTCGCGATCTGGGACGGTATCCGCCGGAGCCCGCTGCGTAGTCGTGCGCTGTGGTCAGCCGTGTTCTGGCTGCTTCTCGGAACCGGGATTCGCTCAGGCGAAGCCCGGACGCTGCTTCGCCGAGACGTGCACCTCTCCGCGCCCCGGTCATCCATCGGGCATGTCACGGTCAGCGGCGCGCATGCCAAGTCGGTTGCCGCTGCGCGAGAGGTGCCGCTCGATCCGCGGGCCGAAGGAGCGATCCGCAGCTACCTGCTCGGCCGCCGCCTCGCTTGGGGCGATCGCGATCGCGAGCCGCTATTCCTCAGCGAGGACGGCATCGCGTTCTCGGCGGATGGCTGGAACCAGATGCTGCAACGGATGCGCCGCGCGATCGCCACTAGCGGCGGGCCGGCGTACCAGCCGCATCGGCTGCGGAACACCTGGGCTCGCGATGTCTTCGAGGCGGGGGTGCCTGAGATCGCGATCGTCCAGATGGCCGGCTGGGCCGACGCCAACATGCTTCGTCGGTACGTGGGAGAGCTCAGCGTGCCGACCTTGAAGCGGTACCCGACCACCCTCGTGAAGTACGCAGGGCGACCGCCGCGACTGCATAAAGCGCCGCTAGAATGAGCCGGAAGAGCAATGGTCTTCGTGGTCTTTGAAACCATTGCTCGTCCCGAGTGCGTAAATCACTCGTCGCTGTACCGACACCTGCATGTTATGCACGGTATGCACGTAGTTATGCCGAGGTAGCTCAGCTGGTAGAGCAATGGTCTGAAGAACCGCCGCCGCGTGGATTTGCGAAATTGCTCGACAACTCGCGGCTGATACCGATATTCCGCATCAAAGAGCAATGGTTTCAGTGATCAATAGTTTGGAGTGCGGCGGGCAGGTCGCACTCGTTTTGAAAGCTAGCCCACGACTTGTGTCGGCTGATTCGAGATCAGCCAGCCACGAGTTAGACCGTTCATTGACCGACGCGCGAATATGAAACGCGTGTCGAACGTATCGAGAGCGATTGCGAAAGCGCCCGAGCGACGGAAAGCCAGTCTGGTTGTTCTGTTGGCAGCTGCGGGCATTCTTGCGCTCGCTGTCGTTGCGCGCTTCGGTCTGGCATTCGGGGTAGTGCCCGCCACGCCGGACCCAGCACTACCAGCGTTGGCCGCGACTATCGACCGCGATGCGGCAATTGCAACCGTCCGACGCGCCGCTGAGGTCGGCCGGGTCGACCGCATTGACGCGAAACTGATGACTTACGCCGAATACGTCAGCGGAGCCGGCCCCGTTCGCACGCATACGGGCGATCCCGCGGCGCCAGCATCGACCGGGTTCGGGATGACCGGCGATCCGGCCGCTCGTGTCCTGTGGGTTGTCGCGGTCTCTGGCGAGGTCTATCCGGCAGGTCGGATGCCCGTGTTGTTCGGAGGACCGAGCGGTCCGTACGCGACGCCGTATCCACCTTATCGCTGGGCAACCGTGCTCATCGATGGCGCGTCCGGACAGCGGATCGTGTTCGGCGACGCTGGCATCGCCGACAGCTGGCCAACCACCTTCGACTCCATGCCGTTCCACCCGGTTCGGCAGTAGTCGAATGAGTTCCCATCACGGTCAAGGTGACACCTGACTCCATATCAGCTGTCCCGGTCGAGCAGTGGCGCGCCACGATGGCGCAGCGAACCGCCGCGATCCTCGTTCGAATGTTCCCCCCGGCCCGCGGTAGTGGTCATGAGTGCCCCGCCACGCGTCGACCTTGCTTTCAGTCGAGGGTTGCGTCGAAACCAGCATCAGGGCGGTATCGAACGGATCGCGACTCAAAAACGTGATGTCCGGAAACGTTTGTCGTCAGCGATGATGCTTCGAGATAGATGACGGCGCGGGGAGTCCTGGTCGCCGCTGGAGTCGACGCGATTGAAAACACGATCGAAGAGGCGGCGTCAAACTTCCTGGCAGATGCGATTGACTCATTTGGCCATGTGTTCGGACGCGGGCCGCCTTAGATGACATACCTGGACGCGATCGGAGGCATTCTCTTGACCGTAGCGTTCGTGCTTGCAACAGCTGCCTTTGCGGTCGCGTTCGCTGGACCGTCGGCCGTCCCCCGTCTCGTTCGGCGTTTATTGGACGCTTCTGCGAACGGCGAAGGGTTGGCTCCAGCTGGCAAGACATGGTTGGCCCTGATCCTTTTCGGGGTCGTAGCCGCCGGCATTCTGCTGGCGGAGGCAGCCTTTTTTGTCCGCCAAACATCTGCCGGGCGTTCTGATAGAGCGCTCGCCTCCGCGGCAGCGCTCGTCGTAGAGGGCGCGTGGCTGACATTGCTCCTTTCGAGACGCAACTGGTCAGTTTGAGGTTGCCAGGAGGTTGCGGCCATGAATGGTCCGGCGGCAGGCCTGGGATCACAGGAACGCGGACGCTAACGAACTGAGCAGCGAGATGACGAGCCATGACCACGGGCTCCGTGATCTCGAAAGGCCTCGTGACCTGATCCAGCGCAAGCGCAGTGTGCTCGACGCCTTGGGTCGGGGCGGCCCGTGCAGAGTGTCGACATGACCTTCGTCGTCAGGCCGTGGCGGCCAAGGTCGGAGCGGAGTGCAGTTGGGTTGCGGGGGCGTCGTGTTGTCGGTGGCCGACCGAGCAACTGATTCACAATCAGTCGTCGCTGGTGCCAAGCAGCGCCAATGCTCAGCGGCGCGACTGGCGCGGTGGAAAGAGTCCCATCGTGGCCAAGCGCGGAGGTTACGGCGCATTTTGCGCCACGTGGCTATCAAGCTCGCGCTGTAAGGCGGTGATGTCTCCGTGGGCGCGCGTCACCTTGAACCGGGTCCGCGCGCCGCCGCGTCTGACCAATGCGACGCTCAGAACGTTCCGCGGAGGTTCTGGCACACAGCGGATCTCAACGATTTCGGTCCACGGGACATGTTGGGTGCGGCGACCGTAGCGTCGAATTTCCAGCTCTGTTTGGCCGAGATCCAGTCGCCAGACGGAGGAACTCAGCACCCATGCGACCCAAAGCCATCCACCAAGTAGCCCAATGAACTCAGCGACGACGAACGGCGAACGCTGCGCAACCGCGACGAGCAGTAGGCCAGTTTGGACGAGGGCAACTAAGGGAAAGAGCGTGCGGAACGCGACCGGGAAATAGGGATGCAACCCATAGCGAGTGCCGCTTGAACTTGGTCCCATTGTCGGACCTCCTGCCACGCCCTCTCTGATTGTGAATCAGGTGAGGCCATTCGGTAAGGCACGACCGTCAACGCCCTTCGCTGCCGCCAACTACTTGCCAACCTTTCTAGGGGACATCATGTGCCGCGATGGATCCACTCCAAGTCATCACAACGCTCGTGCTGGTAGCCGGATTTGTCACTGTGTCGTCGGGGCTTGCAGCGTCCCTGGGAATGGGCGGCCAGCTGCCGCGCGCGGTACGCCGCTTGATCGGCCTTGACGAGCCGCTGGCGCGGTCCAGCCTCCAGGTCGTCAGTTGGCTTGGCTTCGTCGTCTTTGGTGCTCTGACCGGCGGCGCCGTTTTCGTAGAGCTCAAGGACGTCGCGAGTGGCCCTCCGTCGCGCATGGTGCTTGCGCTTTTCGCGCTGGCACTGGATGTCGGCTGGATCGCTTACCTATGCATTCGGCGCTCTCGGAGCGGGTCCTAGCGGCTCTTCCTGAAACTCAGGCGCGTCCGTAGACGGCTCATCTCCGGCTCGCCTGATATGGAGTCAGGTAACGCTACCCGGGCGCTTCTCGTCGACCTTGATGGCGTCCTACGCATCTGGCCGCCTGATCACGGCGCGCAGATCGAGCGAGACCATGGCCTGCCAGCAGGGACGATCGCCGCAGCAGCCTTCGCGGCGGAACTTCTGGAGCCAGCGCTTACAGGCGTTATCTCAGACAAAGTGTGGCGCGAGCGAGTCGCCAGGAAGATTGCGGAACAACACGGTCCTCAGGCAGCCGGCGCAGTAGACGCCTGGAGCTCCTTCAGGGGTGTCGTTGATCAGACGGTCTTGAGCCTTGTACGGGAGGTTCGCGACCTGATGCCGGTCGTGCTGCTGACAAACCAAACGTCCAGACTTAGGGGCGACCTTGACGCGCTCGGCCTGGCTGATGCCGTCGACGCAGTAGCGAACTCAGCCGACATCGGCTTTGCCAAGCCGGCTCGCGAAATGTTTGAAGCGGCCTCGCGATTAGCACGCGTCAGTCCACGTGAATGCGTTCTCATCGATGACCGCGAAAGCAACATCGACATGGCGCGCGGTCTCGGTATGACGGCCATTCAGCATGTGAATGCGGCCGACACCCGGCGCGCGCTCGTGGCGTACGGCGTCTCTCTCACGCGAGAAGCCAGGCTCGGCTGATCTCGAATCACGTGGTCAGCAGCCGCGCGCGCCGCGGCGACTGATTCGAGATCACGTGCTGAGGCGTGGGGGAGGAAACTCTACGACAGGCGGGTGACGCGTACGCACCGCCCGATCCGGTCTTGCTTGCTGGAGGTGGTTCACACTGAGACCGTGAGACAACTCAGTCTTATCGCCGCCGCAGCGGGATGATCCAGTTCGAGTCGACTC
Organism: Candidatus Dormiibacterota bacterium; assembly: GCA_030948145.1. Lineage (GTDB taxonomy): Bacteria > Chloroflexota > Dormibacteria > CF-121 > CF-121 > JALYYC01. The sequence continues at coordinate 5,674 of JALZAV010000073.1, forward strand.
TCATCGTTGCCAGTGTCGCCGGAACCCTCGCGGTCGTGGGCGCGTTCATCGTGCGGGGCCGTGAGACCGGCTGGGAACCATCCGGCAACGCGGCCCTGGCGCTCTATGTGCGGATCGCGAGCCTCGCCGGCACAGTGATATCCGCGATCGGCCTCGCGGAACTGCTTCGCGCGTGGCTCATCTCGTTCCCGGTGCCGGAGGCAGCGACGACGGCGACCTCGGGACTCCCGGTGGACCAGGTCGTCCGAGGCGCCACGCTCTTGATCGTCGGCGTCGCTTTCTGGACCGTCCACTTCTTCCTCCCGCGGCCAGCGTTCCGCGGCAGTAGCGGCCTGTATCTCGCATTCCTCGCGGTCGGTGCGGCGGCCTTCGCACTTGCGACACTCGGCACCCTACCGTTTGGCATCGCCTACGAACTCCAGCGTCTCTTCGGGTTCACGGCGGCGCCGGGCACAGACGCTGCGTTAGGGGGCGGTTTGGCCGGGCTCGCGTTCTGGCTGGGTCATCTGTGGCAGCTCCGAGCCCACCTCGGACATGGCCGCACGTACCGCGGCGCGCGCTCCTATCCGGGTGGTCCGCCGCCGGCGGAGCCCGCCGTAGCCGGTGCTCTACTCATTCGTCCCCCGGACACTCGCTCGGCAGGCGCCGCTGTAGCGCCTCCCCACGATCGGTAACCGCGCGCCACCGAGTCGGCGGACACCGCAAGGACGCAGATCGTTCGCCGCCGCTGCGGTCATGAGGGTGGCCTGACTCCATCTCAGTCGTGCGCCGTAATCACCGGCCCAACCGCTGCGCTTCATCGCGGAATCGGTCGGGATCGCGCGGAAACTCGAGGTCGTCGACTCGCGCCCTCTTTCCAAACCGACGCTGGAAAGCCTCGAGAGCGTCAATGATTTCGGCTCGTTCTCCGATCTGCTCGGCCAGGACCTCGTGGGCCATGCAAACAAAGCAGTAGGCGTGAGCAGAGGTGATGACGTTCTCGGGCGATTGGACCACTCCTGTATCCCGATCTATGTCGGTGTACAAGCAGGCGTTGCGCAGCGACATCCAACGCCGAGCCCGCGCGATCAGGACAACGCCGCTCGTCCGAATCAGCCCGCTCGTGGGATGGACTCCCTGACGTCTGTCGGCCGCGGCGTTGATTTGCAACGCGTGGCCGGCGGCAATCACAGCCTTCTCAGTGTGCTCGACATAGAGCTGGCGAACGCGTCGTTCGTCAGTCCGTATCTGGGCGCCTTGGCTGAGACGTCACCATTCGAGTTTCAAGAGCGTCAATTTCCCGCATTCCTCGATAACTGTCATGGCAAGAAGACAGGCGAGCGGGAAGTCCCGCGCGCTATGAAGGGCGCGCGAGCGGGCCAGAAGCGCCTGGGCGTGATTGCTGACAGCGCCCGACGCCTGCTCGAATATCCGCCTTTGTCAGTCCAGACGAGGGCTTACCCGCGCCGAAACTCGCCGCCGCCCCCGGAGCTCAGGTTGACCTGTGTCCCGCGCCTCAAGTCTCGACGTGCGTCTCGACTTGACCCCGCCACGTCCTCTGTACGGCGGACCAGCCGCCCGGGGAACTTCTCCTGCTCAGTGACTCAATCGCCTAGCGGGCAGCGACGTTCACCACGAACGTGAGCTGCCTGCCACCCACCGTGCCGCTCACCTCCCAGCAGCCTGGTGCGGCGAAATGCAGCTCGCTGACCTGGAAGCCGATGTCTCCGTAGCCACCTGGCACATCGGCTGGCACCGGGTAGGTTCCCTTGTCGAGAGGCCGGGTCAAGATGGTCAGATCGCCATGAGCCAGTCGATACCACCCGAACTTCACCCCGCTCGGTAGCCCGCGTGAGGGGTCGTTGGGGTGGATCGTCCCATCAACTGGCAGCGCCACCACGAGCGCCTCGTTGCCGTAAAGAAATGTGGTCCGGCCATCGGCACGGAACACGAGACCGGCGTTCGGCCCGGTAGCGGCGGGTGGGGGCGGCGTCAACGCGATCGGTGGCGCCTTAGTGGTTGGGCACGGCGGCCCTCCGGTCAGCGACGGCGAAGGAGCAGCGCTCGGGCTAATGGTGACGGCAGTCGGAGAAGCGCACGCCGAGAAGACCACGACCACCGCAAGCACGAGCGTTTTCATCACTTCCCCTACAGCGTCGCGCAACGCCCGGTTCCCATCAGCTTGGAGGCACTGTGTTACAGGTGGCGCGCCCTCAGGAGGCCCTTCAGGTACACCAGACCACATGAAGCCCAAGGGACCGAACAGGAGTCGAATTCTCGCGCTCGCGGCCATGATCGGAATCGCTGGCATCGCGGTGGCGCTGGCTTATGCAGCTACCGACTCGGTGACCACTGAACTCACGCGACTTCGCGTCGAGCTGGCTACCTACGCACTTCCGCCCGGGACGATCACTCGCGAGGGAGGCACATTTGGGCGTCCCGGCGAGGCCGTGCTCGCTGTCTCGGTCCGTCCCATCAGCGTCCAGGTGACTCGGCAGCAACTAGCCGACGTCCTGGTCGCGCACGGCTTCAGACCGGCTGGCGAGCGCGGCACTTCGAGCGACCCCCCGATCGTCTGTTTCAGTCGTGCCCCGAATGACCGCGCGAGTTTTCAGGTCACGGCGGCGGACACGTGGCTAGACCTCGCGGGGGGCGGCTCGCCCACGTGCTGACCCACCGTTGTGCGCGCTTGCGATCTCACCAGCGCGCGGCGAATGGTTACGCACCCCGGGAGCACGGCCAGTGCGAGCCCGGTCATCAAACTTATGGCGCTCTGTCTGTGCCGAGAGCCGGACTTGAACCGGCGACACATGGTTCTTCAGCCGTATGTCCGACGCATCCGCAGATTCACGCCGGTATTGCTGAACGACAACGATTGGTTCGGATAGATAACGCTTGGTTCCGCGGGCCGCTTGCGGCCGTCAGTGAGTTACGAAAGCGCCTGCCGCAGCTTTGCCTTTGCGCGTACTACGGCCAACCGCACGTCGTTGTCGCTGGTTCTTGCCGGATACGAATCTCCTGCACGCTCTTCGTCAGTGGCGTGCCAATTGGTAACGCTGAACACCTCGCCGAACACTTCATGCTCCGTCGCGCTCAGAGCGGTTTCCAGGATGTCGACGTAGGTCCGCCCGAATTCCTCGGAGAATCGGTTCGCATCGAGCTCGGCGGCAAGGAATAGGTCGAGTAGCCAGTAGAGACGATCCCTTGGCGTGCGATCCATGTAGAAACTCACCGGAACCCTTTCTGTCCGCGCACGCCGACGGCCGAACCCCGAGTGCTCATGTTGGAGAACGCTAGACGGCTCGCCCGAAGACTCGTTCTAGAGTCGTCGCGTTCGCGGCGCGCGATTGCCGGCAACTGAAACGCCGCGATGCCGATGAACAGAACGCAGCACGCGACCAGCGCCATGCCGATGACGTAGACCACCTGAGGAAGAGTCAATCGAGCAACGCACTCCTCTCCTCGTTGCGTGTGAGGCGGATGTTATCAACGCGTCGGCGACGGATCACCTGGGCGATGACCGCTAGCGCCGAGCAAAAGCCCTTCACACGCGGCGGGGACTAAACAGCGTCGTTCTGTACGCATCGTGGATTTCGATGCCTACTGACAGACCGTCGCGACGAACGCTAGCGCTGTCGGTGAAGCCCGGCGATCGGTTTGTGAACCACTGTGTCACGGCCGGCGCATCGCCGGCGGACCGGCTTCGCCGGCTAACGAGCTCCGCCGAAGAGGTGATGGCCGGCAAACACCATCATCACGACCCACGAGGTGGCCGCGACACCCAGCCAGAGCCACATCCGTCGCCGATCTGTCATCAGCGCCACGTCCGTCGATCGCCCCGCCGACATCGGCCGAAGCCACTCTCGATTCCGGTAGATATACCCACGGTTAGCAAGCCGGATGGTTATCGGCGGGCGAGGTCGACCCTGCAGATCGTGATACCGGCACAGCAATGCATCCAGGCTAAGTCCGCTCATCACCAACGCCGCAACGAAGACCGCAAGCAGGGCGGCGACAGGAATGTCGGTCGCAAGCGCTGGGCCGGTTCGTGAGGGGCGACCGCCATTCCCACAAGTCTTGCAGACCGAACATCTGATTCACAATCAGATACCTCGCGCGGCACGGGTTCGTGAAGTCGAGGACCTGGGCAGCCTGTACTAGCCGAACTGCGCGCAGGTTTGCGTCGTGGGCGGCGTGGTACGGCGGCTACGCTCAACCCAAGATGAGCGCATCGCCGGCGCAACAGATTCGCGAGCTCACGCGCGAGCAGATAGCACGGAACATCAGCGCCCTGACGCACCTTCTCGAGGTCAACGAGCCGGCGATCG
>JALZAV010000074.1 GCA_030948145.1 Candidatus Dormiibacterota bacterium
ACACGGTGGCGGTGCAATCAAAGGGGGACATCGTGGTCGAGGACACGAGCGGCATGACGATCTGCGATCCATATGGCGGCGCGACATGCGTGGCGGGTACCGCCGTCGGCACGAGAGGATTCGCGCTTGCGCCCGGCGCCAACCTGCGATGCAATGGCGGGACGACCCAACCGCTCGGCCTGCCGGCCTGCAGCCTTCCGCTGCCGACGCTGGGCGCCATCTACGGCAACGAATTCTCGCCGTTTGTCGGGCAGGGGTGGACGCCCACACTGAGCTTGCCCACCAACGACTGTGGTTCGCTCGTCCTCAACGGTGAGCAGGTGCTCGGGCACAGCGGGCTCAGCACGGCGAGCGGCTGTCAGCCGGCTGCCGGGAGTGAGTACACGATCATGCCCGGACGGTACGCCTACATCGTGATCAACCATGGCAAGTACGAGTTCGCGGGCGGACTGTTCGAGATCACTGGCTCGGCTCCCTCCGCCGTCATCGACCACACCCTGGAGGGTGCTGCGGACTGGGACCTCTGTAACCCGGTCCCGGGCTGCGCGACGACCGCGGGCATTTGGATCACCCATGGGGCCGGTATCGGGAATCCGGGAAGTGCCGGGTCGGGAAGCTGTGGCTCCGCAGGCACGCAGCCGGGCGGGGGCGACCTGACGCAGGTCCTGGGTGTCGGTGTGAGCTTTCGGTTCGATGCCGGCGCTGGCGGATTTGTCTCCTCGCGCCTCGTCTCGTCGATCGTGCTCATCGCTCCCGGCTTCGGCGCCAATCCGTCCGTAAACGATATCCCGCTCCTCTTCGACCTCGAGAACAGCAACTTCATCCATCTCGATGCGACGCCCAGTGCGCTCGGATTCAATCCCAACCGGTTCCAGGGATTGATCTACCAGGCGGCGCCTCCGACCGTGACCGGAGGCGGGGTAGAAATCAACCCAGGCGCCGCGGTCGCCGGAGGTGGGACTGCGCTCGTGCTCGGCCAGGTCATCGCCTACAGTCTGACGACCTTCGGCCTGCCCGGGGTGGCCATCGACTTCACCGGCGGTCTGTCCGGTGGGACGATGCCCGTCTTCAATGTCGGCGGCCTCTATGAGCCGACCCAGCTGACCAGCGCCAGCCTGCAACCCGTCAGCGGGGACTCCACCAAGGAGCAACTGATTCTGAACTACTTCGACGAGTTCGACCTGAACGCCTTCGACGTCTACGTCAAGGTCAACAATGGTCCGGCGATGTACTTTTCCAAGGGACTATGGGCCGCCTCGCCGGCTCCACCGCCCAACAACAGTCCGGGCAATGCCAACCCGGCGTACCCGACGGCCGCAGGCTATCCGGGCTATACGGTCCTGGCCAGCAGCCCGAAGCCGGACTGGACCTACGTCGAGCCGGATGGCAGCAAGTACGAAGTCAAAGGTGACTGGGCGTGGGGCCACCAGATGGACCTGATCGCTCGGGGCCAGGGCCTTGGCACCGGCATCTTCAACCAGTCGGCCACGATCACCTACACGTTCCCGATTCCGTCGGGCAACACGGTCGTGATTACGGCGTTCATGACCGACGGGGACTTCTGCGGAGACTTCGTCACGGGAACCTGGACGTTCTACAACGTAGGTCAGTCAAGCGCCGGCCAGCAAGTCGCCGGCAACGTTCACCTGGAGCAGTGACATGAAACGCCGGGAACGGAGCCGCGCCCAGGCGATGGTCGAGATGGCCCTGATTGTCCCGTTTCTGACCCTCCTCACGTTCGGTAGCGCGGACCTCGGCCGAGCCTTCTACCTGCACCTCGAGATCACCGGAGCAGCCCGGGCGGGGATGCGGGCCGGGATCCAGGGTGGCGCCAACGATGTTGGCGACGCGATTCGAAGCGAACCGAACACGGCAATCCCGAACACGGCGGCGGCCTGGGGGTCAACCGGACCAGGTGGCAGCTTCGACTGTAACCCGGGAGCGCCGGGGCATCTGTGTGGCGATCCGAACGGCTGCCCGGCATCGGCCTTCGCCAGCGGACAGATCGCCTGCTATGCGGTACGCAGCTGCACCATCACGGCCTCGGCCTGCAGTTCATACGGGGCGTGGCAGTCGCGCCCGCCCGGTGGTGGAACGCCTCCAACGGCACTGATGGTCCGGGTCGTCTACAAGTTCACGCCGGTCACGCCACTAATCGCGGACTTTGGGAGCGGCGGCTCGTTCTACCTGGCCGAGGAATCGTACGGGCTCGAGCTGTACTGAGCCGCCTCCGGCGCGATGCAGCCCGGAATCCAATCAGTTCGACCAGGAACTGGCGCTGCTGGTGATCATCGCGGAGTCACCCATGAAGAGCCGCAGCAGGGGAGACGTGATCGGCTGACGGTAGGTGACTGTCACATGGATCGGCGCCCGCTTGCCGCGCTGCACCAGCGACTCAGGCGAGACGCTGACGGCAACCAGTGTGGGGTCGATCTGGCCGAGGTTCTCCAGGACCGTCTGGCAGATCGCCGCATCGCTGTAACCGGTCGGGTGGGCGAGTCCGCCGCTGACGCCCCAGCAGGGTGTCTGGGAGGGCCCGGCGGCTTCCAGGCTGCTGCCGGCGACGTAGGCGGCCTCCTGGGCGGCATGGTTCACCTTGGCGGTATTCAGGGCAACCCCGGCGAACTGGACCGCGGTGAGGCCGAACGCGAAAAGCAAGCCGAGTACGAGCGCGAACTCGATCGCGACCTGTCCTCTCGATCCCCCGCGCATGCCACTCATGATCGCGGCAGCCGATTTCGGCGGGCCTTACGTATCCAGCCGCTCGATCCCGGAAACGGTAACGCGCCGCAAAAGAAGGGGGCGTGCGGAGACCGCCGATCCGACCGAGAAGGCGGCCGCAACCTTCGCTGCAACCTGATCAGCATTCTCGGGCGTCCGCGCGTGGATGGTGGCGACGGGTTCTCCGGACCCGACGGGGTCGCCGACCTTCTTGTGCAGGACGATGCCGACGGCGGGATCGATCGCAGCCTCCTTGCGATCCCGACCGGCGCCCAGCGCCTTGCCTGCAAGCGCAATCCCCAGGGCGTCGACGGCCGTGACGCAGCCGTCCGCTGTGGCTGCGACGCCCTGCTGGACGGGCGCCGTCGGGAGGCGGCCCGGATCGTCGATCACCGCAGGGTCGCCCCATTGCGCAGTGATGAGTTCCGCAAGCTTGCGTAACGCGCTCCCGTCCTCGAGCAGGCGGCGCAGATTGGTCGGCTTCACCCCGGCAAGCCGCAGCATCTCGGCGCCGAAGTGCAGCGAAAGTTCGGTGAGATCGGCGGGTCCTCGACCCGCGAGCGTTTCGATCGCCTCCCTGACCTCGAGCGCGTTGCCGACTGCCCGGCCGAGCGGTTGCTCCATGTTGGTCACGTAGGCGACCGTCTCGCGGCCGGCACCTTCGCCGATCGCGACCAGCGTCCGGGCGAGCGCCTCGGCCTCGGGGACGCTCGCGACGAACGCGCCGCGGCCGCACTTGACGTCGAGGAGGATCGCGTCGGCGCCGGCGGCCAGCTTCTTGCTCATCACACTGCTGGCGATCAGCGGCACCGAGTCGACCGTGGCGGTGGCGTCGCGGAGCGCGTAGAAGACCCTGTCGGCGGGGACCATGTCGCTGGTCTGGCCCGCGATCGCGATGCCGATCCGCCGGACCTGGTCGATGAAGGTGCTGGTCGCGAGGTCGACGTGGAAGCCCGGGATCGACTCCAGCTTGTCGAGCGTGCCGCCGCTGTGGCCGAGCGCCCGGCCGGACAGCTTTGCCACCGGGATGCCGGCGGCAGCGACCAGGGGCGCGACAACGAGCGTCGCCTTGTCGCCGACGCCGCCGGTGGAGTGTTTGTCCACCTTGCGCCCGGGAATCGAGGAAAGGTCGAGCTGACGCCCGCTGGCGGCCATCGCCGTGGTGAGGGTCCTGGTCTCGGCGTCGGTCATGCCCTTCAGCCGCACCGCCATCAGCCAGGCGGCCAGCTGGTAATCGGGAATCGATCCGTCGGTCGCGCCCCGGACCAGGAAGTCGATCGTCTCCTGGGTGTGCGCCTGGCCATCGCGCTTCTCCCGGATGATGTCGAGTGGCGTCACCCGGCAAGTTTAAATAGGCGTGTGAATCTCAAGCTGGTTGGCCTGATCGTGCCCCTGGGCCTCGACACCTTCGCGGTCGCCGCCGCCCTGGGCATCAGTGGACTGCGGCGGCAGGACCGGCTCCGCGTCAGCCTGCTCTTCACTGGCTTCGAGATGGGGATGCCACTGGTCGGGTTCTTCGGCGGCCGGCTGGCCGGCAACGTCGTCGGCAACGCGGCCGACTACCTGGCGATCGCGATCCTGATCGGGCTCGGCTTCGTTCTCCTCAGACCCGGCAACGAGGAGGCAGAAAGGGCCCGCCTCGGCCTGCTGGCCCGGACAAGAGGATTCGCGGCGCTCGGCCTGGGCATCAGCATCAGTCTCGACGAGCTGGCGATCGGCTTCACCCTGGGGCTGCTGCGCCTGCCGGTGCTAGTCGTCATCCTGCTGATCGGGGTGCAGACGTTTATCGTGACCCAGCTCGGCCTCGCGCTCGGTGCTCGGATTGGCGAGCGCATCCGCGAAGGCGCCGGGCGGGTCGCGGGCGTCGCGCTTGCCGTGCTCGGCGTCATCCTGCTACTCGAAAAGCTGCGGCCCTGACCTGCGTTAGTGCTCGGTGCGGTGAGCCTCGCCATAGGCCTGCGCTCGGACGGTCGCGGCTACTTGACGAGGAACGAGTTGACGCCGGGGGCGGGAGCGAAGTTCTTGTTGAACTGGACCAGGAGCGCGGGCGTGCCGGGGCTCGGGAGGGCCGGGCAGCTGGCGGGTGACCAGGCCGGCCCCTGGGTATTGCCGAGGACGCTGCCGTGATACAGGCTGATCGTGGCGCTGATGAACTCGCCGTTGATGGCGTACTGTCCGCTGGAGTTGGCGTCGGTCGGGCTCAGGTTGTGGGGGCCCACCTGCACGCCCTGCAGCGTCATGGCGCCGCCGGAGGCATCGAAGACCGTTCCCCAGATCTGGAAGCGGGGCGCGTTCGAGGCGCTGGCGGAAAAGTTCTGGTTGCTCCAGCCGGTCGCGGCGGTGTTCGTCTTCGCGACATAAAACGCGATGTGGACGCTGCCCGTCGGAACGAAGCCTGGCGCGACGAAGAAGACGCTGCTGTCATTGGCCAGCTTGCTGTTGTCGGCCGAGAACGTACTCGTCCCCTCGAAGATGAACTCCACGCCGTCCGTCCCGTCGCTCGCAGGCGGGAGGTCGGTCGCGCCTTGCCCGTTGACGTAGTGGGCCAGGCCGCTCGACGTGTTGGAAACGTAGTCGCCCTGGATCTGCAGGTTGGCCCCACCGGTGAAGTCGTAAATCCCGTTCTTGAAGATATACATGCTGAGCGCGTCGTCGCCGCCGTTGGGGATCGTGACGGTATTCGTGTATTTGCCGGGAGAGTAAACCCAGTAATCGTGCCTCACGCTCGTGGTGTTTCGGATCGTGATGCCCGCCACGCTCGCCGTTTGGCCCGGATTCACGTTGGTGGCCACGCTACGGCTGGGGTTCAGGACACTGATCGTCGAGACATCCGGTATCGCATAGTCCGGGATCGCGTCAACGCCGGTGCCCCAGCTGTTGCCCTGTTGCCAGTACTGGTAGAGGCCGTGGTTATCGCTGCCCTGGTTGATGACGATCTGGCCGTTGACGTTCAGCCCATCCCGGTTCGGGTTCGGGATGTGGAGCTTCGCGTTACTGATCGTCAGACCTGACGAGGCCGCGTTGCAGGCGTCGGTTGCGTCCTGCCCGTTGTCGATCTGGGCCCAGCCGGACTGATCGTCATAGACGGTGTTGCCGCTCCCACGGCCGGCGGTGGCGAAGAGCGCATACGTTTTGGCGTTCGTCCCCGCCTCGGCGGTGGCCGTCGCCTGGATATTGATCGAGTTGAAGCCGAGGATCTGGGCAAAGGTGCCGGTGGCGTTGTAGCTGACCGAGACCTGCACCTGCTTATTGTTGTATCCGGTTGGGGCCACGGTGGTGACGGTATAGCCACCCTGGGTCTGGGTGACGCTTGGCTGTTGGTATACGGCATCAGAGGGCGCGCCGATCGCGGAGAAGCCGAAGACAGAGAACGAGTCTTGCTGGCCATGGAAGAGCGCGTTGCTCGGCGACCCGCCCGGGCTCGACGTGGTCCCGACCAGGTCCTGGGCGCCGGCCAGTGCGCCGGCATCGACCGCGTCCTGCATCAACCGGCGTTGGAAGTAGAGACGGCCGGCGTCGATCGCGAGGGCGAGCATGCCGCAGATGGCGACCATGGCCAGTGCCATGATCACGATCGCCTGGCCCGAACGATTGCGGCGGATCCCGGTCAGCATCAGTACTCCGCCCTCATCGACGATCCGGCCGTCATGACGAACTGGGCACCGACAATGTTCGAGATCATGCCGGTGAGGGGCGCATACAGGTACGTGATGCGCACGCTGACCAGGTGATTGCCGGTCGTCCGGTTCGGCGTGATCCAGATATAGCCGCTATTGGGGGTCGTGGGCGTGGAAGGCGAGCTGCAGCCGGGGAGGCAGGGATCTTCGCTCAGAGTCATCCCGCCGCCGCCGATCTTTGCCAGCGTCGCGTTGACGATCACCGTGTCGGGCGGCTGGCTGTTGTAGTTGCTTCGCAGGACCAGTTGGCGGGCGCCCTCGTGGGCGGCTTCGGCGATATTGATGTAGATCGCGATCGCCCGTCCGAAGTCGAAAATGCCCATGATCAGGACGAAGAGCAGCGTGGCGAGGAGCGCAAACTCCACCATCGCCTGGCCACGGGACTTGCGGCGCATCGGAAACCCGCGCTGCATCAGTAGTTCGTCCTCATCTGGACTGAGACATTCATCGTGATGACGCTGCCGACCAATTGCTGCATCAGGGGGGTGTAGAGCGTGAAGTCGTACTTGACGTTGACCGAGACGTAATAGTTTTGATTGGCAGCGCTGCCGCTGACCCACTTATCGACGCGGTTGCTGTTGTCAGGGCATCCGGCCGTACTCGAGGTCGAGTCATGCGGCGGGCAGACGGTGATGGAGCTGGGCGTGATCCCGCTGTAGGTCAACTCGTTGTTGACGGCGTTGACGATCGCCGCATCCGTCTGGACCGGGCAGGTCGCCCAGCTGTTGCCTGCGCTGCAGGTCGGGGTGCGGGGACCGGTGTAGACGTTGAGGATCGCAGACCGGGCCCCTTCTCGTGCTGCGTTGGTCACGGAGACCTGGAAGTAGTAGGCACGCCCGAAGTCGACCAGCCCGAAGGTCAGGAAGGTGAGCACAGGCAAAACCATGGCCATCTCGACCAGGGACTGGCCTAGGCGACGACGGGGGTTGAGCAGCTTGATCATTTCGTTACCTGGTCTTATGGCCCGTCGCCCTACTGCAGATAACGCAAACGGTAATGGTCCACATCTGGAATACCGATCACGGGTTGTTACAGGTTTCGTTACGACTTGTGCCCCACCAGTCGCGCCGGGATGAACGGCTGGACCGGTGGGAAACGAGCGTGCGTTCCGGCACAAATGTTCCGTGTTGCGGGTTGGTGGGTCGATAAGTAGAGTTACCCCTGCGACCTGTCAGAAAGCCAGTTAGAGAAGGAAACGACTCTAATGGGTCGCCGGCGAGGGATCCGCAAGGATCCCACTCTCGGACCGCAAGGTTCGGGGGCCCGGCCCGCAAGGGCTGGGGAATCGGATGTCGCAAGACGACCGGTTCTGTCGGTGACGAAGGTCTGGCCCGCAAGGGCTGGACTGGGCGGCGGGATGAAGGCTTGCTGGATAACACCGGCGAGTTGTAAACCGTAACGACGGGTCGCATTCTTTCCCCCCCAACCCTCCGCCGGGCCCGGTTACTTGAGCGGGATCTGGACGTCGTCGAAGAGCAGCCCGAGATCGGGCGACCAGATTACCTGGGCGCTGCGGACGTCGCCGGCCGGTGCGGCGAAGCAGAGCGGCTCGGGACCCGCGGACTTTCCCCGCTCGACCCGGAGCTCAGCCCAGTGGGGGCAGAGCGACGAGAAGATCGGGTCTGTTTGGTGACCGGCCGCGTCGCGGAGCTGGAAGTCAGCCGGGCTGGTGTGCCGGGAGGACACCGCCTCGAAGCCGCCGGTGGTGTGATTGTGGAAGGTCACGGCCATCCGGAGGACGCCATCAACGGCTCTGATAGCCGTGAAGTCGGCCTCAAACCCCTCCGGCGCCGCACAGGGGTGCGGCGAGCATGGCGCGGCCGGGATCACCGCCTGGGTGACCTTGCGTAAGGAGGTCGACGCGATCACCGCCAGCAGCAGGACCAGGGCCGCCGCGGCCAGGACAACGAGCGTCGGTCGAGCTCGTACGCGCCTCACGACTGCCAGCGTAAGGCTCCCGGCCCGCTGGTCCTAGCGGACGGCTTCCTCCCGCACGGCATGGACCACCTCGTCGGTGATCGTCATCTGGCGGGGAAGCCGGGTCTTGGTGTCGAAGTGGTAGAGCGCATCCGGCAGGCGCAGGGCGCGGCCGAGGGCGGCCTCGCCCTCGAGTCCCGAGCCGGTCGCGTGAAAGATCCGGCCGAAGAGGAAGTAGAGGGCAAAGCTCTCGGTCGGCGCGACCAGCTCGAGCATGCCGGAGGAACGGTAGTCGGCCAGGGCCCGCATCAGGTCGGGCAGCGGCGCCGTCGCGAGCGTCCCCCGGGAGACGTTGATGCGGCTCTCCTCCCGGCGCCGTTCCAGCCGGGCAATCCGGCGCCGGTGGGCGGCTCGCCGGGCGACCATCAGGGCGAGGCCCAGCAATAGGACGCCGGCGGCAATCGGGATCGCGGGGCTGATTTGAGGATCGAGCGCTTTCAGGACCGGGCCGGTCGTCCGAGTCAGTTCGTCAAGCATCCGGCCATCCTATGAGGGGGCCCGGCCGGTTTCCATCAAATCGACTGTCCGGTTTCCTGATTTCGGCACCTGCCGGGCAACGATAGAATCACACTCGATGGAGGCAGCCAGCGCCAGGTTCGACTCGCTGCTCAAACGGGGCGAGCTGATCGAATCTGTCTCCGAGATGACGCCGGATTACCTGCGCGAGCTGAAGCACACGCTCATCGTGTCGGGGGACACCGAGCTGATCTCGGCACCGGCCTACTACCTGGCAGCCAGGAAGGCCCCCAGCGTCAATGCTTTCATGACCGGCATCGCCATCATCCAGGATGAGCTGGCTCACGCGCACATCGCTTACCACATCCTCGAGGAGCTGGGCGAGAGCCAGGAGGCGCTCATCTTCAAGCGGGATCCCAAGGCGTTCCGGTATCCGTACGCGTTCGATGTGCCGCTGGAGAGCTGGACCGAGCTGGTCGTCGCCAACGCGATGTACGACCAGGCCGGCTTCTGCCTGCTCGGGGATATCCATGACCAATGTTCCTATGGGCCCTGGAAGCGGGGCCTCGTCAAAGTCATGGCCGAGGAGAATTTTCACTTGCGCAATGGCCGCAACTGGTCGAAGCGGATCAGCCAGGCCGGCGGCGCGGCCCGCGAGGAGCTACAACGGGCCGTCGATTGGATGTTCCCGCTGACAGTCGAATGGTTCGGGTTGCCGGACAACCTGAAGCAGCACAGCGCCCAGCTCGACTACCGGTTGAAAGGTCTCACGAACGATCAACTCCGGCAGCAATGGCTGTCCCTCGTGGTGCCGTTCATGGAGTCGATCGGAATCACGGTACCGGCGCATCGCGAGGGCGATACGTTCGTACTGGACTATCCGTTCCCATGCACGTTCGATGCCGAGGCCAAGCGCTGGGACGTCAACGACCCCTGCAGCTGGGACGCGGTGATGTCCCGGTGGCGGGCCCGCGGCCCGCGCAACGCCGAGATGGTGGCGCTCTTCCAGGAAAGTTTCAGCAAATTCCAGGTCCACGCATGACGGCCGCGGCCGGGCCGCTCGAGGCGCGCGTCTGGTCGGCGCTGAGCGAGAT
>JALZAV010000201.1 GCA_030948145.1 Candidatus Dormiibacterota bacterium
AGGCGATCGCCTGGATCGGGCCGGAAGGCGGCGACGTCGACCAGTTGTGCGCGGAGGGCAAGCTGGGGCTTGGCGTCGGGGACCTCACTCGCCGCCTCGAGGAGCGGCTCGAGGCTAAGGCGCCGCCAGTCTCGATCGACTGGAAGGCGTGGGACCCGGTCCGCCGCCGAACGGTCGGGGGCGGCATCGATCAGCAGACGCTCGACATGCTGCAGGGGCTCGCCGAGAAGCGTTACATGCCAGCCGGTGGATAGAGATACCCCCCACCCTAACCCTCCCCCCGTGAACGGGGGGAGGGAAAACGCGACGACCCCGCTGGAGGTCTCGTGTACTTTCTGTCAATCGAAGGATACCGAGGTGATCTCACTGTTCGGCAGCCAGGTGATGACGATGCAATGCCGCTGCCGCAAATGCGGAAACTATTTCGAGGCAAGCAAGTACTGACGCATGGCTGATCCGTCCGTTTTCAGTTGCTTCTCGGTCGAAAGCATCGCCGCTGTCTACGAGGACATCTATGTGCCGCGAATCTTCATTCCGTGGGCGCGGCTGCTCGTCGAGCGGGCCGGGTTGCGCGCCGGCGAATCGGTGCTCGACGTCGCGACCGGACCTGGGACGGTGGCACGGCTGGCCGCGGAGGACGTCGGACCGAAGGGGCGCGTCGTCGCGACTGACATCAGCCCGGCCATGGTCGACATCGCGCGCCGAAAACCGCGCTTGTCCGGCGGAGCTGAGATCCATTACGTCGTATCGCCCGCGGCTCCCTTGACGGCGCCGGGCGCGGCGTTCGATGTCGTGACCTGTCAGCAGGGACTCCAATTCTTTCCCGATCGTGGTGCGGCCATCCGCGAGATGTTTCGGGTGCTTCGGCCGGGTGGCCGGATCGTTGTTGCGGTCTGGCGCGAGATCGCGTTGCAGCCGATTTTCGACGCGATCAATACTGCTTTGCATGAATGTCTACCGGCCGATGCGGTGGCGCCGTACGCGGCGCCCTTCCGCTGGTCCAGTGGCCAGGAGCTTGCCAGCGCCCTGCGTGGCCAGGGGTTCCGGGACGTCACGGTCGAGGAGCATCGGTTGCCGGTGGTGTACGAGGGTGGCGTGGCGCAGGCGATGGCCACGCTCGCGGCATCGCCGGTGGCGAGCCTTGTTTCGGAAATGGCCGGCGAGAAGCAAGTGGGGTTGTGGAAGGCCGGCCAGCGCCACCTAGAGCCGCTTCTTGAGGGCGGCCAGCTGCGGGCGGAGATGGTGTCGAACATAGGAACCGCGCGCAAGGCCAGCTAGCGAGACGGATCCTGCCCGGCTTTAGGCACCAGTTAGCCATCTGGAACATACTGGGGCCACGCTGTACCCAGCCTCCGAGCTCCAGCGACACCTTTTCCTCGGTACGGACGTTGGGTAGGCAGGGAAATGAGTCGCATGGGAACAGCTAGCCACCGCGCGCATCACCGTTCTGTCTGGGCGCTTCGCGAACCGGCGCGCCTTGGCCTGACGACAATGGTGCTCGGAGCCTCGACGCTTTCCCTCCAGGCGTGGCTGACCAACCGTCACGCGTGGCGAACGGCCGGATTCGTCGCCGCGGCTGCCGTGGCGCGGGCCAGCGTCGTGATCCTGTTCGTGCTGGCCATCACGGTCATCGTGATCGCGCTTCGGCCCAAGCGGACCGTGTACCAGGCGCTCGGTGTCATCGCGTCCGCGAATCTCGTCCTCGGCGTCATCACCGCCCGACCGCACCTGGCCCTGGCCGGCGCTGTCAGTCTTTCGCTCCTGCTTGCTGCTCGCTCCTTGTGGTGGGAGCTCAGCGATCGACGAGCGAGCCGCCGCGGCCGGGTGATTCTCATCGTGGCCAGCACGCTGCTGGTCGGCCTGTTCCTCTTCGAGCGACCCAGGGGAACCCTGATCGTCATGTTCGTGCTCGTCTTACTGGCGACGCTCGGCGCCGCTCTCTGGGGCCTGATCCTGCTGGTCAAGAACGCGCCGCCACCCGTCGGCAGCGGACCCCTCGACACCGTCTACGAAGAATATGCGGGGTCCGGCATCAGCCCCTTCACCCTGATGCGCGACAAACGCTACTTCTGGAACGCTGAGCACACCGCCTACTTGGCCTACGCGGCTCGAGCGGGCGCGGCGATCGTGCTAGGGCCCGGCGTCGGGCCGGCCGAGGTCCTGCCTTCCCTGTACGCGGAGTTCCGCGCCGAGAGTCGCCGGAGCGGCTGGTCGGTCGGCTTCTACCAGGTTCCCCAGTCGATGGCGGCAGCGTACGGCCGCGGGCACGGCTACCGGATCGGTTCCGAAGCGATCGTGGATCTGCAGCGCCTGACCGTGCAGGGCCCCCTCATGGCCAAGCTGCGCCATGAAGTCAGCCGAGCACGCCGCAATGGCGTGGCGGTCAGCCTGGTACCCGATGACAAGATCTCACCCGAGACGCGACGGGCGATGCGAGGCCTGACGGAGATGCGGATGCAGCACCGGCACTTCGGCGAGATGGGGTTCTCGGTTGGCCGGCGTGACGACGTGCCTGCCGTGCCGACGCTGGTTGGATTGGCGCATAACGTTGCCGGCGACCTGGTGGCCTACGTCACCTGGCTGCGGCTGCCCGCCGCTCGAGGCGTCGCTCTGGATGCGATGCGTCGCAGCACGGATGCTCCGGGTGGATCGATGGACCTCTT
>JALZAV010000202.1 GCA_030948145.1 Candidatus Dormiibacterota bacterium
CGCTGCCCTTCCTCAACCTGAAGGGTCAAACCATTCCGCTTATATCGTTGATCGCGGTCGGTGCCGTCTACAACCTGGCCTTCCAGGTCTTCATCGTGCCGCGAAAGCCGGCCTGGCTGGAGCGCGGGTACATCTCCACCGTCGGTGACGTCCTTCTCGTAACCGGCGGCGTCGCCGTGACGAACGGCATCGACTCGCCGTTCTTCCTGGCTTACTTCGTGGTCACGGTCACCTCGGCCGTGCGCTTCGGTGGCGTCGCTGCGATTACCGCGGTGCTCACGATCATCCTCAGCTACAGTGCGGTCGTCTTCTGGTTCGACAGCCTCACGGGCACCCTGTTGATCGCCCCCCACCTGACCGCCCTGGTAATGCGCACCGGGTTCGTTGCCATCACCGGCATCTTCGTCGGCTTCGTGGGCGACCGGGTTCGGCGCGCCGAACTGGCCCTGCAGCAGGAGCTGGATCGCGCCCACGCCGCGCTCTCCGAAGTGACGGTCGAACTGAACCGCGACCTGGAATTCGAGCAGACCTGCCAGCTCACCGCCGAGAAAGGCCGCACGCTCCTCAGCGCCGACGTGGTACTGCTGCAGGTCCAGATGCCGTCCTTGATCGGCCAGGATGAGTCCGTCCCGCCGGCATCCATGCTGTACGTCGATTGGAGCCCGGAGCTCAAAGAGTCGCACGCAGGCATGGACACGAGCGCCGTCCGTCTCACGCTTCAGCCGGCCACGAGCGAGCAGGTGATCCCGGTCCCGGATCCCAACGCGCTCGTCCCCTCCGATCACCAACCGCTCCCGGTCGGAATGTGGGTGCGCGTCCCGGTCTTCCACGGCGCCCGCGCGATCGCTGACATGGTCTTCGGTTTCCAGGGGCGCGTGCAACCGCTCCGCGAAACCGAACAGGACATCATGCTCACGTTTGCCGAGCGGGCCGGCATCGCGATGCGGAACGCCCACACGCTTGACCAGGCCCAGAAACTCTCAGTAACCGACTCGGTCACCGGCCTCCCCAACCACCGCTACTTTCACACCCGCTTCGACGAAGAGCTCGAGAAGACCCGCGACGCTGGCGGTTCGATCACGGTGATGATGATCGACCTCGACCGCTTCAAGGTCTACAACGACAGCTTCGGCCATGCGGCCGGCGACGTGGCGCTGAAGGCGGCCGCTCGCACGATCTCCTCGACGATGCGCCGGGAGGATACGGTCACCCGGTACGGCGGCGAGGAGTTCGTGGCAATCCTGCCCGGCGTAGATATCCAGACGGCGCCGATCCGGGCCCAGGAGATTTGCGACACGCTGGCCAAGGTCTTCATGTACAACCCCAAGACCATCTTCGCCCCGCTGACGGCCTCCGTCGGCTGGGCGACCTATCCGGTCGATGCGAAGAACCGCGACGAACTCTTGAACCGCGCCGACCTCGCCATGTACATGGCCAAGAAGCGTGGTCGCAACTGCATCTGCGGCGCCTGCGAGCTGGAAAGCGTGGCCGCGCTCGACTCGGTACTGAGCGAGGTCGTCGCCCAGCTGGCCAGTGCCGACACGGTCGGCCCGGGGATGGTCGCCAACCTCGAGAAACGGCTCGGGCAGATCGCCAACTCGAGCCACCTCGAGGAGCTGGCGGAGGGGATGCTCTCACCGAACAGCGAGTCGACGCTCGAGGCGCTCAACGCGCTGGCCGCCTCGATCGACGCCAAGGACCCCTACACGAGCGGTCACTCACAATCGGTCGCCAAGCTCGCCGAAGACCTCGGTGACATGCTGCAGCTCTCCGCTGCGCACAAGAACCAGCTCCGCCTCGCCGCCATCCTGCACGACGTGGGCAAGATCGGCGTGGTCGACAAGGTGCTCCTCAAGGAAGGCAGGCTCGACGAGGACGAGAAGCTCATCATGCGCATGCACCCGATCCTCGGCGCGCGCATCCTTCAGCCGATCAAGGCCTTCCGCCAGATCCTCAACGTCGTGCTGCATCACCACGAGTGGTACGACGGGAGCGGATATCCGGACGGCTTGGCGGGACAGAACATCCCGCTGCACGCGCGCATCGTCTCGGTCTGCGACGCGTATCACGCGATGACGTCAACCCGACCTTACCGCCAGCGGCGCACGCCGGAGTTCGCGATGGCCCAACTCGAAGCCGGGAAAGGCACGCAGTTCGACCCCATCATCGTGGACTACTTCGTCCAGATGATGCGCCGACGCGAGGCCGACCATCCGGGCATCCTCGAGCAGGAAGGCCACCAGCAGGACCACGGTCCGGACGCCGCGGAAGCGAGCTGAGGAGCCCAACGCCATGGCCCTCGACGCCAACGGGCACCCCCTCTCGCGGATCTCTGAGCGCAAGCTTCAGCACCTGCGCCTCTCGCTCGAGGCATCGGTCCAGTCGACCCGGGGCGCCGGCTTCGACCGGCTGGCCTTCACGAATGAAGCTCTCCCGGACCTCGACCTCGACGCCATCGACCTGCGCGCCAGTTTCCTCGGTCACGCGCTGCGCCTGCCCTTCCTGATCTCGAGCATGACCGGCGGCGCCCACGCGGCGGGGGACATCAACCGCCGGCTTGCCCTGGTCGCGCAGGCGATGGGGATTGCGTTCGGGGTCGGCTCGCAGCGCGCGGGGATCACGCACAAGGACCTCCGCTCCACCTACCAGGT
>JALZAV010000075.1 GCA_030948145.1 Candidatus Dormiibacterota bacterium
CGCGACCCTGCGGTCGTACGCGCAGCAGGCGGGCTTCCGGGATATCGAGGAGCTGCCGATCGATTTCGACTTCTGGCGCTTCTACCGAGTTCTCGGTTAACTTGATGTCGGCTGCCGATTTCCGTTATAGAAGCGCTCGCTCTTTGAGCTCGAGGTAGCGTTCGACCAGGGCCGGGCTGAGCCGCCCGGCCTCGACGTCGAGACCGAGGACGCCGCCCTTGCGGAGCGCCTCGAAGCTTTCGCGCCGGGCGGAGAGGAGTTCCTCGGCGGCGGCCCACTCGTAGCTGCGCGCGGCGCGGTCGATCGGGGCGTCGCGCGCCGCCAGCACCTCGGGGTCGGCCATCGCGACCACCATCACGAGGTGCCGCTGGCTGAGCCGGATTGCGTGCGCCACGAGGTCGCGCGAGGCCTCGGGATCGAGCACGTCGGTGAGCACCACGACCAGCGAGCGGCGGTTCAGCCGAAAGGCCAGCTGGGAGAAGGCTTCGCCAAAGTCCGGCTCGGTGTATTCCGGCTTGACGTCGTAGAGCACGCGGTTCAGCTGACTCACCTGGGCCGGCCCGCGCTGGGGGGCCACGAATTTCCGGATCTCGTCAGCGAACGTGACCATGCCGACCCTGTCACCCTGGCTCTGCGCCACCCAGGCCAGCAGCAAGGCGGCGTTGACCGCATGGTCGAGCTTGGTCAGAAGCCCGGCTGGCGCCGTCATCAACCGGCCGCAGTCAAGCGCGATCACCGCCTGCTGGCCGCGCTCAGCCTCGACCTCCATAACCACCGGGCTGTCCCGGCGTGCGGTCGCCTTCCAGCTGATGCGCCGGATCTCATCGCCGGGCAGGTAATCACGCAACCCGGCAAATGCGGTCGTCGCGCCGGGCGGACGGGCGCGGCGGAGTCCCTGCATGAAACGCATGCCGCGGCGCAGCGTCAGCTGGTATCGCTTGATGGCGAGCACGCTCGGGTAGACGGCCGCCGCCTCCGAGGCCGGGATCCGGACCTGCCGCAGCAGCCAGCCACGCTCACGCCAGCAGCGCACGTCCACCGGCCCGAACTGGTACGCGCCACGATGCGGCGGTTGCACCAGGTATTCGACCGTGAGGAAACCCTCCTGATCGAACCGGGCGGGGATGACGCGAATGTCCGGCCGCAGGTCGGCGGGGACATGGTCGGCAACGTCGGCCGGGAGTCCCGCCGCGGCGGCGTGGCCGACCACGACCTGCACGGCCTGCCGTTCCCCGAGGGAAAACGGTTGCGGCAGGACGCGGCTTGCCGCGAACCCGCGCCGCCCCGGCAGACGCCGTCCATCGGCGATGACCAGCCCTGCGAGCACCGCGTGGTAGCCGATCACGATCAGCCATAAGAGCGGGCTGAGCAGCACGAGCAGGACCGACAGGGCGCCAACCAGCAACGCGACCAGGAGACGCGGTTGCGGCGCCAGCGACATCACCGCGGGGGGGTGACGCGGGCGATGATCGAATCGAGCAGGCTGTCTGCGGTCTGGCCGCCGACCTCCGCCTCCGGACGCAGCAGCAAGCGGTGGCGGAACGTCGGCCTGAGCAGCCCCTTCACATCGTCGGGTGTGACGTAGTCACGCGAATCGAAGGCCGCGGCCGCCTTCGAGGCGAGCAGCAGCAGCACCTCGGCGCGCGGGCTCGCGCCCAGCACCAGCTCCGAGGATTGCCGGGTGGACACGGCGAGCTCGATGATGTATCGCCGGAGCTTCTCGTCGACCACGACCTTCGCCACCTCCGCGCGGCATTCCATGATCGACGCGGTGTCGATCACCGGCTGAACGCCCGCCGCCGCCGGGTCCTTGAGCTCAATGCCCGAATCCCAGCGACGCAACACCTCGAGCTCCTGTTCCGGCGTGGGGTAGCCGAGCACCGCCTTGAACAGGAATCGGTCCTGCTGCGCCTCGGGCAGCGGATAGGTTCCCTCGTACTCGATCGGGTTCTGGGTGGCCAGCACCAGGAACGGATCGGGGAGTGGCAGTTGCTGGCCTTCGAGGCTGACCCCGTGTTCCTCCATTGCCTCGAGCAGCGCGGACTGGACTTTCGCCGGGGCGCGGTTGATCTCGTCCGCAAGCAGGATGTTCGTAAAGATCGGCCCCTGGCGGATGCGGAACGACCGCGATTGCAGGTCGTAGATGGCGGTCCCGACGATGTCCGCGGGCATCAGGTCGGGCGTGAATTGGATCCGTCCGTACTGTACCGACAGCAGTCGGGCGACCGTCTTGGCGAGAAGCGTCTTGCCCACACCCGGGACGCCCTCGAGCAGGATGTGGCCTCGCGCCATGACGGCCAGCGCGCAGAGACGCACCGCATCGTCCTGACCGACGACCGCTTTGGCCGCCTCTGATCGAAACGTTTGGTAAAACTCGGCGGCTTTCATCCGGGCTCCTTTCCGCTGGGGTTGGATGCTAGTGGATAGGCCAGGTCGTGCAAACGGCGGGCGGTCTCCATGACCGCCGCTTCGCTTTCGCTCGCGCGGCGAAGATCGCCTTCGATCCGCGCCAGGTCGTGGCTCAGGGACGGCGCCCGCGTCGCCAACGTTCGCTCGAAATCGGCCCCGGTCGCGCCGGCGCCAAGGCCAAGCCGCTCGGCGATCGCTCGTCTGGTCGCGGCCAGCAGCGTCTCGAGGGTGACCGCTCGCGCGCCGGTGCGATGGAGCAAGCTGCCGATGGCGGAGGCGTACTCGGCGGACGACCGATCCCGGGTCGAGTACAGCGACAGGGCTGGGCCAAACGCCCGGCCGCGGAGGGCCAGGCCGAGGAACAGCACGATCACGGCCCAGACGAGCGCGGCGCCCCACGCTGTTGTCATCCACGCCGTCTGGGGCGAGCCCGCGGCGACGGCGCCATGATGGAACTCGTCGAAGAGCACCTGGCTGCCGGCCGGAGCGAGCGCGATCACGTCGGCGGCGAAGCGGCCGTTGTCGAGTTTTCCGAGATAGCCATTGCAAAGAACGAGTGGATCGGTCATGGCCAGCAGCTGTCCCTGCCCGACGGTCTGGCGGATCGCAATCGCCTGGTTGGCCCCATTGCGCAGCACGGGAACCTGCGTCGGGGTCGGGTTCAGCCAGCCCGCGCGGGTGCCTCCGGCGACGTGCTGGACGCCACCAAAGATGGGCGCCGGGGCACTGGCTGTCGCCGAGCCACCCAATGGGGCCGGCCGCGTTCCCCGATGGATCCCGAATTGCCTGTCCAGCTGTGGCTCGGCTTGTTCGTCGGCGTAGAGGACGACGCCCCCCGCGTTCAGCCAGGTGTTGACCTGCTGGGCCTCGGCGGCGTCGAACCCGGTGGTCGGGGTGAAGATCAGCAACAAGCCCGGGTTCGAGGGGAGCGTGAAGTCACCTTCCACGGTCGAGGTCGGATGACCGAGCGCCTGCGCGTAGAGACGCAACGCCGAGGTGCCTCCGCGTCCATCGCTGTCGGACCTGTGCTCGGGCGAATCGCCGGACCCGGACGGACCGCGGAGCAGCACCAGAACGGCCACGAGCAGCGCCAGCCCCGCCAGCAGCGCCCACCCGCGACCTCTCACGCAGCCACCCGCCGGTATGGGGCGGCCGCTTCCGCGGCCCGCGCGTACACGGTCGCATCGGCGGGACGATGGCCGTAGATCGCCTCCTCGAAGAGGCGTAGCAACGGCTGCAGGGACTCGCCGCGGTCCGACCGCGCAAAAAGCTCGCGGACGGTCAAGGGACTCCGCACCCAGGCCTGCTCGCCGCTGATGCGAACCGCGACGCCGCCGGCGAGCATCCGAAGCGCTCCGCGGTAGTCCCCCGCGGCGGCGAGCCGGTCGGCCTCGGCGAAGAAGTCCACGGGGCCGTGCGGCACCGGACCCCTCGACCGCGCCCGGGGTTCCCGGCCTCCGGCACTCAGGCCGCTGCGGAGGACGAGCACCACCAGCGCCAGGATGATGAACAGTGCCAGGCCAAGGACGAGGAGGATCGGGAGGTGCAGGTGAAGGTTCTGGACGCCGAGCCGGTTGAGCAGCCAGGCGATCACCTGGAGCACGCCGGCCAAAATCTGGTCAGGAATCGAGGGGACATTCGTGAGCCCGGAATAGCGTGGCGTCGAGAGGATCTTGCTGAGCGCCTGCGAAGCCTGTGCCGGATCGGGGGTATCGACGCGTCCCTGCAGCGCCGTAAAGAGCGCCTGCAGTCGCTGCTCGGCATCGACCAGTCGGGGCGGTTCAGCGCGCAGGTCGGCGAGGATTTCTGGCTGCCCGTTCCCGGTGGATTCTGTCAGCACCATGATTGCCTGGGTTCGCGACGGTGAATCGCCGCGCTCCGCGAACTGCACCAGCGTCAGCGCGCGATGGACAGCGTTGGCGTAATCGTCGGCAGAGCCGGCAGCCGCAGCCGGATCAGGCCGTCCCAGGAGCAAAACGACGGCGAGGACGATCCAGAGTCCGGCCCGGGCCGGACGCCCGCTATGCGGGCGCAGTGCCGGGGGTGGTTTGCCTCGCGAGCTGGTCGAGGTCGACGCCTTCTTTGCGCACCCGGAGATCAAGATAGAGCATCGTGATGGCGATCGGGGAGATCGCACCGACGACGGCATTGACCAGGGCTGCGACAACCGTGACTGCGCCTGAGCGGAGGTCCTCGCTGAGGCCGGGCACGAGGGCGGCGATGCCGGTGAAGAGGGCCCCGATCGCGGATTGGATGATGGAGACGAGGATGCCGACGAGGAGGAGGATGCCGGCGGTGCGCCACCAGTTGCCACTCACCAGTGCAAAGCTCCGCCCGAGCGCGCGCCCGGGGCCAACTCGTTCTGCCAGTAACACCGCGTAGGCGAGGGTCCAGCGAACGCCCAGCCAGACGATAAAGACGAGGGCCGCAATCCCGGCAAGGATTCCGACCGCTACCGCAAGCGCGTTGGCATGCGCGGCGATGAAGATGACGACCACGATGGCGACGATCAGGATCGCCCCCAGGGCCGGGAGACCACTGAGGATGGCGATGCCCAGGATGCCGAAATAACGGCGCAGCGTGCCAAGCAGCACCGAGCCGACGGTTTCCGTATGGCCGGCGGCAAGCGAGGTGGCGGCGTAGTAGATGGCCCCCAGCGAGAGCGGAAGGAGCAACAGGGCGATGGGGAAGGTCAAAAAGTAGAGCGGCGAGAATTGCGGCTGGCGAGCCTGGAGCGCCTGGAGCGCGGCCGGATCGTTGGAATTCTGGATCAGCTGCTGGATGTAGGTGACGGAGTTGGCGCGGTAGGAACCGGAGATGAGCGTGACGACCAGGCTCGGCAAAATCACCGCCAGGGCGACGCCGGCTATCACCGCGAAGTGGCGACGGTAGAGCTTGAAGGACTCGTCGAGAAGCTCCCCCAGCGGCATCGGCCGCAGGCGGACCGGCGTGCCAGCGGTTGCCACGAGGCCATCATGGCGTAAAGCGCAGGCTGGTGTCTAGGGTTTGTCCCGGAAGAGTGCCGGCACTAGTTGGAGCAGGCGCAGCCGCCGCCACAGCCGCAAGCACCCGAGCCAGCGCCGCTCGATTTCGATGCCGCCTCGCCGCCGGTGACGGCGAACATCGAAAAGAGCGCCCTGGTATTGGTTCCCTCGCAGGACGGACAGACCTGCCGCTCGCCGCGACTGGCGAAGTTGCCGAGCACTTCAAACGTGTGCCGGCAGCTGAGACAGGAGAACTCGTAAATCGGCACCTACTTATTGTAGGGAGATGTCCGACCCGGCAATGCGCTACGCGCAGCTGCTGCTCGACTGGAACCAGACCGTCAACCTGACGGGAGCCCGGACCAGGGAGGAGGTAGATCGGCACATCCAAAACGCCTATCGCCTGCTCGAGCTGCCATGGGACGGGATCCTGCGCGCCGTCGACATCGGCAGCGGCGGCGGCCTGCCCGCGATTCCCCTGGCCCTCCGCATGCCCGGGGTCGAATTCAGCCTCCTGGAGGCCAATACCCGCAAGTGTGCCTTTCTGCAGCAGGTCGCCATCACGCTCGAGATGACGAATATCCGGGTCCTACCGGGCCGAGCGGAGGAACTCGCCCGCCGGCCCGAGCTGCGGGAGCAATTCGATCGGGCGATCTCACGGGCGGTGGCCCAGCCGCCGGTTCTGCTGGAGCTGGCCCTTCCGTTCGTTAGAACTGGTGGAGACCTGCTTGCAGAAGTCAGCGAACTCGATCCAGAAGCCCTCCAAGGGGTGGCCAGGTTGCTCGGCGGTGGTACGCCGCGTCTTCGGCGCGGACCAACCGGGAAGGACGCCATCCTCGAGGTCGACAAAGTCGGGCCGACGCCATCCCGGTACCCCCGGCGTACCGGGGTGCCAAACCGGAAGCCACTGGCGTAACTTCGTCGAGGACGGGAGCGTTTGATCAATATGAGGTCGGCCCTCCGCCTGATCCCCCTGATGGTTATCGGCGCCGTCGCGGCCTTCCTGCTGGTTGGGCCGCTGACATCCCTGTTCAAGACACCCGCCGTGGCGGGCCGGCCTCAACCCAGCGCCAGGACGACGGTCGACCCGCATCCCGCGCCGACCAGCTGCCCGGCATCGCTCCCGATGCCGAAATCGCCGCTTGCCACGGCTTCGATCGGGGCACCGGCATTTCCGGTCCCGGTCTGGGTAAACATTCCCCTTGGTGTCAACCTCAGATCGGCGGCCTCGGCGTCCAGCACGCGCCTGTCGACGCTGTCGCAGGGCACGCAGGCGGTCGCCGACAGCCGCGTGACGGGTCCCGACGGGAACCCCTGGTACCACGTCAAGGTTGGGAGCCAGACCGGGTTCGTGCGCGCCGACTTCATGGCAACCACTCCACTGCATCCAGTCAGCGGTACGGGCTGGGCGCTGATGCTTCCGCAGGATCTCCTGGCAAAGACCACCGACCCCTCCCTGATGGTGATGGGGCGCGCCGGTGACGATCTCCCGTTCCTGACGGTCAAGACCTCCACGAGCGGCACGTTGGCGCTTCCGGTGCCCGCCACCGTCCGAGCGGATCTTGCCCCGGTCCAGGACCACAACGCCACCATCCAGGTCTGGAACTACGACACCGTGGTCGAGCAGGTCTCCCGCGTCGCGCTCGACACCTGCAAGGTCCCGATGGCGTGGGCTCGGGCAGACCAGGGTTGGCCATACCAGGTTTCCGTCTTCGTGCACACGACGGGCCGCGACTACGAGTTCTACTTCCTGACAAGCGATCCCAACTCGCCGCTCGTCAAGCAGGTCCTGGACAGTATCTCGTTATCCTGAGCGGGTGGCGGCGCAACGCTGGGAACGGGCTGCGGATAAATACGCCACCGGCGAGCATAAGTCTGGCGATGAACTCGCTCGCGCGGTCAAATTCGCCGCGCCGATGCCGACCGACCGGGTGCTCGACATTGGCGCCGGTGCCGGTCACATGGCGCTGGCGATGGCCCCACGCGTCAAATCGGTCGTCCTGACTGACCCGGTCGGGGCGATGCTCGACGCCGCGCGCGGTGTCTTCGGTAACGCCGGCCAGACGAACGCGGAATTCATCAAGGCCGCCGCCGAGACACTGCCGTTCGAGCCCGCGAGCTTCGACATCGTGACCTCGCGACTGGCGGCGCATCATTTCGAGAACATCGAGGGGGCCCTCCGCGAAATCGCCCGCGTCCTCAAGCCCGCCGGCGTCTTCGTCCTGGTCGACACCGTCGCGCCCGACGATCCGGAGAGCGCGCGATTCCTGCACGAGGTCGAAACGCTGCGGGATCCGACGCACCGCCATACGCTCACCGAAAACGCCTGGGCAAAGCTCATCGAGGCGGGCGAATTCCGGATCGAGCAAAAGGACGTTGTGCGAAAGGCCCACGACTTCGAGCCCTGGCTGGAGCGCGGTGGCGAGGAGGCCGCCACCATGGAGCGCGTCAGGCAGCGGTTCCTTAACGCGCCGGCTGTCGCAGCCGCCGCCCTCAACGTAGTCGTCGAGGGCGGCAAGGTGCGGTCGTTCACCGACTACAAGCTGGTGCTATCCGCCCGCAGCAAACGCTGATCCGAACTTATCGACTCGCGGCGCGGAAGAGGACCCACGCCGTGTCGGTGTGCAGGACGTCACGTTTCACACCCGATGCCGGATCCACTTCGAGAAGGGCGGGACCGTTCCATGATGACGCGAAGAGTACCGTCCCGTCGTCGCTCATGACCACGCTCTCGATGCCTGGATCGCTCAACAGTGGCCGGTCCAGTGTCAGATGCGGTACATCGATCGCCACGCTCCCACCGTCGCCGTTGGCGATCAGCGTCCGCTCATTCTTCGTCAGGGCGGCCGATCCGATCTGGATACCCTTGGCGTACGCATCCGTGAAGAAGCCAGGGTTTCGGGAGGTCAGGCGCGCCGGGTTGAACGACCTCGTAGAGCTCACCTCATTCGAGGGCCCCTCCGATGTGATGTCCACCCGGGCGACCTTTCCCAGCGTCGGGTTCACCGCGAACAGCGCCCGGCCGTCCTTCTCAATCGCCAGTGACCACATCATTTGCTCGTCCCGCGTGCCGCCGGACGGTAGATCGATACACCAGGCGAAGGTCTGGTCGAGGTTGAGCGCATGGATGAAGGGTCCCGTTTTCTCGTTGATGTAAAGGCTGTACTGCCAGCCACCGTCGGGTGCGAAGACACCCGAGATGCGTGTCCCGGTCATCGACGCGCTCGCAATCTCGCGCTTATCGACGATGACGTGTGGGTCAAGCGCGCCGAGCGCGACATCGTAGCGGCGCACGCGGTAATGCCCTGGCTGGGACTTCGCCAGGCTTTCGATCAGGTACAAGCGCTGCCCATCGTTGCTGATCGCGTCGAAGTCGAAGTCACCGCGGATGGTGAGTTGACGCGGATGCTGGTCAAAGCCGGTCGATACCAGCATGAAGCTCGTCTCGCTCGTGTGTCCCGAACTCTGGAGCGCCAGCCATTTGCCGTTCGGGGATAGTCCCCCGGTCAGACCGGACGGATCGGCCATTGGAAGATCGAACCAGCCGTTAAACGAGATTTGCGACGCCACCTGGGCCGTGTGCACGTCAATCGCCTGCAGGCTCGTCCGGCCGTTGTCGTGCTTCGCGGCATAAAGCCGTGACCAGTCCGTCGAGGGCGTTCCAACCGGAAGTGACCGTTCGACCCGGCCGGTTGCGGCATCGATGACGTCGATGGGCGCGTTCCCGAGCTGGGCATTCCGTGCGTAAAGGACGTAGCCGCTCTTTGGCGCAGTGGACGTCGGGCCGCCCGGCGTGGTCGCGCAAGCGGTCAGAAGAGTCGCGGACACCGCCACGGCCGTGATACCTCGAATCATCTTCATCATTACCCTCCGGCTCTACTACACCGGCCGAGGCGGCCGGGTTCCAGTCGGCGGGCCTGGAGACCTAGTCGGTCGAGTTGGCGAGCGCGAGCGCCGGCGCCTTGCCGAGACCCGACTCGATCCGGATGGTCAACGGCCCCCGATCCCAGATCACGGTGTTGTTAGCCAGCCTGAACGTATCCTCCTGGGGCACCCCCTGCCGATCGAGGAAGAAGAACCCATGCGGTTTCCCGCCGATCCAGTAGCCCGGGTTGCCATTGACCTTGACGGGCTCGAGCGTCGCATCCGGGCCGAGCACCTTCATGAAGAAGTCGGGTTGGACACTTCCCGGGAACTCGATCAGCAGCGCGCCAACGCCCGTCTTCCCGGCTTGCGGTAAATCCGGCCGCGGATTCCAGACGAGCGCCACCGCATGACGGTCCACCGGCTGGACGAGGTAGACGGCATCTGG
>JALZAV010000026.1 GCA_030948145.1 Candidatus Dormiibacterota bacterium
CCCGCCCGGCGCACGTCCGCCTTCGAAGCTCGGGCCTCCGCGGAGCGGTTCGAGCATGCCGACCAGTTCCTGGCGCTGGGCCGCGTCGAAGCCCGAGGTGTGACCGATGTACTCCAGCGTTTTTCCGCGGTAGACGCCCAGCAACAACGAGCCGACCCGCTTGCCGTCGTTGCCCCAGCGAAAGCCGCCCACCACACAGTCGGCGGTTCGCTGCTCTTTGACCTTGATCATGGCGCGCTGGCCGGGGTGATAGATGCTGTCGACCCGCTTGGCGACGATCCCGTCGAGGCCCGTGCCGCGATATTCCTTGAGCCAGCCAAGGGCGACCTCGCGGTCGCGGGAGACCGGGCTCAAGTAAATCGACTCCGGCTTGGGGCCGAGCAACTTCTCCAGCCGCTTGCGCCGATCCTTCAACGGCACCTCGAGGAGGCTCTCGTCACCGTCGGCGAGCAGATCGAACGCGATGTAGGTCGACGGCTGCTCGGCGGCCAGCATGTTGACCCGTGACGCGGCCGGGTGGATGCGCTGGGTCATGGCATCGAAGTCGGTGCCGGCGCCGGTGAAGATCACGATCTCGCCGTCGAGGACCGCCCGCTTCGGCTAGATCCGCTGCAGGGCGGGCACCAGCTCGGGAAAGTAGCGAGTCAGCGGTTTCTGGTTGCGGCTGTGGATCACGACCTCGTCGCCGTCTTTGAAGGCGACCGCGCGAAAGCCGTCCCACTTGGGTTCGTACTGCCAGGCATCGCCCCGGGGCAGCTCGCCCTGCACCTTGGCCTCCATCGGGCTGAACGGCGGCATGACGCCTAATTGCACGCCCCATATACTAGGTTCGTGCCCACCCCGAAACCTGTTCTCCATCTCCGCGACACCTTCGGACGGGTGGCGGACGACCTGCGGATCTCGGTCACGGACCGCTGCAATTTCCGCTGCGTCTACTGCATGCCGGCGGCCGGGCTGCCCTGGCTGGCGCGCGACGAGGTGCTGACCTTCGAAGAGATCGTGCGGCTCACCCGTGTCCTGGTCGACCAGTGCGGGGTGCGCACCATCCGGCTGACCGGTGGCGAGCCGCTGGTGCGCAAGGGCATCGAGGAGCTGACCGCCATGATCGCCGGCATCGACGACTCACTCGACATCGCGATGACGACCAACGGCATCCTGCTCGAAGAGAAAGCCGCGGCGCTCAAGGCGGCCGGGCTCAAGCGGCTCAACGTCAGCCTCGACACGCTACACTCGGATCGCTTCAAGGACCTGGCCCGGCGCGATGCCCTCGACCGCGTGCTACGCGGCCTGGCGGCGGCGCGTGAGGCAGGGTTCAGCCCGATCAAGCTCAACATGGTCGTGATGCGGGGGCGCAACGATGACGAGATCCTGGACTTCGCCCGGCTCGCGCGTCGTGAGGGCTATGAAGTCCGCTTCATCGAGTTCATGCCGCTCGATGCCGACGGCATCTGGTCGATGGAGAGCGTGGTCGCGAGCCGCGAGATCATCGAGGCGATCGACCGTGAGTTTCCGCTGGAGCCGGTCCAGGACGAGCGTCCGGCCCCGGCCACGCGGTTCCGGTTCCGCGATGGCAGCCAGGGCGGGATCGGCGTCATCCCGTCGGTCAGCGATGCCTTCTGCAAGGTCTGCAACCGGATCCGGTTGACCGCCGAGGGTCATTTACGGACGTGCCTCTTCTCGATCCAGGAACATGACGCCAAGGCGCTGCTCCGTGGCGGCGCATCAGACGACGAGATCCGCGATTTCGTCGCGGCCGCCGTCTGGCAGAAGGAAGAGGGCCACAAGATCGGGCAGGCCGATTTCGTCCGGCCGGCAAAGACGATGAGCCAGATCGGGGGCTGAAGTCCTGATGGCGACCAGCCTCGCCGACAACAAGTGCATCCCCTGTAAAGGCGGCACCCCGCCGCTCACCCACGAACAGATCGAGCCGCTCAAGGCGCAGCTCACGGACTGGCGGGTCGAAGACGACAAGAAGCTGATCAAGTCGTTCAAGGTGAAGAACTGGGTCGAGGCCGTCGACTTCGTCAACCGCATCACGCCCGTCGCCGAGGCCGAGAACCACCATCCGGACCTCTACGTCCGCTG
Organism: Candidatus Dormiibacterota bacterium; assembly: GCA_030948145.1. Classification (GTDB taxonomy): domain Bacteria; phylum Chloroflexota; class Dormibacteria; order CF-121; family CF-121; genus JALYYC01. The sequence continues at coordinate 2,086 of JALZAV010000026.1, forward strand.
GGGTGGGGTGCAGGTCTATCTCTGGACGCACAAGATCGACGGCCTGACCGAGAGCGACTTCTATATGGCGGCGAAGATCGATCGCGCCTTTACGACAGCGTGATTACCCTGATCCACGGTGGCGAGAGCTACCTCGTCGACCGGGCGACCCGCGACCTGCTGCAGCCGCTGCGCACCGGCCTGACGCTGGAGTTCAACTACGAGGACCTCCAGGCGGACAGTGTGAATGCCGACGCCATGGCGGAGAAGGCGGGCACCCTGCCATTCATCGTCGCGAGCCGACTGGGGCGTGCATACCTCAAGACCACGGCAGACGGTGACCAGCCAGACAATTTGCTGGCCTTACCGGAGTGCCAATAGGTCACGATAGGCGATGTCCTTTGCCTCAGGTCCAACAGGCATTAGCAAAGGGCTGATAAGGGCGATTGCCTTAACGGGTATCACCTATGCTGTTTTTCGTCGGCGTGGTGCAGCAGTTAGTCAGTCGAGAGAGCCTCACCCCGAAACGCTGGAACTGCTACTCACCGACGCCAAGCGGCAGCTTGAGGCCCAGTTATCAGAAATTGAGTCTATAAACAACAGGTCGGGAATCTTGTTAGGGTTCACTAGCCTCGTCACCGGAATCGTCGGAATCCAAGGCATCGCTGCCAAGCCAGCCCCACACCCAGGGCCGGGTGTGCTGGTCTTGATTGGCGTGCTATTCCTATTTACCCTGCTGTCGGCGCTTTTCGCATCGTTTCCGAGAAATGTCCGGTTCGATCCCGATCCCGAAATGTTCCGCGCGCGCTACTTGTTTGCCGATCCCGTCTACGCGAAACGCACCCTGCTGGCTAATATTGTCCGGTCGTTCAAAACGAACACCCCGATGATCCGTAGACGAGAGTTCTGGCTCAAGATAGCGGTCGCTATTTTCACGATCGATCTCATGCTTATTGTTTTCGCGTACCTTGCCGACCCAATGGGCCAAGTACTTGCACATGGAGTTCGATAAAGATGGGTAGAAAAAAGGACGAGCCGCTTGTGGAGCCTGAAAAAGTCGACCCGGCTCTGAAACCGGCTGACATCGATGACCCCGAAGTTGAGTACCACATACAACAGGGCGACGAACCGAGAAAGGGAGACCTCAGTGGCTAAGGAAGATGAGTTGGCCGAGCCGAAAGAGATTGACGAATCGCAAAAGAAGCCTGATTCTGACGATCCGAAGCTTGCTAACTGGTCCCAAAAAAACGACGACCAAGACAAGGTCAAGAAGAGGTAGTTTAAAGTCCCCGGTCTGCCGGTAGCAGGGGAAGCTCTCGCGTCACCATGACCTCGGGGTTCTCATCGCGCGTCCCGTCAGTTCGTTGTCGGTAGCGGTAACGTCCAGGCGTTCCATCGAGCGACTTCCAAGTCACGCCTGCGAAGAACTCTTCTTCCAGAAGACCGGGCGCTTTGGTGAACTCGGGGAACGGTAGTCGGCTGAACATTTCGTCAGGAATGACGGTTTCCAAAACAAAGGTGTGTCGCGGCTTCGCGGGAAGTAAGTTCGGGCACCTAATACCCCAGAAACCTGTTCGAGCTTTGATCCATATTTCTACGTCGTGAGCAGGCTCGGAGCCGCCAACATAGTCCACATATCCACTGGGTCGAGCGCCTCCATCGAAACCCGCGATGCTGATATCCAACAAGGGCCGTGCAGCCGAACGGCTGGCCTCGAATTGTTCTTGGGTAAGCTTCGTCTGCTTCTCGAAGACCTCAATCTCCCGTTTTTGAAGCTGAACGGCTTCAACTGCTGCGCCGGCTGAGCGTTTCGTCTGCCATGCCATGACCGCTGTGGCAACGGCCAGCAGAAAGGTGCCGACCGCGAGCGCGCCTGTGACTTCAATGAGGGTCCATGCTTACCTTTTTAGCCCTGCCAATCCTCGATCACGTCGTCGGCGTCAACCTCGTGCTTGTCCGCGAGAGTCGTGTACAACCTCACTTGGTGGAATGCTGGCTTGTCCTCGGCTACCGCAAAGACGACGTGCTCCACATGCACCACACGCAGACGCTTGCCCCGCAGTTTCCCCATGTCATCCCAACCCGTCGTATCAAAAAGATCACCACGGCTAATGGCTTGGAAAGGAGTCGGGGAGGAAAATGACATCGCGCCTTCGACCTCTCGTGCAGAGATACTCAGGACGTACCTATCGCTATTGGCCACTTGAGAGTTCCTCCTTCATCTGTGGTTGTCGGACGTCGTCAAACAATCGCGTGATGATGGCTTTTTGCTCCGACCAAAAATCAGCACTGCTCCGCTCGACCGGCCCACCGTTCGTGGACTCCTTCCAACTGTCGTTCTGAGCTATGCGAATCTCTCGTCGCCAGGGCAGATCACGACGCTGGATGCGTAGGACCACGACTCCCTGACCTTCATCGCGGGCTGACATCATAAAGCTGCTCGGCGCAGGCCCACGGAACCCGTTGTCCTCCCTGACGAGGCCGTAGTCGTCCCACTCCTTGATCATCTTTCCCGCCAGTTCTCGGAAGGCGTTCAGGATGTCGTCGGCGCGCTCGCTCTGAGGCATCTTCGAGCCAGCCTAGCAGCCGTCTGCGACAGCTATCTGTCGCGATATCTCAGTGGTACGCTCTTTGGCATGAGTATGCGACCACTTCTCTTTGTCGTGCGGGTACTCGTGAAGATCGGCGACAAAGAAGTCGAGAAGATCGCGGTCAGTCACGACGATGACACCGATGCCATCCAAGTTGGCTTACGACGATCAGGATTCACCTACCTTCCTCAAGGCGCGCCTTTCGACACCTACGAGAGCGGTCAGTGGCGAATCAAAGGTGGCAATGGGCCAATGAAGCAAAATGCGTCCTTTGCGGAGCAGACCTGAGGCCGTTGCAGTAGTGAAGACCATGCGCCGGATCGTCATCAGTCCAGAGGTTCGTCGTCTGCTAGGGGAGAAGGCAACACAGCAATTCCTCACAAGTCCTCCCTTCGAATCGTTCGAGTGCCTTGTATGTGGGAAGAAGGGCAGCTTTGCTGCGGGGCGAGACGTTGCTCTTTCGCTTGAAGTTTCGGGAACCAACATGCGCACCCGTATTACCCATGCGCGATGCGCACCATCCGTCGTAGTGGAAGTTCCGCCCGAAGTGCTGACCGAGCGAATGCGCGATATGAAGGCCAAGCGGCTGCTATGGGGCAAGACACCCTTCTTTGCCTTCGGTCCCGACTCGCCAGCCTTTGGAATGGAAGAAGGCGGATCGATGCAAGATGTCTGGCTTGAAGGGTTCAAGCAGATGGGCTTTGTCGTCTTAAGCGAAAGTGCTCCACCGATGATTCCGCTTGACGGCTGGCGGTTGGAGATTTCGGATCAGATTTACGCGCTTTGCCCGCCAGATGCGCCGACCATAACCATCGGCTTCAGCGAGCCTGCTGGACCGTGGTTGGAAGCGGTTTGGCAGGCAAATGCCTGTGTAGCGATTACTGGAACCACACTCTTCATCGAGCCAGGGGAACTCAATGAGGACCGACTACGACGGCAAGTTGAGCAAGGGCAAGCCGTGGCGGGCGTGGTGAAGGTCGTCCGTCGCGACTGACCTCGGTCAGAAGCTTGGAGCGGAAGTGACACGCATTGAGCCTTAATCATCGAATCGCATACCTGGGCCTAGCGGACTTCGACTATCTTTCGGCGCGGGTTCTCATGTGGCATGGTCTTCTGAACACCGGCTTGCAGAAGGCGGCTGAAGCCTTCGAGAAGATCGTGAAGGTGACCCTCATGCTCGAAACGGATTACGCCGGTTTGAGAGAGGCTGCTAAGCTCGCGCCGTGGCTGAGGCTACCGTTCCTGTTTGGGTTGCACTGGCTGGTCCTGGCGTCTTGGCGGCGGGTTACCTGATCAAGGTGGCGGACGACTACTTCCGCGAAGGACGCACAACAAAACGTGAGCAAGATGCTCATACGGCGGAACGCGAAAGAATCAGGCGGGATCGCCGTGACGAGTTCGAACGAGACACTCTGTTGAAACTTCAAGAGGCCCTCGTCGAACTTAACCGGGAGACGGTCCTTGTCGACGGAACGCTCGATTCGCGTGACCGATGGATTGCCGCTCGTGGCAACGTGACGACCTTGAGAGTGCGAGTGCTTGACGACAAACTGCGCCAGTTCGTTAACAAGTTTGAGGGTGTCACGCAAGAAATGATCGAGGCACCCCCACTAGCAGATGACGAGTCCAAAAAACGAAGTGACGATTTGCACGAAAAGCGATTGGACGGGTTTGCTAACGTCAACGAGCGACTGGGCGAGCTACTTCGAGCGCTGTATTACGTGTCGGAACCAACCCAATCCAAATCAGTGATCAGATGATGGTCGAGAAAACGACAACCATCCGATATCGTCTGGTCAAAAGCATGGTCAAGCGAGCCGGATGGGAACATGAACCTGCGGTTCCTGACTGGGAGGCGCAGGTGCGCAGCAAGCCGGTAGACCTCCGCGTTCGCCCTGGGCATTCTCGTCGCCCGCCCGTCCCGATTCCGTAGCGCGTCTGGAAACTGGCTATACTTCGGAGGGTTGACTCAACTGGGGGTCGCCGCGCATCTGTGCGCGGCAGGGTGCGGTAGCGAGGTTGGACAGCAGGGAAAGGGACGGCCTAGGTTGTACTGCTCGCCTGCATGTCAACGCGCGGCCTCACGGCGCCGCTCGTATGGGCTTCCGATCGATAGCCCGCGAGTGAGAGCCGAGGGCCGCCGACCGTTGCCAGCGATCTTGGCGATGCGGCGGATTGGGAACGCATGACCTTCGATGCGTCTCGTCTCACGCCGGATGCCGCAATCAGGCTACCGGGTGCGCTGGATGTCGTGACGCTTCTGGCCGTCAAAGCCGGTCCTTTCTGGACCCTGACGTACGAAGGGCCCGATGGGCTTGGGCAAGTGACGCTGTCGGAGGAGGAACTGGCCGCTGTTGAGCTGATCGAGCGCTCACCGGGCCCGGCGTTCGACACGGACCCACACCGATTTCGGCTGGGAGTCGAAGCTCACCGCATAAAGATTGCATTCACACACGACATGGCTGCTCTCGCGGTGTCGAATATTCAGCCGCTACCCCATCAGCTTGAGGCAGTGTATGACTGCTTCCTGCGCGAACCGCGTACTCGTTTCTTGCTCGCCGACGACCCTGGAGCTGGGAAGACCATCATGGCCGGCCTGTACATGAAAGAACTCATCCTTCGCCGCGCCGGCGACCGCATTCTTGTCATCACGCCAGCGAACCTGCGGCCCCAATGGGCCAGAGAGCTCTCCGAGCGCTTCGACTTGCCGTTCACCCAGCTCGAGTCGGGCAACTTCGATGCGCACCCCGGGGAGAATCCTTGGGACGTTTACAACCATGTGATCGTCTCTCGCGACTTCTTGAAGACTGAGCGTGTGCGAGAGGCGTTCGAGAACGCCGAGCGTACTTGGGACCTGGCCGTGATTGATGAAGCGCATGGCTACACCATCGCTGTCGACGGCAAAGGCCTTATCAGCAATAAGAGCGAGCGATATAGGGTTGGTGAAGTGGTCAGTAAGGCGGCGGACCGTCTGATTCTGCTGACCGCAACGCCACACTCCGGCCGCGACGCCAGCCTTTGGGGCTTGCTGCGCCTGCTCGACATGGAGTCGGTCGGCGACCGCATGCCCAAGAAGGTCGATGTGTCTTCCGAGAGATATCGGAAGGTATCCAAAGAGAACATGACGGATATGGCGGGGAACAAGTTGTTCAAACCGCGCCATCCGCAGACGGTCGACTACGAGTTGGAAGGGGCCGAATGGAATCTGTACGAGGCCGTCACGGATTTCGTTTCCCGTCAGCTTCGCGAGATTCGCGGTGAGCATACGAAATCCGCCGCCGGTTTTGCCCTCACCACGATGCAACGTCGACTCGCGTCGAGCGTTCGAGCGATCCGTCGAACCTTGGAACGGCGCGTCGAGCGGATCGAGAATGCGCTCGCTGACCCTGAGGCCTACCTCCGAAAGCGCAAAGCGTTCCAAGCAGCCGCACTGCCAGACGCCGATGACATGGAAGACCTCGACGAGGCTGAGCTCTGGCGCCTGGAGGATCGAGTACTGGAGGAGTGGCTCCCTGACACGGTCGCGGAGCTGGAGCTGGAGCGCCAAGCGCTGGGGCCTCTCCTTGCTCAGGCGCAAGACGTCGAGAACGGCAAAACAGAACGCAAGCTCAACGAGCTACTCGACGTGGTCCAACGAGAGGGCCTAGCGAAAGATCAGCGTAAGAAGCTCCTCATATTTACCGAGCACAAGGACACGCTCGACTATTTGGTGGAGAATCTCCAAGGCGACTTTGAGGTCGCCCAGATCCACGGGCGACTAAAACTTGGGGAGCGGATTGCTCAGGAGCGCTACTTCCGCGAGCGGGCGCAAATCATGGTGGCGACCGAGGCGGCGGGTGAGGGTATCAACCTCCAGTTCTGCCATCTCATGGTCAATTACGACATCCCGTGGAACCCGAACCGGCTCGAGCAGCGCATGGGTCGCATCCATCGCATCGGACAAACCGAGGACGTCTACGTCTTTAACCTGGTTGCTTCCAACACGCGCGAAGGCTATGTCCTTGCCACCATCCTGCGAAAGATGCAGAACATGGGGGAGGCACTTGGAGACCCGGTTTTCGACGTGATTGGTAAGACATTCGCCGGGTACCGGCTCCGGGAACTTTTGGAGTCCGTCTTGGTAGGGGACAAGACCCGCGAGGAAGCGGCGGCTGAGATCGGCGGCGACACCGTCGATCCGGAGATCCGCGCGCGGGCGGAGGAACTGCTCGAGCGAGCCCTGGCCAAGACGGTGATTGACTGGCAGGCGTTGCGTAAACAAGCCGAGCGCGCCGAAGAACGGCGGCTACCACCAGCCTACTTCGAGCGGTTCTTTCTCGACGCCCTCGCCTTTGCCGGGGGCACGGTCGAGCACCGCCTTGATCCTGGCACTCTGCGCGTCACGCGGACGCCCCAAACACTCGTCGCGGCCAGCCGGGCGTCGGGGGAGTTTCGACGGCTTGCCACGGAGTACGCGCGCCTTACATTCGACAAGAGCGTGGTGACGCGACCTCGAACCAGCGAAGAGGCGAACCTTCCGACAGCAGAGTTGTGCGGCCCAGGTCACCCGCTTTTCGACGCGCTCGTCGACCACGTAATCGCGCGCACAACGGACGACCTAGCGCGTGGTGCCGTTTTGGTGGATCCTGATGCTGAGCATCAAGCGATGCTCGCCGTACTCTCCGGTGAAGTCGTCGATGGCACGAGCGAGGTGGTGCACCAAAGCCTCGCCGCCTTGCTGGTCCACCCGGATGGCCGATTCGAGCGGCCGCGGTTCGCGACGCTCTATGACCTAGTCGTTCCAGATGCGCCCCTCCCCGCCGAGACGACGGCGCCCATCGTTGGCTCCGAAGCTCTCGAAATGTGGTCGCGACAGCACGTCTTCGAAGACATATTCCAGACCGTTCGAAAGGAGCGGGAGCATGTCGCTGATGTCCAAGTGGAATTTCTCGCACGTTCATTCAACGGGCTGCTCGCCCAAGCAGACACGGGCATCATGGCGGCCGAGGAGGAGGTGACGGCCGGCGTACAGGGCGCGGAAGGCCGGCTGCGGAAGGCCGAACTCGCGAAGGCGACTCAGATAATGACACGGGACCGACGTGTCGCGCTGGCTCGACAGGGGCGTGTGGTCCAGCGGGGCTCTGTCCGCGTGATCGGCGTTTCTCGGCTCGAAAGTGCCGTCCGGTCCCCCGCGAAGGATGCGACGGAGCGCCCAGCAAGAAGCGACCAGGACATTGAGGCCATTGCGGTTCAGCGGTCCTGGGCATATGAGAAGAATGAGCGCACCGTTGACTTCATCAAGAGCGTCGAGGATGCCAATGTCGGCTTCGACCTCCTGTCGTTGAAGGACCTCGAACGTCGCTGTATCGAAGTGAAGGGCCGGGCTGGAGTTGGCGCAGTGGAGCTCACGTGGAGCGAGTACGCGAAGGCTGTCGAGCTAGGCGACGATTATTGGCTCTACGTAGTGCTCGACTGTGCGTCAGCTGCTGCCCGTCTCTATCGGGTCCAGAACCCCGCGAAGGCACTGGCCGGACTCTGGAAGACAAATCTCGACGTACGCTTCGGCGCGGATGCTCAAGCCGTCATTGACGCCTCTGGTGGAGACCGCTCATGACCGTTCGCCGGCTCATCGAAGAGGAGCTCCCACTGGAGGCGGTGAACGCTGCGTCGGCGCGAGAAAAAAGCCTGCGTCACGGGAACATCTCAACCATGCACCTTTGGTGGGCACGGCGTCCGCTAGCGATGAGTCGGGCCGTAGTCTTCGGTACGCTGTTGCCCGACCCCGGTGACGACGTGCGGCGGAAGGAGATCCTGGACCTGTTAGGGGCGGCATCAGAGTTCGAAGCCGGTAGTAACGCCGGCAAGATGAATCCGTTACGACAACTCCTGTCGGAGGCGTATCCGAACGGGGCACCCAAAGTCCTTGATTGCTTTGCGGGTGGGGGTGCCATCCCGCTGGAAGCCATACGTCTTGGATGTGACACAACAGCAATTGATCTCAACCCCGTCGCGCACCTGATTGAGAAAGCTTGTCTCGAATATCCGCAGCGCTACGGTCAGCCGGTCGGCCTCGGTACAAATCAGCTTGCCGAAGACTTCCTAGCGTGGGCTAACTGGGTTCGCGAGCGCGTCGGAGGCGACCTAGCAGCGGTTTTTCCATCAGACAAGAACGGTAAACGCCCAGCAGTGTACTTCTGGTGCCGCACAATGAAGTGCCCGGATCCTGCCTGCGGCCGACAGATCCCGATGGTTAGCAGCCGCTGGCTCGCAAACTCGCGGCGGCGCAAGGCTTGGATAGAGTTCCACACGACCAGTACGGCCATCTCAGTCACGGTCCACACGAGCGGAACGCCTTCAAGCGACCCGTCAATCGGCACGATTAAGGCCTCCTCAGCTACTTGTCCCGCGTGCGGGGCGAGTGCCACCGCCACCGAAGTGCGCGCCTTCGGGATGACGGTCGGCTTCGGCGCCCAGCTTTATGCAGTTCTCGAAATCGATGGCCACAATCGCAGCTACCGGGTGCCATTAGACGCCGAGATCGACGGTGCTTTTGTCGAGGCAGCCCGGCGCCTCGGGAGCCTGCCCGACCTTGACGACGGGACCACTCCAGTTCCCGACGAGGACATGGTCACGTCCCAATACCGGCGGTACGGCAACCTCGTCTACGGGATCGACACATTCTCAGGGCTTTTCAATACCCGCCAACTCTATGTTCTCGGCCGGCTTGCTCAAGCGGTTCGTGAGGCGCACACGGAGATTCGCGCACGAGGCATTGACATAGGGTACGCAGAGGCGCTCACCACTTACCTGGCAATTGCGGTTGATCGCATCGCCGACTATGACTCCTCCTTCTGCGGCTGGCACGTCACGGGTGAATTCATCCGTAACACCTTTCCGCGCCAAGCCGTAGCCATGGTTTGGGACTACACGGAGATCGACCCCTTCAGCGAAAGTTCGGGTAACTGGGACGGCGCGATTCGATGGATCGAGCTAGCGATTAGGCATTGCTCTAGCTCAAGCGGCCAGCCCGGCACGGTACTTCGTGGGAACGCACAGTCTCTGCCGTTCGAGGACGCTGTGTTTGACGCTGTCGTCGTCGATCCACCCTACTACGATGCCATTCAGTACGCGGATTTGTCTGACTTCTTTTTTGTCTGGCTCAAGCGCAGTGTTGGTGGCCTAAGCCCAGCACTGTTCAGCACGCCGCTTACGCCGAAGAAGCAAGAGATCATCGAAACACGCGCTGATCGGAACAGCGCCGAGTATGTATCGCACGAGGAATTCGAGAGGCGGCTCCAACTGGCTCTTGTCGAAATGGCTCGAGTCTTGCGGCCCGAGGGAGTTCTATCTCTCGTGTTCGCCCACACTGATGTCGAGGCGTGGGAACGTCTCCTCCGCGCGCTACGCTCGGCGGGTCTAGTTGTGACCACTTCGTGGCCGATGCGCTCGGAGATGCTCAACCGCCAGACAGCATCTATCAGCGCAGTCCTCGGTTCATCGGTTGTACTCGTTTGCCGGAAGGCTGAGTCTCGTGGGGAGGGATTCTTCGATGATGTTGTCCGCGAGCTGGAAGTCAGGATTGCTGAACGACTCGATCGTTTCGAGCGGATGGGTCTCGTCGGAGCGGACTACTTCGCATCCGCGGTTGGACCCGCTTTCGAGGTCTTCGCACGGTACTCGCAAGTGGTCCGGCTTTCGGGCGAGGACGTGGATGTGTCGGAACTGATGGCCCTCGCACGCCAGGTCGTGGCCCGCCGCGCCATGGGCAAACTACTGGGCGACGAGTCAGTTAGTTCACTCGATCCGGTCTCGCTTATGTACCTAACATGGCGTTGGGCTTATAACGGAGAATCCATTCCTGCGGATGAAGCGTACAAACTGCAGCGGGCCTTGGACGTGGATCTATCAACGATGCTCGGCCACGATGGCCTCGCGGAGAAAGTGGGTTCCAACTTTGCACTGCGTGGACCCGAGGAGCGCAAGGGCCTAAAAATCGGGGCCAGCCCATTGATGATCGACGTCCTGCACGTCGCCTGCACCCTTTGGGACGCGGGTCGGCGTAGAGAGCTCGAGCAACTCCTAGGCGACACAGGGATGGGTACCTCAACAGCGTTCTGGTCACTTGCCAGGGCGCTGGGAGAGGTACTGCCTGAAGGGAATCGCGAGCGCACAATGCTGCTCGGGCTGACGGGTAACCAGGACGCGCTGGCGAGTGCCGCCGCGAAAGTGGCACAGCCCGGCGCCGAGCAACAGCGAATAGAGTGGGGCGGCGTCGAGCAGAAGACGCTGCTGGAGACTGGTCCTGTGCAAAAACGCCCAGGCGAGGAATAACGTGGAGCTACATCCCTGGTTGGAAATAGCCGAGCCTCGCAAGGACATTGCGGACGGTTCGTTCGACGAGTCTCTGTTCGCGGCGGACCTAGGAATGGTAGCCGAGGGTCACGGCCCTGCTGATTACTTGGATCCGACCACATTCACTGACAAGACCTACCTCACCGAGAACCTCCGGGCGGTGCTAAACGAGCTTGGCAGGCGACTTGCGGGCGATCCGGCCGCTGCCGGCGTCTACAGGCTCCAGACAGAGTTCGGTGGTGGGAAGACGCATACCATGCTGGCTGCGTATCACCTTTTTGGGTCGCCAGCCGCGGTCGCCGGGACCGCTATCGGTCGAGAGGTCGCCGGCATCCTTCCGGGCGGCACGATTCCGAAAGCGCGCGTTGTGGTACTTGATGGGTCGGCGATATCGGTAAGTCCGCAGTCCATGCCTGACGGCGCTGTCCTCACGACCCTGTTAGGCCATCTCGCTTACCGACTCGGTGGCAAGACTGCCTGGGACCGGATTGCTGGCGCCGACGCGTCGTATCAAGGCTCGTCTACGGTGAAGCTAGCCGAGTTGCTGGCCGCGCACAGCCCCTGTCTGATTCTGTTCGACGAAACGCTCGAATATCTGAACAAGGCCCTCGCCGTCAAGGCGCACGACGGAAACCTCGCCGCACTGACGCTGACCCTAATCAAGGAGCTGACTACCGCTGTCTCGAACACTCCCAAGGTGGCGATGTTGGCCAGCTTGACTAGCTCCCAAGCAGAGGATTACGCCAGCCTCGCGGGTGAAGATATGCAGGACAGGCTGTCCAGAGTCGTAGGGCGGGCGGAGAACATCGTCACTCCCGTCGAGGGCGATGACATTTTTCCAATCCTGCATCGCCGCTTGTTCATAAGAGTCGGTACGGAAGAGGAACGCCAGGAAATTGCCGGCTCATTCGCGGAGTACTACGCAGGTATGCGCGACGCGCTGCCAGGCTCGTATGGAGACCAGGGCTACCGCGACCGAATAGCCAATGCCTACCCGTTCCACCCTGAGCTCGTCGACATTCTCACCAACCGGTGGGGCTCCCTGTCTGGGTTCCAGCGGACTCGCGGAGCGCTACGAACCCTGGCCCATACCGTCAAGGCGCTCTCACAGGCGAAATCGAAATCGCCAATGATCCTCGCCGGCGACATGCCTCTCGCTGATGCCGGCGTTCGCGCCGAGGTCATCAAATTTGCAGGGGACTCATATAAGGCAGCACTCAACGCCGACATCATCCGGGCTGACTCCAAGGCGGTCGAGGAAGATAATCGCCGGGGCGGCCAGGTCAAGGAAATACGGCTGGCTCGCGGTTTAGCGACAACGGCTTTCCTTGACTCGTTTGGCCCCGACAAGGTGTACGGCGCGTCCGCGACTCAGCTTTTGCTCGGTGTTGGTCGCCCGGGGCTGTCGCGCGGCCAGATTGAGGACGTGCGCGACGCACTCGAGAGCACGCTCTGGTACATGCGCCTCGAGGGTGGACGCTACCGGTTCACCACTGAACCGAATTTGAACAAAGTCGTGCTTGAGCGAGAAGCAGCCATTCCCGACACGCGTGTTTACCAACTCGTCCGTGAGGCAATCTCTGCTGCAACGTCGGAGGTTCGCGACGCGGGAACGGTCGTCATGCGGTCCCAACCCTGGGTGCAGGACTCCGTGGATCTCGCGGATGCTCCAGTGCTGACCCTTGGCGTCCTCAATTTCGATCATCGGATGGATGGCGCAGCAGATACGGACGATGCCGTCACGACCGCGCAGCGCGTGCTTGAGTACTGCGGTTCCACCTTTCGCGCGAACAAGAACTCCGCCATGCTCGTTATCGCCGACGGTAAGACACTCACTCAAGCACGCGCAGCCGCGCGAACCCTTGCGGCGTTACGTGACGTCGGGGAGGACAACCAGCGCCTCAAGCGCTTCAACGTCGAGCAAAAGGAAATTCTCATCAAACGTCTCGACGCGGTTCAAGAGCGCCTGCCGCAACTCGTGGTCATGGCCTACAGGCATCTGGCCCTCCTGGGGGAGTCGGAGGGCAAGGTGGCTCTTGATCGCATTGACCTTGGCCCCGCACGAGCTGGCGCCTCGATATCGGGCCGGGCGCTCGAGTACCTCCGGAATGCTGACCGGCTTATCGACAAGCTCGCGCCGGCTGCGCTGCTGTCGGCTAGGTTCAGTCTCCTGCCGGACGCGACCGAAGCGGTGGAGCTCGACAAGCTGCTTGCGCAATTCGCGCGGCTGACCCGGCTGCCGAAGCTCGCTAGCCCCGAGGTCCTCCGCCGTTGTCTGGCGGATGGCGTCAAGCAGCGGATCTTTGGTCTGGCGTCGGGGAGCGACTGGCGGGCCGATGATGCTGTGCTCCGCTTTGGGACCGACGTGCCGCTCGATGAGATCGCTTTCCAGCCCGGCACATGGCTGGTCCGCGCCAAGGCCATCGACACGCTCGTTCGGTCCCGACCGGCACCCGCGACGCCAATAGCTACTCCAGTGCCAGACGCACCGGTAGCCGAACCCGTGGGCGGCCAGCCAAAGGCACAGCCACCGTCCAAAAGCTCGGCGAACCCCACACGGGTGCGCGTGACCATCGGTCAGGTACCCGCCGACAAAGCCCGCGACATTGTCAAGGTCGCAATTTTGCCCCTTCACGCGAACAGCGTCTCGACGACGTTCGACATCGTCATCACGGCAGATGGCGGCGCCGCTGGGATTCCACGCGAGACGCTCGAGCTCGTCGTGGGGGAGGGTCTGCGACAGCTTGGGTTAGACGCCCACATCGAGATCATCGACTGAGGCCGTGGACTCAGCCCGCTGAGCACCGACGACTGAGGCCGCCAGCCGATCATCCGCTGGCCACGTTGTACAAACATCGAGACCGACCCCGGTAAAGTGCTCGAGGTCTGAAGCGGTCAGTAGGCCAGTGGCCGCAGAAACGAGCCCATCGATCCCGTCGGCATCGATGAGGACGTCCGGCCAGGCTAGGGGCGGGCTGCTATCCGATCATCTCGATTGTTCGAAGCAGAAACGCCATTAGGCCCTTGCTGGGTTGGTTGATCATGCTGGCACGCCACCTGTCCCGTCGCCGTGGCAAACGGTGCATTCGATCGGATTGGGTCGGCAGACGTGACGCGTGTAATCGAAGTGGCCGAGATGTTTCTCGTTGTCCGGCGCGGCCGGAGTGCGTTCGAAACCCGATCCGCCACAGCGGGTGCAGCGATCGACCCCCTCAGGGTCCTTCAGGCTGGAGCCGTAGCCGTTGCACCAAGTGCAAAAGTTCATGTCGTGGTGTCCTCCGTGCTAGCGGGCTATCGCCCACCAAGTGCTCCAACGATGTTACTGAAGATGCCTTTGATCTGACCTCCCAAAAGGAGCAATACGCCGATCACGACCACCGCAATCAGCACCAGAATCAGCGCATATTCCACCATCGCCTGACCTTCGAGCCGTCTTTTCATAGCTTCCTCCTCCACTGAACCTCCATTGGGCTATTCGGTCCGCCTCGGCGCCTGAACGAAGTCCGATCGGTACGCCGTTTCGAGTTGACCTGCGCGCATTGTTTGGCCCGTCTCGCGGTAATCGCCGATCAGCATATGGGCCACATCCTCCCGCTCGGGCCGTCGGCGATGCACCTCCTCCAGTAGTGGGATCGCTTGCGGGACATCGCGCCGAGCCCGGTAATGGTCGGCGAGGCGAACGAGGAGTTGGATATGGAAATCCTCAGTAAGCGTGCGGACGGCCCGAACGAGGTCTCCGGCGGACCCGCGGCCACCCGTCGTTTGCCGTTCGACCTCATCCCAGACAGGGAGGTACTCGCCGCCGCAATCACCGATCGCTGTCTCGATTGCCTTTATTCCTGCCTCAGGTAGCAGGCCGGTTCCAGCCGCCAGATCATCCACAACGCGTCGTAGTCGGGTGACGTCAAACTCGGCTGTCTCAAGGTCGAGTCTTAGCAGGTCTCCATCTACCTTGACCCGATCGGCCAGAACCGAGGGAAGATCGTGCTGGAGGTCGCTCAAGCGACCACGAAGTCGACCTCGCTGCTGCTCAAAGTCGATTCCGGGAAAGGCTTCCTCAGCCAGCACCTGTCGGTGCACTTTCGCGCCAGGGCGTGCGGCCGCATGCGTGAGCAGGAAGAGCCAAAGGAAGCTTAGGGTCGGTGCCCGCAGCAGCCTCGACGTCAGATCTTCGCCGGCATACACCAGCTGAAGAGTGCCAAGAGATCGAATGGTCAAGGCGCCGGGCGATGGTTGAGTAGGTTCTGATCCTGGCGGAGTTGTCACGGACACTACGGGCCCGTCGGCCTTAGCCCCCTTCGAACGAAGCGTTGCCTCCCATTCACGTCGCCAGGCCATCGGCGGCAGGACATATTGCCGCCGCACGGGCGGATGCACTTTCGGCGCCGGCGGAAATGGTGATGTCGTGGTTGACGGCATGGCCAGGCGGCGCCGGCGACCACGCGCCTCTGCCCACAGGCACAGGAGGTAGACCGGCAAGCCTAGCTGGATCAGCCTGACGCCTTCGCCGAGACCGCTCAATACCAAACCTCGACCAAGCTCCGCGGGTGGCGCGAAGACGTAGACGCGATGGCCTTGGACAGTGGCGCGGAGGCGCTCACCCAACGAGTTGACAGCCCGCTTGGGCACCAGCAGCACGAAAAGTAGCCAGATTGCCAGCAGGCTCAGCATGATCACCATCCGTCGGCTCCATGGGGTAGGAGGTCTGGAAGCAGATTCCGAGCGGCCTGGCGGAGTTGTCGTCCCGCCGCGCTCCAATTGGCTACGGCCCACGCCATATCGCTGTCGCCGCGGTCACGAATCGCTCCGTCCTCAGGGATCTCCAGCACAAACTGAGAAGCATGCTTCGGAAGTGACGGGTCGGCGGCTAGCCGCCGGCCGACGGTCAAAATTGTCTTCCCTTCAAGACCGAGGCCCCAGAGCCGGTCCAACCAACGCTGGAGCGTTCCAGCCTCAGTCCGAGGAGCCCACATAAGGAAGACGGCATCGGCAAGCTCCGCGGACACCGTCGCGAGCCAACGGTCGTCGGCGGGAATGTCCATGATGATCGCGTCGTAGTTATCCCGAAGCACAGGGAGAAGCTGCCGAAGTTGGGAGGCGCTCGGTTTCTCGCGACCCATCGCCAGGAACTCAATTCCTTCCGGATGACGGCCGGCGAGGTCGACGACATCGTCGTCGACGGACGAGGATTGGGCGCGAAGATACGCCTCAAGCGCCTGACTGTCGAGCGAAACTCCGCTCGGGAGATCGTCGCTCCTTAACAGGCAGAGCGGCCTGAGGCGGCGACCAGGCTCCTTGGCCATCCGTCCTTGAGTAGCCAATACGAACGCCAGCCCGCATGCCAGCGTGCTGGCACCGGATTTTGGCGTGATCCCGAGGACGACGATAAATGGCGCATCTCGACGGATCGCAAGTACCCGCGGAGCGGCCAGCAGAGGTTCCTCGACGGACACCGAAGGGTAGGGCGCCGTCACCGAGATATGAATGGCGACTGTAGCTGCCGCGACCACGAGCAGAATTCCCGCTGCCAAGCCGAGAGGAAGACTGCCCTCTGCCAATGCGCGGACCAGAGGCTGGCCGTTGGAGCCGAGCCGCCAGAGCGCAACGGACAGTAGGACGGCGACCGCCAGGGTCGAAGTCGAAACCGCGAGACTTCCGCGGTAGGGTTGCAGGGCGTTCTTACGGTCCATAGCTAAGACGTGCCGATTTCTTCGTTCTGAGACTTGCTCCGCCTAACACGAAGAGCCGCACCGTGAGGTTTGCCGTCACGGTGACCGTCGTCCCCTGGACCTCGATCTGCCACGAGGTCAGTCCCGGCAAGCGGCTGACCGTGAGTGCTCGGTCTGTCACCTGGCGCGCCAGGGCCGGGTCGAGCTCGACCGACCGGCCGTGGCTGGAGCGGTACAGGTCGGCATTCAGCATGGAGGCGCGGTCTTCGGCTGCGGCCTGAACGGTCTCATTCAGCTGGGCGTAGCCAGCCTCGACGAGGCCGGTGTCGATGACGAAGACGCTGAGAGGGATGAACAGGAACGCCAGAAGCAGCGCCGCCAAAACCAGGATCTGTCCCTTCTCGCCACTGCCGCGGGTCCTGCTCATGGCGCCCTACTGCGATATGGCTCGACGAGGGCCGACGCTTCCCATGCGAGGTGGAACCGTTGACCGAGGAGCTGCCTGACGATGGGAAAAGGAGCCAGGCTGACGAAGGCTTCGGCATGCGCTGTCAATGTGCCTCCCCGTTCAAAGGTCCCGATGTCGATTTGCACGGTGAACGACTCCAGCTGACTGTTCCCGATAGCTTCGCGAGCGGCGTTCCGCCCAACGACGACGGCGTCGCCCGCGCTAGGAGCTCGAGCGGCGGCAAACGCAGCCTGGCTCGCGGCGCTACGGACGGCCATGTACTCGCCCACGATCTGGCCAATTGCCACCAGGCCGAGTGCGAACAGCAGGAGCACGAAGGCAACCGCAGCCCACTCCACCAGCGCCTGGCCCGACTGTGAGCGCCTCATGGGCCGGAACCCGGCTGGAAGCGTTCGATGGTATGCGCACAGCTCGCGGTTATCGGAAGCTTGGTGAAGGGAGGGATCGGAACCGGGACGATGGCGGGCGCCCACCCACGAAGCGACACGCTGGCCAGAGCGGACTGATTCGCGGACACCGTGATTGGGGCGGCGGACGGCTCCAGCTTCTGCCAGAGATCGAGCGCTGCCCTTTTGCCGTCAGCCAGGTTGTGTCCGGCAAGGCCGGCCTCAAAGGCACCTTCCCTGCAGGCCAGCCCGAGACTATTCCGATAGTGAAGGTAGATCGCGAGTTGGGCCGTCGCGACGACCAGGACCATCAGCAAGCCGATGGTGAGGGCGAACTCGACCAGGCTCTGCGCGCGTTGATGGATGGAGTTCATAGCTGGCGAAGCACCGTGAAGAGCGGCGTGAAGACCAGAAAGAGGATGAGAACGAGGAGGGGCCCCACGAAGAAGATCAGGGCGGGAACAGTCATCAAGACTGGGGCGCGGGTGATCCGCTCGCGGTAGCTCGCGTGCCACTCCCGTCGGAGTTCCTGGGCAAAGCTGGCCAGGATTTCACTGAGGCGGGTCCCGTAGCGGCGACCGATGCGAAACGCGTCGGCAAGCTGTCCAAAGGGCGCGATGCCGTAGTGAGCGCCGACCTGGTCGAGGGCGTCCTCGAGGCTGAGCTTGTGAACTTCCTTGATCCGGATCGCCTCGCGCAACAGGTCAGCAGCCGGGTCAGCATAGAGAGTCACCGTCAGGGCCAAGGCAGCCTCCGGCGTGGCCGCACCGCTCTCCATCACCATTCGGGCACCAGTGATGATCCGTGGGAGCCGCCGGATGACCGAGCGGCGCAGCCGAGACGCTGTCTTACGCAGCCGCCAATAGGCCTCACCGGTCGCCCCCAACCCACCCAGCAGCATCAGAAACACGGCCGACGCCCAGGGGTTCTCGGTAATCCCAGCCCGCCACAGGAAAATCGCGAGGAGGAGCCCAATGATGGCACCCGTCAAGCCGGCCTTGGCTAACCGCTCGAGGAGCTGCTCCGGACTCGAGGGTAACGTTGCAAACCGCGCCAGCTGAGCTAGGCGAAGATCCCGCTCCACTTCCTGCGCCGCCTCGCGGTAGCCGGCCTGTTGAGCCCAACGGCTCGGAAGGCGAACGCGTAGAAGCCATCCGGCTCGTGCTTTGGGAGCATGAGGAGTGCTCGCCTGTCTCCTACGGACGATCCACTCCTCCGCCGTGACGCGACGAGGCCAGCTGGCGATCAGGACCATGGTGGCGGTCCCGGCGATCAGGGCAAGCCCAAAGCTCGCGACCAGCCACGTTGTCATGGTTCGGTCTCCAGCCTCAGCGAGACGCGTTCTTCGGCGGGCGGCGCAGCCATCTGCTGCAGCACGCGGTAGCCGACGACCATCCAAACGACCGCGCCGCCAAACAGCAGCTCGCCAAGGGGCGAGCGGAACGGCTCGAGCAATGCAGGAGCCAGCGATTCGAGAATCACCAAAAAGACGAAGGGCAGGATGGTCAGGATCAATACCGACGCCTCGACGCCCGCTCGCAGCGCCTTTGCTTCGCGCTGCAGGGCCAGAGCCTGGTCCCAATCGGAGGCCAGGATCTCCAGGGCCGGGACGAGCCGGCTGCCTTGCCGCTCATGCAAGACGAGGGCGAGGGCAACGTCATCGATCATGGGGTCGGCGAACTGTCGTTGAACCTCCTGGATCGCGTCCGTGAGCGTCGTGTTGCCGCGGGACCCCTGCACGCGGTCGACGATCTGGAGGAAGAGTCGCCGCACCTGCCACGGACCATGGTCGGCCAGCGCTGTGAGCATCTGCAGTAGGTTCCCTGCCCGGCTCATGACGGCGGCCCCGTACCGGATGGCATCAAGGAGGGCCCGCTGACGCGCCAGCTGAACCCGCCGGCGACGAAACTCGAGTGCCAAGCCAGCAAGGTAGTAGCAGGCAAGGATGCTGAGCCCGGCAAGCACCCACAGATGGAAGAGCGCAAACGTGAGAACACCGGCCGCGCTCGAGAGTCCGAGTCGCACGCCCAGCCACCACCGGACGGCGAGCCAGTCCAGATCGGCCTGAACAAGGGCAATGCGGGCCATCTCCACTCCCATGACACCGATGAGTCGTCGCCGGACCTTTGACCACAGATGGCCACGATCCCTCAGCTCGGGAATGGTCATTACCAGCCAGCTGGCCGCGGCACCAGCCAGGCCGATGAAAAGGAGGATCTTGACGTTGTCAGTCATGGTCAACCACGTGCACTAAGAGGTGCGATGGGTCGATCTCTGCCAGCTGCAGCTTGTCCCGAATCTTCGATGGGACATGGGCTAGGGCAGCCCCCTCCCAATGCCAATCGTCGGACGACGGCGCGTAGCTGCAAAACTCCTGAAGCAGCAGCCCGCCGTATGGGTCCTCCGGGTTCTCGGCGACGAAGGCCAGGCTGCCCAGCCGGCGGCATGCTTGGCGCCCCCGCTGATAGGTGCCGAGGTAGACGATCAAATCGACGCCGCCGGCCACCATCTGCCGCACCACCATGGGCGCCAGGTGCGGGTCAGCAGACATGGCGAGGGCTTCGAGCCGTTGGAGGGCGGCCCTCGGCCCACTGGCATGCAGCGTTGTCAGGCTTCCGTCGTGTCCACTCGTCATGGCGTGGAGCATGTCCAGGGCCTCCTTCCCGCGGACCTCGCCGACGATGATCCGGCGCGGACGCTGACGCAGAGCGCCGCGTTGAAACAGGTCCTGAAGGGTGACCCGACCGGCTCCTTCCACATTGGCGTCCCGCTCCTCGAGGCTGAAGAAGTCCGCTTCTCGGAGCTCGTGCAGCCACAGCTCGGTTTCGGTCTCCAGGACGCAGGTTCGCTCGCCTGTCGGGATCAGCAGCGCCAGGATTCGTGCCAGGGTGGTCTTGCCGGATCCGGTCGGGCCACATATGACGGTGTTCAAGCGGGCGCGAACGGCCGCCTCGAGGAAGGGAATGGCTTGCGCCGGAATCGCCCCTTCCCGTGCCAGATCCTTCAGCAAGAGAAATCGCCGCAGCTGCTGCTTCCGAACGGTGATGACGAGCGGCTTGGCGACGGGTGGGAGAATCGCGTTCAGCCGGCTCCCATCCCGGAGCGTCACGGTGACCATGGGATTGGCCGGATCGAAGTGCTTGCCACCTTGCTCGGCGTAGTACTTGACCAGCTCGGTCAAGTCGTCTTCCGAGGAGTAGGCCAGCGACAGTGCTTCCCGTCGATCTCCGTACTCGAGATAGGCGGCCCGCGTCCCGTTTATGTGGATGTCTTCCACGCCATCGAGCGCGAGCAACTCCCCGAGCGGCCCCAGCGCGCTATGCGTAACGTATAAGCGCTGACGGATCTCCCAGTACTGGACCGCCGAGAGCCGCGGCAGCTCCGGGCTCCGAGCGGTCGCCGCATGGTACTGCTTCACCGCCTGATCGGCCAGCGCGAAGATGGCTTTGTCATCGTCCGCCCGCGGGCGAGGATCCGAACGCCCAGCGAGCAACTCGTCGAGGTCTTTCCGAAAGGCTGTCAGCATCAGCCGCTCCGCTGCTTCTACGTCGCTCGCGGGCGCCTCGCGCTGCTCCATCGTTAGCTTGCCGTTGCTGCGGAAACCGCGGGCTCGGTTATGCGCTCGACCAGTCTCTCCAGCGCGGCCCGCATCGGAATGGCCTCCTCGCCGTAGGCGCGGAGGGCGCGCTGGCGGTCCACGATGGGCGTCGACAAGCCTCGAACGGAGTGAGCCAGCTCAGCCCTCGACCAGAAGTTCGGGCAGTCTGGGACTTCTCCCAGGACCGGCAGGCCGTACTCGGAGCGGACGAAGGTCGCGACATCCGCAAGCGATTCTGCTGACACGCGATTCAGGACGACCTGGAGGTTGAACGTCGGATGCGTGACTTCTTCCACGGCGCGGTAAGCGCGCTCGAAGGCGGCGAGTCCGAGCGGACGGGGGGCGACCACCCACAGCACGCTGCCGGCGCTGAGCGCGGACACTAGGCTCTGGCGAAGGCGGCCGCCGTCGACCAGCACCACCTCGAATTCTTTCCGGAGGACCTGGAGCAGGTTGCCCATAAAGAGCGGTGTGATCTGCTCCGCCTGCCGTTGGTCGGTGATGCCTGGCAACACGGCAAACCCGTCTTGCCATTGGAGGTGTTCACGCAATTCAATCTCCGTGATCGCCGCCAATTGGGCGTTGTACGCCAGGTGGTAGACGGTCTTTGACTCGTCCGCATTGAGAAAGGTCGCGATCTCGGCGTTGTCCCGGTTCAGGTCGACCAACACCGTCCGATGGCGAGCCCCCAACACAGCTGCTAGCCCGAGAGCCAGCGAGGTGGCACCGTCGGATCGGGCGGAGACGATCGCGATCAGCTGGCCGGGCCGGCCGGATTCCATGCCTCAGGGTCCTGTTGCTGCCGGGAGGTCTTGCTGGATAACCCCTGCTGGCATCCGAAGGAGCACGAGGCCGCCGTGGTCCGCATACCACTCGACCTGGGGCACCACCTTTGCCGGCAGCCAGAGGTCCACGGCGTTGCCGGTCACGTGGGCGATCTCGACGTCTTGCATGAAGACGAAGTCGACTGGCTGCCCGAGCTTGTTCGGGGTCTCGGCTAGGAGGGCCACATGGTCGCCGATCGCGAGGCCAGCAGGCATTCGTTTGACCGGAATGGACGCGAGCCACAGCTGGCCGTGAACTTGCGGGCTAGCAAGATTGGACGGAATCAGGTGGCCGGCAGGGACCGTTACCGATGCGACCTGGCCGACGATGCTTGAGCGGTCATTCGCAGAGATGAGGGTGGTCAGAAGGCTGGAATCATTCGACCGGATGCCGGTTACCCGCAACATGCCGTCGGAGATCGTGCTGCCAGCCCGAATGTCAGTCGCAGCGACGAGGACGGAGACTGGCTGCAGGTTGCTCGCCTTACTCGCTCCCATGATGGCCAGGGCATATCCGGCCAGCCCGAGGAACACCACGAGTCCGGCCAGCGCTGCCCAGCGCCACCGGCGCTGCACCGTCGAGGCGACTACACGGTCCGCTGTGCGTTCGGGTGATAAGAGTTTCATGGGCTGGCCGGCACTCCTTCCGGTTGGATCTGGTTGACGGCATACGACAGCGCGTAACTCTTGCCCTTGGTGCCGAGGAAGCGCCAGGGCCCAGCGTTCACGGAGTACCAAACCCCAAACCGCAGGGTTGCCGCGACTTGGTAGCCACCAGGCTGTTGATAGGTATCGGTCTGGTAGACGTGACCGATGCTGCTCTGGCGTGGGTAGGCCTGCCCGAAACTGAGGCCGGAATCGGTCCGGCCCCCATCGCCGAAGTCCCAGAGCACGTCAATCAAGGACGCCCGCACCGTGACCGTCAGAGGACCGGCGGTCGCACTCGCAGGCGGCATCGTCGCAGTTGACGGTGTAAGCCAGAACCATGAGGCAAGCCCAGTGAGGCCCCTGTCCGGATTGACGCCGACCGTCAGCCTCGGCCACGCTTGCCGTGAGCTCGCCTCTTGCGCCAAAGCCAGCTCGCCCGGCGTGCCCGTCGTCGTGGTCGGCACGCAAAGGACGCCGGCGAACGATCCGGTCGAGTCGTAGACGTAGTAGCCGGTCTGCCCTGGCGGACACGCTGGCTGAAAACCCGTGCCACGATTCGCGATTACTCCGGTCTGAACAGCGGGCGGCCAAGCGGAGGTAATTAGCAAGTTGTCGGGGATTGGCGTGTAGGTGAAAGTCGCGCCTGATGAACCAGCCTGCGGCGAACTTGCGCTCGCGGCCGCGGCGATCCCGCTGCTATCAAAGCTGCCATTGCCTTGAGTCACGACCGGTCCGTTGCTTGTCGGGCCGACGGTCACGGTGGATGATGTCGATTCAGGCACCTCTGCCCACCCAACCGTGTGCACGGTTGCGGCTCCCAACAGACTTGCGAACAGGGGGACGGCCACTCGCCGGGCGAATCGCCTCATGGGATCGGCTGCGTCTGAATCAGAGAATCGGCGATTAGGTAGCGGTCGCCAACGCGAACCAGCCAGTACGTGCTGCTAAAGCGAACTCGTTCTTCACGAACAGCCGCGCCGTCAGATTTCGACTTGAAGCTGAGGATCGCAGTGCCGCTTTCCTTGACCGCCCAGCCGATGTTCGGATCGTTCGGGTCAGCCATGCGACCCGTGACCACCGAATCGAAGTGGTTGACTGTTCGCTCAGCCACGTTCTGGGAGTTGTTCTGCTGGATTAGGGCGGTGAACTTGTCGAGGGCTCGACCGGTAAGCGCGCTCGAGAGCGTTCCAGGATCGCCACTCGCTGCGGCCACCACCTCAACCTGGCCGTCCCGGAGGAGATCGGCCTTCACCTGGACAGCCTGCGCAACATTAATAAGGTCGCTCTTGTCCCCAGGATTGAAGGGGTTCTGGACATAGCCCGCCGGCGGGTACGGATGCAGGATAGGAACGTTCAGGTAGCGGAAGTCGGCCAGGCGGCCGGTGGCTGCCAGCCAGGCAAACGCCAGCCAGAGCACAAGGACGACCGCCGCGGTGATCACGACCCGCGTCCAACTGCCGACGAGCCGCAGGCGCAACCCCTGCGCCCCCTCCATGCGGTTCCCCTTCTTGGACCCCGGCGCTTGGACTGTTGGTGGCATTTTAGGTGGGTCAGACTTCGAGGTCAACCTTCACCGCCCTTTACTGCAAGCCACCATACAGCCCAAGTCGGCCCCTGAGCGTCCGTTGACCGTCCGCTGAGCGTCCGTCGACCGTCCGCTGAGCGTCCGTTGATCGGCGGCGACCCGCCTTCGGAACCAATCACCGAACATCTGTTGCTATTCGGGTCGAACCTCCGCGCACAAAAAAGCGAGCCGACTCCGGGGGGCGTGGAGCCAACTCGCCAGAGTCCCAGTCTAAGCCCCTCAGAGGCTGGGTATCACCCCCCTTTCAGACATACACAGCCCTGCCATTTGGGGTCGTGTTCGATAACCCCCGGCTGCCAGGAGACGCCTAAGAAGGACGACACCCGTAGCCGTTCGACCACCGCGTCCTCAAACGGAGCGCTCTTCGGCTTGCCCCTGGGCAAACCCCCACGTTCGACGTAGACACGAAATTGGCCGGGTCAAATTTCGTGATCGAGATCGGTGGCACGAACTGATCAACTTTCGTGGCCACCCGCAAAACCACCGGCCAGTCGACCATTCCGGCCCGTTTTGGGAGGCGACGGACGATCGACGGACGGTCGACGGACGCAGGGCTTGGCCGGCTGAATACGAGGAGCCTGTCAACAGCGGACGGTCAGCGGACGGTCGCTGAGTAGGGTAAGTGGCGATGAAGCCCGATGTCTCCAGGGACCCGAAGAGCGAGTCCATCCTGGGTGCCATGGCAGCCCACAGGCAAGCATTGGACACCCTTCGCTACGGCTCGTTCCGGGGCGTCGTGCGAGACGGCAAACTCGTTCGGTTTGCCATCGAGCAGGAATGGAGACCGGCCGATAACAGAGAGGAGGTGGTCTAAAGAGAGGACGAGGGCAAGACCCGGACACCGGGGAGCCAATGACATTCCTCGACGGCGCCAACCCATAAGCCCACGGGCTGACTGAGCCAGACAACTGGGATGCCCGGATGACCAAGGAGGTCTTCCATGACACCCAGCCGTCTGGCGTTCGTTCAACAGTTCGAGCGAGAACTCGGTTCGATCTCATTGCGCCAATGGTTTGGAGCGCTACGCAGGCGGGAGCCGGCCATCGAGGGGTTCGTCGATCCCGCTGCCCTTCGCGGGCTTCTGCACACCGAGGATCGTGACTCACGGAAGCCTCAGATTTGGCGGGCGCTGGTACGAAGCGTCCAGGTTGACCCATTGCCCGAGGCCAAGCTCTTTGTCCTTGGACTCCTTGAGCCGGCCCTCGGCCACCTGATCGACAAGGTCGACGAATTCGACCTTGATGGCGATGACCTCTGGCAACAGACGCTCGTCTGCGCCCTACGGGCTCTCGCGAATCCACGACTCGGAGAGCGGCGACAGGTCCTGGCCGGATTAGTCAAGGACACCTACAAGCTGCTCTGCGGATGGCTGAGGCGCGAGCTGAACGAGTCTCAAGGAGACGCATCCATTGCCGATCTAACCGTCGAACCGGATCTTGAAGGCGCTGAGGCCGACTTCTTGCTGGCAATCTGGTGCCGGCGAGCGGGCGTCACCTCGAGGGATCAGCACCTAATCCGGGCCACCCGCATCCAAGGGATTCCCTTGAGTCAACTGGCGGCCCATGGATCGGCTGCGTACAACCGCCTAAAGCTGCGGCGGTATCGTGCAGAGCGGCGCTTGGAGGGCTGGCTTACGTGGCGATTTGGCCGGGCGTCCGAAAACTCGATGTAACCAATCGCCCCCCAAAACCGGCCTTTTAGAAGTAGATGCGAGGGCAGGTCGCGCAGGACGGGACCGGTTCTCCACACGCGCTCGCGGAACCCGACGGAGCCCGGCGAACAGCGCGCCTGTCCCGCATCAGCATCACTTCGGACGGAGGGAATTAACCAATGGGTATCCGACATCTGATCGATCGTCGCGTCGCCGACCGCGAATCCTACGCAAGCCACCTGAGGACCGAGCACAGCCTCCCAGCTGACGCCGTGGCGGCGATCGACCACAGTGGCGTGGACCTTGGCGCATTCCACGACGACGAGCACAACAACGACGACGCGATCGGACTGGGTGGCGACTCGCACGGATCTATCTGAGATGGATCTTGACGACGACGAAGACGTCGAGGACGCGCTCGGTCTCATCAGCACTACCAACCTCATCTACGAACGGAGGCATGCCCTGAGAATCGAGCCCCAGCAGACCCGTCGTCGTCACGGATCCGACCCCAGAAGCGTCAGGCCAACCAGCGGTCGCTGCCGGTGAGGTTGGGACTCCGCGTTCGGATCACCGGCCGGATTCTCCTGCTCGCAGGATTCCTGCTGTTGCTGACGACGCGCCCCGCCTATGCCGCGACGCCCGATCTGCCGACCGTGCTCGACAATCTGCGGTTCTGGATCACGAGCGTCTTGGCCACGCTCGCCACCCTCTTCCTGAGCATCGGCGGGGTGATGTACCTCACGGCCGCCGGCAACCCGCGACGGGTGGAGCAGGCAAAGGAAGCCATCCGCTCCGCCATGATCGGCTTCGTCTTCGCCGGCCTGG
>JALZAV010000027.1 GCA_030948145.1 Candidatus Dormiibacterota bacterium
ACGGCGCAGAAGCCGCAGGCCCGGGTGCAGGTGTCGCCCAGGATCATGAAGGTCGCCGTCCGCGCCTCCCAGCACTCGCCGATGTTGGGGCAGCGCGCCTCCTCGCAGACGGTGTGCAGCTCGAGGCCACGCATGATGCCCTTGAGCTCGTTGTAATGGGCGCCACCCGGGAGTCGGACCCGAAGCCAGTCCGGGCGCCTGGTGTCGATCGGCACACTCGCGTTTCGCTTCGAGCGACCGTAAAACTTGAGCGGGGCGCCTTCAGCCATCGCCATAAGTATCGCGCATGGCCGATTATTCTCGTGACGCTGAGCCGTCTAATCAATAGATACGCAGGACTATCGGAAGGATTGGGAGAACATGGATCAGAAGAACCTCGACATCTACGGCAACAAGCCGATTCCGTGGTCGCGCGCGCTCGGCCAGCTCGAGGCTGTGACCTCGAGGCCCGAAGACGCAAACCTCTGACCCATTGGCTCGCCACCGTTCGTCCCGATGGGCGCCCGCACGTCGCAGGCGTGGGAGCACTCTGGGTGGACGGACAGTTCTATTTCGTTAGTGGACCTGGGACCCGGAAGAGTCAAAACCTGGCGCAAAACCCGAACTGCGTCCTTTCCATGTCGCTCGGCGACCTCGACCTGGTCGTCGAGGGTATGGCGGCGCGGGTCACCGACGCCAGGACCCTGCAGCAGATCGCGAAGCGATATGCCGACCAGGGATGGCCTGCACGCGCGACGGATGACGCGCTAACCGCCGAGTACAGTGCGCCGAGTGCAGGACCGGCACCCTGGTACCTGTACGTGATGACGCCCAAAACAGCGTTCGGGGTGGCTTCCGCGGAGCCCTTTGGTGCCACCCGCTGGCGCCTCGGTTAGTTCGTCAATACAGCGGAACCTGGTCGGAGAAACCCTCGAGCCAGTGCCGGACGTCCTGTAGGAAGCGGGCTGCCGAAACGCCGTCGAGCACCCGGTGGTCGAAGCTGAGGCAGAGGTTCATCATCGACCGGATCGCGATCGCGTCCCCCTCGATCACCACCGGGCGCTTCACGATCGCGTCCATCGCCAGGATGCCGGCCTGTGGCGGGGCGATTATCGAGTACGACATGATCGTCCCGAACGTCCCCGGATTGTTGACCGTGAACGTGGCTCCCTGGACGTCGTCCAGGTTGAGCTTGCCGGCCCGCGCGCGGCGCGCCAGGTCGTCGATAGCCCTGGCCAGGCCTGAGATCGACAGTTGGTCGGCCTGCCGGATCACCGGCACGATCAGGCCATCGTCGACCGAGACCGCGATCCCGATGTTGATGTCGCGGTGCTGGACGACGCCGGCGTCGCTCCAGCTCGCGTTCAGGATCGGCACGGCCTTCAACCCCTCGACGACACCCTTGACGATGATCGGGACGTAGGTTAGGTCGAGACCCTCGCGTTCTTTGAAGCTGGCCCGCACCTGCCTGCGGAACGCGACCACCTTCGTCATGTCGACCTCGGCGACGGTCCAGGCGTGGGGAATCGTCTGCTTGCTCTTCGTCATGTTGGCGGCGATCGCCCGCCGCATCGGGCTGAGCGGGGTCGCCTGGCCCGGGGCTGTGGGTGCGGGGGCCCCGCTCCGCTTCCCTCCCCCATCAGCGGCGCCTTCGGGCTTACTCCGGGTGGCGACGTATTCCTCGACATCCTTCTTGGAGACGCGCCCGCCGCTGCCCGAGCCGCTGATCCGCTCCAACTCGGCGTCCGAGATGCCATGCTGCTCCACCAGGGCTCGGACCGCCGGCGACAGCCGCGTCCCGCCCTCCTGTTGTGATCCCCCGTCGGAGGCGGCCACGGGCGTCACGGCGGCAGCCGGGGCGGGCGGCACCGGCGTCGCGGGTGACGCGCTAGTCGCCGCGCCGGCCTCCTCGATCACGGCGATCTCGGTGCCGACCGTCACCGTGGTGCCTTCGGTGACCTTGATCTCCTTGAGCACGCCGGCGAGCGGCGCCGGCACCTCGGCGTTGACCTTGTCGGTGATGACCTCGACCAGCGCCTCGTACTTCTTGACCTGGTCACCGGGCTTCTTCAGCCACTTGGCGATCGTCCCCTCGGTGATCGACTCCCCGAGTTGGGGCATCTTGACGGACGCCATCAGATGCGGGCCAGTTCCCTGGCCCTGGCCAGGATCGTCTCCACGTTCGGCATGAACGCCTCTTCGAGCGCGTGATTGAAGGGCATCGCGGGCACGTCCGGAGCCGTCAGCCGCATCACCGGGGCATCGAGCGCGTCAAAGGCGTTCTCCATGATGATGGCGATGATCTCGCCTGCGATCCCGCCGAAGCGGTTGTCCTCGTGGACGACGAGCACCTTGCCGGTTTTCTTTGCCGTCGCGATCACGGCCTTCTCGTCCATCGGTTTGATGGTGCGGAGATCGAGCACCTCGGCTGAGATACCCTCCTTTTCAAGCTGGGCGGCCACCGCGAGGCAGTGGTTGAGCATCAGGCCGTAAGCGATCAGGCTGAGATCCGTTCCCGCGCGCTTCACCTCGGCCTTGCCGATCGGCACGATCGCGTCGCCGGCCGGCACCTCCCCACGCACCAGGCGATAGGTCCGCTTGTGCTCGAGGTAGAGAACCGGATCCGGATCCCGGACCGCGGCCTTCAGCAGTCCCTTGGCATCGGCCGGCGAGCTTGGTATGACGACCTTGAGCCCGGGGATATGCGCGAAGGTGGCCTCGATGCTCTGTGAGTGGTAGAGGGCGCCATGCACGCCACCACCCCAGGGAGCGCGGATCACCATCGGCAGGTTGAAGTCACCGGCGGTCCGGTAGCAGAAACGGGCCGCCTCCTCGATGATCTGGTTCATGGCCGGCGCGATGAAGTCGGCGAACTGGATCTCGGCGATCGGCCGCATCCCATTGACCGCCGCCCCGATCGCGACCCCCACGATGCACGACTCCGCCAGTGGCGAGTCGATCACCCGGTCCTGGCCATACTTCTTGAACAGGCCGTCCGTCGCCAGGAAGACGCCGCCGCGGACGCCGACGTCCTCGCCGATGATGAAGACCGATGGATCGCGCTCCATCTCTTCATCCATCGCCTCCCGAATCGCCTCGATGACGGTCTTGCTTGCCATTCAGTTCGTGATGTCCTTCTTGTAGACGAACTTGAGCAGGTCGTCGGGGGACGGATCCGGCGCCTGCTCGGCATACTCGGTCGCCTCGTCGACCTGGGTCTCGACTCGCTCCGTGATGGCGCGCTCCGTATCGTCGGTCAAGACGCCGGCCTCGCGAAGGTATTTGGCGTAGGCCTGGATGGGGTCCTTCGCCTTCCAGAGGGCGACCTCCTCAGCGGTCCGGTACCGCTTATCGTCGTCGTCACTGGAATGGGCGGTCATCCGGTAGGTCTTGGCCTCGATCAGGGTCGGGCCCTCGCCGCGGCGTGCCCGCGCGACTGCCTCGCTCGCCACCTCGTAGCAGGCGAGCACGTCATTACCGTCGACCACGACGCCAGGGAACCCGTAGCCCGCGGCCCGGTCGGCCACATTCTTGATCGCCATCTGGTGCGTCTGGGGGACGGAGATGGCGTAGCCGTTGTTCTCGCAAACGAAGATGACCGCCAGCTTGTGGATGCCGGCAAAGTTCATCGCCTCGTGCGCATCGCCCTGGCTGGCAGCTCCTTCGCCGAAGAACGTGGCGGTGACCGCATCCTCCTTTCGTTGCCTGGAGGCCAGTGCGACCCCCGCTGCATGGAGCAGCTGGGTGGCCACCGGGCTCCCGCCGGTGACGATATGGAGCCGCTTGCTGCCGTAGTGCCCGGGCATCTGGCGCCCGCCACTGTTGGGATCCTCCCGCCGGGCGAAGAAGGACAGCATCTGGTCCCTCGCGGTCATGCCGAACCAGAGAACGACGCCGGCGTCACGGTAATAGGGAGCGACCCAGTCGTGCCCCGGCTTGAGCGCCGCGGCAATGCCGACCTGGGCGCCTTCCTGGCCCTGGCAGGAGATTACGAACGGGGCGCGACCCTGCCGGTTGATCAGCCACATCCGTTCGTCGACGGCGCGGGCCAGGCGCATCACCTCGTACATGCGCAGGGCCTGTTCGTCGCTCAGCCCGAGCGCGCGATGCCGGTCTTTGCCACCCTTCGCCTGGACTTCCTTCGTGGTGGTCGCCATCTCAGACGTGGATAGCGACGCCGTCCACCGCCAGCGCCGCCTCCTTGAGGGATTCCGAGACGGTCGGATGCGGGTGGATACTGGCGCCAATCTCCCAGGGGGTTGACTCCAGCAATTTGGCCAGCGCGGTCTCCGAGATCAGCTCGGTGGCCGACGGCCCGAGGATGAAGACCCCCAGCAGGTCGCCCGAGTCTGCGTCACTGATGATCTTGACGAAGCCTTCGGTCTCGCCCAGGATCACGGACTTGGCATTGCCGACCAGCGGGAACTTTCCCACCTTGACCTTGAGGCCCTGCTCCTGCGCCTGCTTCTCCGAGAGGCCGAGGCTGGCCACCTGCGGATAGCTGTAGGTGGCCCGGGGGACCCGATTGTAGTCGAGGGGCTTTGGATTCTTACCGGCAATGTGCTCCATCACATGCTCACCTTCGTAATAGGCGACGTGGGCGAGGAGATAGTTGCCGATCACGTCGCCCGCCGCATAGACGTGCGGGGTGCTGGTCTGGTAGTGCTCATCGGTCTTGATATAGCCCTTCTCCAGCTTGATATCGAGCTTCTCCAACCCGAAGTCCTTGACGAGCGCCTCGCGGCCGACCGCCACGAGGAGCCGCTCCGCTTCGATCGACTGCGACTGGTCCCCCACCTTGACCGAAATCGTCATCGTCCCCTTGCCGCGCTTGAGCGTCTCCGGCTGGACCTGGGCGCCGGTCAGGACCTTGATCCCCCGCTTGCTCAGGACCTTTGCCAGCTGCTGCCCCACTTCGGCATCCTCCAGTGGAAGCAGCGTCGGTAAAAATTCGATCAACGTGACGTCAGCGCCGTATCCGTTGTAGACGCAGGCAAACTCGGTCCCCACGGCTCCCGCCCCCACGATCGCGATCGATTTCGGCATCGCGTCGATGTTCACTGCGTGATCGCTGTTGATGACGCGGTCCCCGTCCATCTCGAGGCCTGGCAGCGACTTCGGTCGCGAGCCGGTCGCCAGCAACAGGTTCCTGGCGTTTACCGTCTCGCCGCTCTCCTTCACCACCACCGTGCTGGCGGATTCGATCACGCCTTGGCCCTTGAAAACCGTGATCTTGTTCTTTTTCATCAGGAATTCGACACCGCGCCAGAGCTGGGTGACGACCGCTTCCTTCCGTTTCAGCACCTGCGCCCAATCGACCTGGAGGCCTTCCGCCTTGAGGCCAAGCGGTCCCATGCCGTGGATCTGGTGGGCGAGTTCCGACGAATGGAGGAACGACTTGGTCGGGATGCATCCACGATGCAGGCACGTCCCGCCGAGTTTTTCCTGTTCGATCACCGCGACCTTGAGGCCGAGTTGGGCACCGCGGATGGCGCCGACATACCCGGCGGAGCCACCGCCGATGACGGCTACGTCGAACGCCTCATCGGCCATACCAAGACGATTGTAGCGACCACCCGACGAGCTGCCGAAGCGTTATCCCTCGACGAGCGCGAGGGCGGCGGTGAGCTGGCTGTCCTGCGCGAAGGTATTCGGTGCCTGATCGACGGCGTACTCATCGGCGGGCTTCGCCAGGCTCACGAGGCGGTCCGGCGTGATGCCCGTCTTGTCGATCGAATGGCGGTTGGGGGTGAGCCAGTGGGCGATCGTCAGGTGGAGGTCGCCGTCGCGAAGGGGGAAGTCCTGCTGGACCGAGCCTTTCCCGAACGATTTGACGCCGACGAGCGTCCCCCGCCCATGGTCCTTGATGGCCCCGGCCGTGATCTCAGCCGCACTGGCCGAGTTTTCGTTCAGCAGCACCACGAGCCGGTTGGTGAAGGCGCGGCCGTTGCCGGTCACGGTCTTGACCTGTTCCTTGCCGCCCCGCTCCACCAGGATCGTGCTGGTCCCACTATTGACGAACTCACTGATGAGGTCGTTTGCCGAGTCGACGAAGCCCCCCGGATTATCGCGCAGATCGATGATCACCAGATTGACCGAGCCCTTCAGCTTGTCCTTCAGCGCCTGGTCGAACTCACTCGACGTCCGGTCGCCGAATTCGAACACCCGGAGATAGAGAACGCGGTTGTCGAAGACGTGCGTCGAGACGCTTGGTACGGTGATGATCTCGCGGACGAGATCGATCTCCAGCGGTTGCGCGGCACGACTCAACTTGAGCGTGACATGGGTGCCCGCCTTGCCGCGGATCCGGTTCACGGCATCGTCCGCGGTCCATCCCTTTGTGCTCTGCCCGTCCACCGCCACGATGACATCGCCGACCTTCAGGCCGTCCCGCTCCGCCGGCGTGCCTGGCATCACGCCGGCAATCTGGATCTGGTCACCCTTCTGGAGCACGGAAGCGCCGATGCCGGCAAACGTGCCGGAAAGGAACGTCTGGTTTGACTTGTACTGATCCGGCGTGAGGTAGCGGGAGAACTGATCACCGAGCGCGCTGACCATCCCGGATGCCGCACCTTCGGTCAGCTTCGTCCCGTTGGTGTCCGGGTTGATGTAGTGGTTGTGGATGGTCGTGAAGACCTCGTTGAGCCCCGCGTAGTCAAGGCCCGTCTTCGGCGCGCTGTAGAGGAGCGCCGTCTTCACCCAGTCCGGAGCGAACCCGCCCCACTGAAACTGCACGAGATTCCCCAGGTAAAAAGCAACGAGGGCTACCGCGACGAGCACGACGGCACGCCTGGAGTTTGGCATCACTCGATTATCACACCCGGCGGGGAACGCCCCGCCGGGCCACCTCACGCCGCAGGGAGGTAGGCGAGCGGATCGACGGGCATCCCTGCCAGGTCGATCTCGAAATGAAGGTGCGGGCCGGTTGACGCGCCGGTACTTCCTTCGTATCCAATTACCGTGTCCTTGTCGATCTGCGTGCCTTCAGCCACGGCGAACCCGGAGAGGTGCCCGTACAGGGTCGTGAATCCCCCCGCATGGACCACGATCACGTAGTGTCCGTAGCCGCAGAGGCCGCCCCAGGAGCAGCCCATCGTGTAGTTGTGCACGATCCCGCCGTCAGCGGCGTGCACCGTCGTCCCGGCGTCGTTCGCGATGTCGATTCCGCTGTGGAAATGGCGGGTGGAGCAGCCGGGGTCATAGGGCTCGAACGGATAGCTGGTGCAGCCGAACCCCTGCGTGATCACCCCGTCGATCGGCCACTTCCATTTCCCCGAGGAGCGAGCGCGCAGGCTCTCACCCAGCACCGCCGCGATCTGGGACTGCAACGCTTCGCGCTGGGCCTCCATTGCGCTCAGTTGCTGGGCGAATTTCGCCTCGATGGCGGCGACCTGCTGCTCGGCCGCGGCTCGCTGGCTGCGCATCGCCTGGAGCTGGGCCCGCTGGTCCTGGATCGTCTTTACGACCTGCGCCTGCTGGATCCGTTTCGCCTCAAGCTCCGCTTTGAGGCCCTCGATCGCGGCGCGCTCCCGGCGAAGCCCCTCGACCTGCCGGCGGTCATCCTGGACGATGTCGTTGAAGAAGAAGACCCGGTTGAGCAGGTCGCTGA
The DNA here is from genome assembly GCA_030948145.1 of Candidatus Dormiibacterota bacterium. Classification (GTDB taxonomy): domain Bacteria; phylum Chloroflexota; class Dormibacteria; order CF-121; family CF-121; genus JALYYC01. Next base: position 7,589 of record JALZAV010000027.1, read on the forward strand.
AGTTGGCGGCACCCAGGATCAGTTCCAGCCCGCTGACCTGGCCGCTCTTGTACATCACGCGCATCCGTTTGCCGAAGTCCGCCAGATGGCGGGCCAGCTCCGCCTCCTTGTTCGCCAGGTCGATCTTCGCCTGGCCGACCTGCGCGGCGATCGCGGCCAGCCTGGCGGTCTCCTGATCGATCTGGATCGCCACCGCTTGCAGTTGCGAGTCGAGGGCGGCGATCTCCCTCTTGATGGCGTTTTCCTGGTCGAGCAGCTGCTTGATCTGGGTCCTGGTCGTGATGATCTGGCCGTTGAGCCCCTGCAGCTGTTGTTGTTTGTCGTAGACGCTGTCGGAGACGGCCGCGACCAGGGCGAGGCTCAACGTCATCACGGCGACCCCCGTCCGGAGTCGGGCGCTGATCACGACTTGAGGAACCGGCGCACCCCCAGGTAGCTGCCGACGCTACCCAGCAGCAGCCCAAAGGCGAGCATCGCGGCCAACACCAGGCGCAGGTAAACGGGGTCGAATGCCAGGGGCACGAAGATCAACACGCTCTGCAGGTTCGACACGGCGGGCCGGTAGCCGAAGCCGACGATCAGCACGGCGACGACGGCACCCACGACGCCGACGAACAGGCCCTCGACGATGAAGGGCCAGCGCACGAACCAGTCCGTCGCTCCGACCAGCTTCATCACCTCGATCTCCTTACGCCGGAGGTAGATCGCTGTCCGGATCGTGAGCATGATGATGAAGACAGACAGGCCGGTCAAGCCGATGATCAGGGCGATCCCCGCGATTCCGGCGACGCGGGCGAGGAGGATGATCTTGTCGATCACGCTCGGCTCGTAGTTGGTCGCCGGCGACTTGTCCACCAGGGGAGAGGCGCGAACCTCCTTGTCGATCGCGCCGAGGTCGCGAATGTCCTTGACCGTCACGTCCAGGCTGGCCGGCAGCGGGTTGGTTCCCAGCGTGTCGATGACGCTTGGGTCCAGGGCGGGCAACTGCCGAAAGCGCGCCATCGCCTCGTCCTTGGTGACATAGGCGACCGCGCTCACCCGCGGGTCGGTCTGAAGGCGCAGCTTGAACTCCATGGCACTGGCGAGGGAGGTGTTGTCGGCGAGATAGACGGAGATGGCGCTCGCCTTCGTCTTTTCGAGCGCCACGATCTGGTCCAGGGAGTGCAGCACGAGCAGCAGGCTCCCGAGGGCCAGCAACACCACCCAGACGATCAAGACGCTGGCGACACTTACGGCCGCGTTCCGCCAGAAGTTTTGCCAGGCGCTGGTGAAGGCGAAGTTAATGCGATTCCAGAGCCGGTGCATGGTACCCTCCTGCATCTTCGTCTCTGACGATCTGGCCGCCTTCGATCGCCACCACCCGGCGCCGCATCACATCGACGATCTCCCGGTTGTGGGTAGCCATCAGGACCGTGGTTCCACGCGCATTGATCTGCAGAAGCAGCTGAATGATTTCCCAGGAAGTCGCCGGATCCAGGTTGCCGGTGGGCTCGTCGGCGAGAAAGATCTTGGGGTCGTGAACGAGCGCCCGGGCGATCGCGACTCGCTGCTGCTCGCCGCCGGAGAGCTGGTCGGGAAACTTGTCCTCCTTGCCCTCGAGGCCGACAATGCTCAGCACCTCCTCGACCTTGGGCTTGAGGTGACGCAATGCGCCCTCGGTGACACGCAGCGCGAAGGCAACGTTCTGGAAGACGCTGAGGTTGGGGAGCAGCTTGAAGTCCTGGAAGACCATGCCTATCTTGCGGCGCAGGTAGGGCAGGTGGCGCCGCTTGAGGCGACCCAACTCCTGGCCCTCGATCCGGATACTGCCCGCGGTCGCCTTCTCCTCGCGGATCAGGAGTCGCACCAGAGTCGACTTGCCCGCGCCGCTCGGCCCCACGAGGAATACGAAATCCTGCTTGGGGATGATCAGATTGACGTCACGAAGGGCGATCGTCCCGTTCGGATAGCGCTTTTGGACGCCCTGCAGGCTGATCTGGGGAGGGGCAGGCGTCAGCGAGGCCACCGGTAGCCTCCCCGACCATGTCGTTTGGGTCGCTCGTGTTTCAGTGGGTGCTGGCACGTGAACAAGTCCATTCCGAGAACCGAAGCCCGAAGGGGCCGTGGCCGAGCAGGCCTATCGACAGCGGAAGTATAGGGCATGCCGTCGCGCTTCGCTGCCTGCGACCACTCAAGGTGAAATCGCGGTTCCCATCCCTCCTTATACTCACCGAATGCCGAACCCGCCCGCGCCGCTGGTTGCGGTCGAGCGCGGCGGCATTCGGGAGGCAACCCATGCCGGGCACCTCGCGGCCGTCGATGCGGCTGGTCGCGTCCGCCACCAGCTCGGTGACCCGCAGACGCTGACCTATTTTCGTTCCTGCGCCAAACCGTTTCAGACGATCGCCAGCCTGCGGAGCGAGATCGCCCCGCGCTACGGGCTGACGCCGGAGCACATCGCCCTGATGTCCGCCTCCCATAACGGGGAACCCCGGCACCTCGCCATCGTTCGCGATCTGCTTGGGCACGCCGGACTGGACGAGGGCGCGCTGCAATGCGGTGCCCACTGGCCCTACTACGAGCCGGCTGCGGACGTGGCCCGCCGCCAGATGGCGGAGCCGATCGCAGTCTTCAACAATTGCTCGGGCAAGCACGCCGGCATGCTGGCGGCCGCGCGTTTGATGGGCGCCTCCCTCGAGACCTACCTGGAGCTCGATCACCCGTTGCAGCGCCAGATCCGCGCCACCGTTGCCGAGTTCACGGGACTAGGGGCGGACGAGATCCGCTTCGGCATCGACGGCTGCAGCGCCCCCAATGCCGCCGTCCCACTGGCCGCGATGGCGCGCGCCTTCGCCGTCCTGGTGACGTCCCGCGACGACTATGCCCGGGCGGTGGTGGACGCCATGACCGGCGACCCTTACCTGATTGGTGGCACCGCTCGATTCGACACCGCCCTGATGGAGGCAACCGGTGGACGGCTGGTCGCCAAGGGCGGCGCCGCAGGCGCCCACTGCACGGCGGACCGCCGCTCGGGCCAGGGACTCGCACTCAAGCTCGAGAGCGGGGACGGCACCTGGACCGCGGTGGCAGTCGTGGCGGCGCTTGACCAGCTCGGCTGGCTGGACCCCGGGGAGGCGGACAGCCTGCAGCGCTACGGGCATCCCGCGCTGCGAAACGTCCGTCGGAGGGAGGTGGGAACCGTCCGGCCCCTCCTGCCCGACCTTGTAACGGCCGTGTAACAGCAGGCGGGACCCCGCCCCCGCGGCGGGTTATACGCGCGTGCGGCGACTGATCGGCTGGCCAGATCGAGCGGCCCTCCTCATGACGGCCCTGATCGTGCTGCTGCTCGGCATCTACGGGTGGCTGCTGCTCCTGCCGGTTTTCGGGCCCGCCGCGCCCCGCGCCGACGACTTCCAGGACTATCTGTGGGCCGCCCACCAGATCGCGGTTGGCGGCGATCCCTACGGCAACTTCACCCGCACCCACGTCCCCTGGGACTGGTCGCTGAACAGCGGCTACATCTATCCGGCGGTCTTCGCCGCCGTCCTGGTCCCCCTGACCTGGATCAGCAACGACCTCGCCGTCCGACTCTGGCTGCTGCTCATCCAGGCCTGCGTGATCGCCAGCGTCGTGCTCGTCTACGCGCGAATCGGCCGGCCCAGGCGGATCGAGCTTCTGGCGCTGATCGCCGTGCTGGTGACGTTCTTTCCCCTGATCAACACAATGTGGACCGGGGCGATGAACGCCGTCCTCCTGTTACTGCTGACCGGGGGCTGGGCCTGCTGGCATCGGCGGCGCGATGTCGCCGGCGGCGTCCTGCTCGGGATTGCGGCGGTCTTCAAGGTCTTCCCGGTCGCCCTCCTTCCCTATTTCGCCTGGCGCCGGGATTGGCGGGTCGTGGTGGCCGCGGTCGCCACCGGGATCGTCGGGCTGGCCGCCTGCTTGATGGTCACCGGCGTTGCCCACAACCTCTATTACTTCCGGGACGTGCTGCCGCACCTCGCGGGCGGGACCGGCTACCGCGAGAACCAATCGCTGGCCGGGCTCGCCGCGCGGCTCTGTGATCCTTCGACCGCCGATCGCGGCGGCGGCGCCGGCTGGTGCGGGCGGCTGGTCGCCGGGCCGCCAACCTTTCTCGTCCTGGGGATCATCGCTGCGGCGGTGCGTCGGCCCGGTCGCTCCGGCCTGGAATTCGCGCTGGCGGTCGCCGCGCTGCCCTTGATCAGCACCGTCACCTGGAGCTTTCACCTAGTCGTCCTCATCTTCCCCATCGTCCTGCTGATCCGGGCCGCGATCCAGAATCAGGCGGCGCGGGGCTGGACCCGCCTACTGCTGTTCGCCTGGCTCTGCTTCTCTGTCGGCCCGGCGGCGCACTACGCGCTGATCTTTGCGCCGTTGCCGGTGCTGAGCGGCTGGCTCGAGATCGTCCCGCAGGCCGTGACCGGGATCGTGGCGGATTCATACCTGATCGGCACCCTCGCCATCTTTGCCGGCGTCGGGCTGGCGCTCAGGCAGGAACGAGCGTCCGGTGCCGTCGTGGCCAAACTGGCCGCCTGACCCGCGCCTAGGCTGCCTTCGGGTCGCGCCCGGCGTCCCAGCGCAGGAACGATTCCATCAGCGCGTCGAGCTGCCCGTCGAGGACCGCCTGGACGTTGCCGACCTCGAAACCGGTCCGATGATCCTTGACCAGCGTGTAGGGATGCAGCACGTAGCTCCGAATCTGGCTGCCCCACTCGTTGGATTGGTGTTCGCCCTTCAGCTCCTCACGCTGCGCCGATCGCTGTTGCTCACGTAAGGCGACCAGCCGGGAGCGCAGCACCTTCATCGCCATGTCGCGATTCTTGATCTGCGATCGCTCGTTCTGGCAGGTCACGATGATGCCGGTCGGAAGGTGGGTCATCCGGACGGCCGACGACGTCTTGTTGACGTGCTGGCCGCCCGCCCCGCTCGAGCGATAGACGTCGACCTTGAGGTCCTCGGGACGGATCTCGATGTCGCCCGTGTCCTCGATCTCCGGGATCACCTCCACCAGTGCGAAGGAGGTATGGCGCCGATGCGCCTGGTCGTAGGGGGAGAGCCGGACCAGTCGGTGGACGCCACGTTCCGCCCGGAGCCAGCCGAATGCCCGCTTGCCGCCGATCCGCACCGTGACGCTCTTGTAACCCGCCTCCTCCCCCGGCGACTCGTCGAGCAGCTCGGCGGGCAGCTTGCGGCGCTCGGCCCAGCGAAGGTACATGCGGAGCAGCATCTCGGTCCAGTCCTGGGAATCCGTCCCTCCGGCGCCGGCATGAATGCTGACCAGCGCGGCGTGGTCCGAATAGGGGCCGGCGAACAGGAGGTCAACCTCCTGCTTCCCGACATCCTGGTCGAGGTTCTTGAGCTCGTCGCGTAACGTGCCCTCGAGCTCGGGATCATTCTCGGCGATCGCCATTTCGGCGAGACCGATCAGGTCGCTGGCGCGGGACTCCAGCCTGCGCCAATCACCCACCTCGTCGCGCAGGACCTTCGCCTCCTGGCTCAGCCGCTGCGCCCGCGGCGGATCTTGCCAGAGATCGGGGTGGTTTAGCTCGGCCTGGAGTTGATCGAGTCGGTGGCTCTTTTCGGGGAGGTCAAAGATGCTCCTGGAGCTGGAGGATCTTCTTCTTCAGATCGCTCGCCTGCTCGCGAATCTCTTCGATCGCTTTAGTTTCCATGGCAATTCTTGAACCGCTTCCCGCTGCCGCAGGGGCAGATGTCATTGCGTCCGACGCCGGCGAAGTTGAACGAGACCGGGCGCTGGAAGGGCGCCGGGGACGGCGTGGATCCTGGCGCGGCCGAGACCGAGGCGGACTTGTCCGGTTGCGGCGGACGCTCGACGTCCTCCGGCCGAACCGGGTTCGCGGCTGAGGCCGCCCGAGCGCGCTCCGTCTTGCTGCCCGATGCCTTCACCGCCTTTGGCTGCGCTTTCTTCTTTCCCATTGGCGCTACATCTTACCGACTGCGCGGATTATTTTCCGTGGCATTTCTTGTACTTCTTACCGCTGCCGCAATAGCAGGGATCGTTGCGGCCGATCTTGCCCGCTGATGCGGAGCTGCCTGCGGGCGCCGGCGTCGGGGTCCCGGCGCCATGGCCGTTGGGGGCGGCCGGCTTCGACGCGGCAGGCGGCGGATTGCCCAGCGGGATCGGTGGCGACGGCGGTGGCGGCGGTTCGTTGACGATCTGGACCCGGTAGACCGTCGAGGCGATATCGAACTGGATGTCAGAAAGTAATTCCTGGAATGCCTGGAAGGCCTCGTTCTTGTACTCGATCAGGGGATCCTTCTGGCCGAAGGCCCGCAGCCCGATCCCCTCCTTGAAGTGCTCCATCATCGTCAGGTAGCTGATCCACTTGGAATCGATCGTCTTCAGCACGACAAACTGCTCGACCTTCCGCATCATCGGGGGGGTGATCTCGGCCTCTTTTGCGCTGTAGGCGGCTTCCGCGTACTCGAAAAGCCGTCCCGTGACCGCCTCTTTCGTCTCACCGAACTCACCCGGCGGCATCTCGCCGAAAGGCGGCAGCGGGAAAACGGTCTGCAGCTGTGTCACCAGCGCCTCGAGGTCCCAGTTGTCCGGATGGCGAGACTGGCAGTGCTCGTCGACCGCGTCCTCAACGACCTTGCGGACCCAGCTGAGCACGAGCTCGCGGAGGTCAGCGCCCTCGAGCACCTTGCGACGCTCGCCGTAGATGATTTCGCGCTGCTTGTTCATGACGTCGTCGTACTCGACCAGATAGCGGCGCGCATCGAAGTTGTGCCCCTCGACCTTGGTCTGGGCTCCCTCAATCTGCTTCGAGACCATCCGAGATTCAATCGGCTCGTCGTCGGCGACCCGAAGCATGTTCATCATGCCCCGGATTCGCTCGCCGCCGAAGATGCGCATCAAGTCATCGTCAAGCGCGAGGAAGAACCGCGACGAGCCCGGGTCGCCCTGGCGGCCGGCGCGGCCGCGCAGCTGGTTGTCGATTCGGCGGCTCTCGTGGCGCTCGGTGCCGACGATGTGCAACCCGCCCGCGTCCACCACTCCCGGACCGAGCACGATGTCGGTGCCACGACCGGCCATGTTGGTCGCGATGGTGACGGCCCCGGCATGCCCTGCGTTCGCGACGATCAGCGCCTCCCGCTCGTGCTGCTTGGCGTTGAGCACCTCGTGTGGCACGCCGCGCTTCTCGAGCAGGCGCGCCAGCTTCTCCGACTTTTCCACCGAGACGGTGCCGACCAGCACCGGCCGTCCTGCCCGGGCGAGCTCGACGATCTCGTCCGCGACCGCCTTGAACTTGGCCTCTTCGGTCTTGTAGATAAGGTCGGCATGGTCTTCGCGGACCATGGGCCGGTGGGTCGGGATGACGACCACCTGCAATTTGTAGATCTTGTCGAACTCCTCCGCCTCCGTGACCGCGGTCCCGGTCATCCCGGCCAGCTTCTCGTAGAGGCGGAAATAATTCTGGTAGGTGATGGTGGCCAGCGTCTGGGTCTCCTGCTGAACCTTGACGCCCTCCTTTGCCTCCACCGCCTGGTGCAGGCCGTCGGCCCAGCGCCGCCCGGGCTGCTGGCGCCCGGTGAACTCGTCGACGATGATGACCTCGCCGTCTTTAACGAGATAATCGCGGTCGCGCTTGTAGAGCGTAAAGGCCTTGAGCGCCTGGTTGATCTGGTGCGCCTCGTCCACGTGCTCCAGCTCGTAAACGTTCTTGATCCCGGTCCAGCGCTCGATTTTGCCGATCCCCTCTTCGGTCAGCGCGGCGGATTTCGTCTTCTCGTCAACGGTGTAATCGGTCTCGGCCAGCCTCGGGATCAGCCGCGCGTACTGGTAATACTTCTCGGTCGATTCTTGTCCCTGGCCGGAAATGATGAGCGGCGTACGGGCTTCGTCAATGAGGATGCTGTCGACCTCGTCCACGATGGCGTAAAAGAGCGTCCGCTGGACGCACTGGCTGAGGTCGACGGCCATATTGTCCCGGAGGTAATCGAAGCCGAACTCGCTGTTCGTGCCGTAGGTGATGTCCGCCTGGTACGCCTCCGCCCGGGAGACCGGTCGCAGGTGCTGCAGCCGCGGATCCGGGTGGGTCTCGTCAAGGAATTCCGGGTCGTAGAGCAGCGACATCTCGTGCCCGATGACGGCGACCGTCATGCCCAGAAGCCGGTAGATCGGCGCGTTCCACCCGGCGTCGCGGCGGGCCAGGTAATCGTTCACGGTGATCAGGTGGGCTCCCTTACCGGCGAGCGCATTCAAGTAGAGCGGCAGCACGGCGACGAGGGTCTTGCCCTCGCCGGTCTTCATCTCGGCGATCTTGCCCTGGTGCAACACGATGCCGCCGACCAGTTGCACGTCGAAGGGCCGGAGCCCGATCGCGCGGCGAGCCGCCTCGCGGACGACGGCGAAAGCCTCGACCAGCAGGTCGTCGATCGTTTCGCCCTGTCGCAGACGCTCGCGGAACTCCTCTGTTTTGGCGGTCAGCTCAGCGTCGCTGAGCTTTTCCAGCAGCGGCTCGTGTTCGTTGATCTCGACAACGCGCTCGAGGTGCCGCTTGACCTCACGCGCATTTGGATCGCCTAAGACCCTGGTAATAACGCTCATTGAATTCTGCGTCTCCGCAATTGATAAGGATACCCGCCGGCAAGCGGACGAAACGGCGTAATTCGAGATCAGGCTAGCTTCAGTCCAGGTCCGCCTGAACAATCCCGAGCGTACCGTCATGGCGCCGGTAGAGGACGTTGACCTCATTCGTGTCCTCGTTGAGCAGCACGAAGAAGGTGTGGCCCAGCTGCTCCATCTCTTCGGCAGCCTGCTCCACCGTCATCGGCTTGAGCTTGAAACGCTTGACCTTGGCCACCCCATTGGAGGGCCGCGGTCCGCCGGCGGCATGGTTGATTTTTCCGGCGGCGGCCGCCTTGCCCGGCCGGTGGTCTTTGAGCCGTTCCTTGTGGTCCCGGATCTGCCGGTCCATCTTGTCGATCACGAGATCGACCGCCTCGTTCATATGCTCGGCGGAGACCGCCGCCTTCAGGATGTTGCCGGTGCGACCGCCGACATGCACGGTCAGCTCGGCGACTTTCAAGCTTTCGGCGCTCTTGTTCTTCTCGGTCCCGAGCTCCATGCGTGCGTCGAGGACATGGTCGAAGTGCCGTGCCAGCTTCTCTAGCTTGGCCTGCGCGTAGGCTTTCATTTCCGGGTCGGCCGCGGACTTCTTGGCCTGGATCAAGATCTGCATGGGCCTGCCTCCATCGCGAGATCTCGCGTGGACCGAGTATACCCGGGAGCCCAGACGTGGACGACTCGGCGGACGCCGATCGGGCTATTTGCCTGTTCGGTCGTTGGCGCGGCGGTCCGGGAAGACGCGCGCGAGTTCCGGCGGAATCGGCACGCCGGCGGCAAAGAGCTTGTCCATGATGTGCGGGCGGATCCCGGTCGGGCGGAAGACGCCGGTCATCATGCCGTCCTTGTCCGCGCCGTGCGACTCGTAGAGGAAGATCTCCTGCATCGTGATCGTGTCGCCTTCCATGCCGGTGACTTCGGTGATGCTGGTGACCTTGCGCTGGCCGTCCCGCATGCGGGAGAGCTGCACGATCAAGTCGATGGCCGAGGCGACCTGTTGACGGATGGCCTTCATCGGGAGATCGATCCCCGCCATCAGGACCATCGTCTCGAGACGCGACAGGGCGTCGCGGGTCGTATTGGCATGGAGCGTGGTCAGCGAGCCGTCGTGACCGGTGTTCATGGCCTGGAGCATGTCCAGCGCCTCGCCCGAGCGGCACTCACCGACGACGATGCGGTCGGGGCGCATGCGGAGCGCGTTGATGACGAGCTCCCGGATGCCGACCTTGTTCTCACCGTTGAGATCGGGGGGGCGAGACTCCATGCGGCAGACGTGCTCCTGGTGGAGCTGGAGCTCGGCCGCGTCTTCGATCGTGACGATCCGCTCGTCCGGAGGGATGAACGAGGAGCAGACGTTGAGCAGCGTGGTCTTTCCGGTACCGGTCCCGCCCGAGATGATGAGGTTGGAGCGGGCCATGACACAGGCTTTGAGGAAGCCGACCGCTTCCCCGGTGATGGTTCCGAAGTTGACGAGGTCCTCGGCCTGGAAGGGGTCACGGGAGAACTTCCGGATGGTGAGCATCGGGCCGTCGAGCGCGATCGGTGAGATGACGGCGTTGACGCGCGAGCCATCGAGAAGCCGGGCATCCACCATCGGGGTGCGGAAGTCGATCCGGCGACCGACCGCTGAGACGATGAAGTCGATGACGCGCAGCAGATGGTTCTCGTCGTCGAATTTGCGATCGGTCAGCAGGATCTTGCCGCCCCGCTCGACGTAGATGTTTTCATGGCCGTTGACCATGACTTCGGTCAAGCTGTCATCAAGGACGAGATCCCTGATCGGTCCCAGCGCTTCGTAATACCGGGCGAGCTCGTCCTGCGAGACTTCGGACGCATTGACCATGAAGCTTGATCCCCCAGATTGAGATTTGGGAATAGTCGGACTATTCCGGCAATGTAACGAGTGGGGCGGCCGAAGTATGCGCCACCGCCAGCACCAGGAACGCCGCGACGGAGCCTCCCGCCGAGATCAACCCTTCGGCGGCCGCCTGCAGCGTGGCGCCGGTCGTGCACACATCGTCGACCAGGCCGGCGGCCAGCGGAGCCGGCTCCGCGCCCGCCCAACGGAACGCCCCGGCGACGTTCGCCTCCCGCTCCGGACCCGTCAGGCCCACCTGGGCCGCCGTCGGCCGCGTCCGGGCTAGGCCCGGGACTACCGGGAGGCCGAGCGCGACTCCCAGCTCCCTGGCAAGCCGCTCGGCCTGGTTGAAGCCCCGCTCCCGGGCGCGGCCCGGATGCAGCGGCACAAAGGTCAGGGCGCGCAGGGGTAGCCCGGCGTCCTTGACGGCGACCACAAGGGGCGCGGCCAGCTCGGCGCTGAGGACGGGACGTGGGCGGTATTTGTAGGCGTGAATCGCCTGCTGGAAGGGACCCTGGAGACAGGCCGCCGCGACCAGCGGGACGTCGCCCAGCCGCGTCGTATGCGCCGGCCTGATGGAGGCGGCGCAGGATACACACCAGGGGGTACCGGCTCGTCCACACCCGCCACAGCGGGGCGGAAAGACGAGGTCGAGCAGCGCGCTAGGCCGCAACGCTCAGTCGGTCACCGGGCTTGATCGCGTGCCGCTGAATCGCTCCGACAGGCAGTTCGGCAACCTTATCCGCCCGCCAGACGAATGGCACGATGCCGAGCCAGGGACGGACGCCTTCGTAGACGCGTAGCACTGTCCCTCGCTTGTCGATGAAGACGGCGTCGATCGGGAAGCGCATGAACATCATGTGAATGCCATTGCAGGAGTCGATCAGGAGGCCACCGTGCTCCGGCAAGCCCGCCCGGCCCATCAGGCCCAGGCCGCGACTCACGAAGTTTGTGGCCCGCTCCAGTGGCTCGGCGACGACCGTCCCGTCGGCTTTTGTCAGTCGCAAAACTCTTGACATGTAGTATAACCTGCTGGGTCGTGGCTGGGAGAGGACGTGGCGCCGTCCTCTCCCTCGCGCTATTTGTGGGTGAAGGTGTGCATGATGAGGATCACAGCGGGTCCCATCAGCACGATGAACAGGGTCGGGAAGATGCAGCCGATCATCGGGAAGAGCATCTTGAGCGGGGCCTGAGCGGCCTGCTCCTCCGCCCGCTGACGGCGACGGCGACGCATTTCCTCGGACTGGATCCGGAGGACCTTGGCGATCCCGACGCCCAGCTGCTCGGACTGGATCAGCGCCTGGATAAAGGTGTGAAGCTCTTCGACACCCGACCGGCGACCCATTTCGTCGAGCGCCTCGAGGCGGGGACGGCCGAGCCGGATTTCGTTCAGGACCTGGGCGAACTCGTCTGAAAGGGCATTTTTGAACTTTTCCGTGAGACGGCCGATCGCGGCGTCAAAGCCCAGGCCGGCTTCGACTGAGATCGTCAGCAGGTCGAGGGCATTCGGCAGCGCGAGACGAAGCTCTTTCTGCCGTCCCTTGATCAGGTTGTTCAACCACACGTCGGGGAGGAAGCGGCCAAGCAGGAAGCCCACGCCCAGGGCGGCGCCCTTGATCGGCAGGCTCGACTGGCCAAGCACGCCGGTGAAGCCGAGGGCCATGAGCGCCACGATGACGCCGGCAATGACCTTCAGAACTTCGAAGCCGTTGACGCTCAGGGCGTAGGGGCGACCCGCCAGGTTGATCTTGTTCTGGACGACGAGCTGGCGGTTCTTGGCCATGCGCGACGTCAGCAGGCTGCCGATCCGCTCCAGTGCCGGCTTGATGAAGCGTTCACTGAAGGGCAGCGAGAGCTCGATTTCGTCGAGCGTCAGGTTGTGGTCACGGTACTGCGAGAGCCGCTCGGCGATCAGGTCCTGCCGAGGCTTGGCCGTGACCGCCTGGACCGCGATGAATACACCGCTGAAGGCGAGGAAGGCGAAAACGATAGCAAAAATATTCATTCCCACTACACCTGGATGTTCGTGATTTTCGAGATGATTCCGTAGCCGATCGTGATCGAGACCAGGCCCATCCCGATGAGGACGTAACCAAGCCATTCGTGGAACAGCGGCGTGATGTAGCTGGGGCTGATGAAGGTCAGCAGCAGCGCGAGCGCGAAGGGAAGGCCCGTGATGATGTAGCCGGATGCCCGAGCCTGCGCTGTCAGGGTCCGGATCTCGCCCTGGATCCGGATGCGCTCACGGATGGTGAAGGCGATCGTGTCCAGGATCTCAGCGAGGTTACCGCCGACCACCCGGTGGATCTGCACCGCGGTGACCATCAGGTCGAAGTCCTCGCTCTCGATCCGTTTGACCATGTGCTGGAGGGCGTCGTCGACCGACACGCCAAGGTTCATCTCGCGGGTCGCCCGGCTGAACTCGTCCGCCATCGGCGGTGAGGAGCTCTTCGCGATCGTCGCCATCGCCTGGGCAAACGAGTAACCGGCTTTGAGCGCGTTCGAGAGCAGGACGATCGTATCGCCCAGCTGGTTGTTGAACGCCTTGAGGCGGCGACGCTGGCGGAACTTGAGGAAGAAGCCGGGAGCGAAGTAACCGACCGGAATGCCGATCAGCGCCAGCGCCGGGTTGTGAAACCGCAAAAAGATGACGAGGCTAATCAGGACGATGAGGCCCACGATGACCATGACGTACTCCGAGACGCGGAGCTTGAGGTCCGCCTTGGCCAACTCTTCCGTCAATTTCGAGGTACGACCACCCTTCTTGGTCAGGCTCTTGTTGAAGCCGTCCATCAGGCCTTCGAACATGCCGCCCTTCCTGCCCGTGGCAGCCGCCGGGTTGTAGTCGTCCATATGAAGTTCGGTAACTTCCGGCTTGCGGTTTGCCGCCAGCGCCATGACCACGATCAGGGCACCGATGGCCGCCATGGCGGCGAAGACGAGTTGAAGCGACACTTATTTGCCTCCTTGTCCGGCAGGGTCCGGGACGGGCGTGAAGAGATCCTTGGAAATGCCTTCACCCGACGACTGCAGGTGATCGAAATACTTCGGAATGATGCCAGTGGCCGTGAAGTAGCCCTGCACCTTGCCGTCTTCGCTAACGCCAGTTTGCTTAAACATGAATATGTCCTGAACTTTCACCTGGTCGCCGTGCAGTCCGAGTACTTCGCTGACGGCGATGATCTTGCGGGATCCATCGCGAAGGCGGCTCTGCTGCACGATGACGTTTATGGCGGACGCGATCTGTTCCCGGATCGCCCGGGAGGGCAGTTCTGCTCCCGCCATTAACACCAACGTCTCCAGGCGGTTCAAACTGTCACGTGGCGAGTTGGCGTGGATGGTCGTTAACGATCCGTCATGACCGGTGTTCATGGCCTGGAGCATGTCAAGAGCCTCGCCACCACGGCACTCACCGACTACGATTCGATCTGGCCGCATACGCAGGGCGTTGACGACCAGGTCGCGGATGGCGATGCGCCCGCGACCTTCCACCGTGGCCGGCCGTGACTCAAGTGTTACAACGTGCTCCTGGTTGAGCTGGAGCTCGGCGGCGTCCTCGACGGTGACGACCCGCTCCTCCTCGGGGATGAAGCTGGAGAGCACGTTGAGCGTCGTGGTCTTGCCGGAGCCGGTGCCGCCGGAGACCAACATGTTGAGCTTGGACCGCACGCAGCCGCGGATGAACTGCGCCATCGGGTCGGTCAGGGACCCGAACTTGATCAGGTCGCTGATCTTGTACGGGTCCTTGGAGAACTTTCGGATCGTGAGCACCGGGCCGTTCAAGGCCAGCGGCGGGATGATGACGTTGACGCGGGACCCGTCCTTGAGACGGGCGTCCACCATCGGCGAGCTCTCGTCGATCCGCCGGCCGATCGTTGAGACGATGCGGTCGATGACGCGGCGGAGCTGGTCGTCGCTCTCGAACTGGACCGAGGAGAGCGTCAACTTGCCCTTGTGCTCAACGAAGACCTGGTCGGGCCCGTTGACCATGATCTCGGTGACCGTCGGGTCATTGATCAGAGACTCGATTGGACCCAGCCCGAGGAAGTCGTTGAGGACGGAGTCCAGCAGACGCTGCCTTTCGATCTTGGTCAGGGTCAGTCCCATCTCCATGGTGACGACGTTGAGGGCGTCGGTGATCCGGGTGGCCCGCTGCTCCCGGTCTTCTTCGTCGGTGGCGTCCAGGTCCTCGATCAGCTTGGCCTGGAGGCGGTTCTTGATGCGCTCGGCCTGCACCTCGAAGGGCGTTCGAATGCGGGCAAGCGGGGTGGCAGGGGTCCGCGGCGCCGGCGCCGGACCGCCCTGCGGGACGAAGGCGCCATCCGGGAGCGCAGGCTCCGGGCCCTGTTGTTTTTGAACGCGGTCGAGCAGCGACACAGTTAGAGAGCCCCCTCGGTCGTGACGAATAGAGACCTTCCAGTAACGCTTAGTGAAAGTGGGCGGCAGCCGCCATTAACGAACTCCATCTCTAAGTCCTAACGCCGGGCGAACAGACCCTTGCGGGCTTTCTTGTCCGGCGTCTCCGGCTCGGCCGCCTGGGGGGTGGGCAGGAGTTTGGCGACCAGCTCCCGGATCCGCTGGCTGATCTCGGCCTCGGGATGGGTGCTGACAAACGGATTGCCCCGGTTCACCGAGTTGATCACGAGCTTGGCATCGTTCGGGATCTGGCCGGCGATCGGAAACCGCAGGTTGGCTTCGACGCTTTCCTTGTTGAACTCCGAATGGGCATCGGACTTGTTCAGGAGCAGCACCACGCGGTCGGGCGAGATCGAGAGCGAGTCGAAGATCTTGAGCGCCAGCTTGGTGTTCTTGATCGATGGGATGCTCAACGACGTCACCACGATCACCTTGTCGGCGTGGTCGAGGACCTCGAGGTTGATCTCGCCAAGGTGGGCGCTGCTGTCCACGATGATGTAGTCGAACATCTTGCGAAGTTCACCGAAGATCCGGCGGATATGGTCGACCGTGACGAGGTCGGCTAGTTCCGGGCTGGTCGGCGTCAGCAGCACCTTGATGCCAAAGGGGCCGTCACCCATGATCTCGCGGATGAAATCGGCATCCATATGGTCGATGTTCTCGATCAGGTCCGTGATTCCTTGCGAGTGGTCCAGATTGAGCAGAACGCCGACGTCCCCGAACTGAAGGTCGAGGTCGACCAGGGCGACCTTGCCCTTGGTCTCGTTCGCCATCGACACGGCAAGGTTGGCCGCGAGCAGCGACTTTCCGACCCCACCCTTTCCCGAGTAGAAGAAGAAGACCTGGCCCGTTTCGGCCCGCCGGGGCGCGTTGCCGTCCGGCGGAGCGGCGGCCGCCGGAGCGGTCGAGCCGGTCGACTTGGCCATGAAGGACTCTTTCTTCTGCTCGAGCTGGTAGACCCGTCTGATGCTGGCGATCAACTCGTCGCCCGAGAAGGGCTTGATCAGGAACTCGCGAGCGCCGGACTGCATCGCCCGGCGAAGGTAGTCCCGTTCCCCCTGGACGGACATGATGATGACCGGGGAGTTGGGGGCTTCCTGGGCGAGTGTCTCGGTCGCCTGGATCCCGTCCATGATCGGCATGTTGACGTCCATCAGGACGATGTCGGGCACCAGCTTTTTGGCCTGGTCGACCCCCTCCTTGCCGTTGGGCGCGGTGCCTACGACCTGGATGTCCGGCTCGAACGACAGCAACTTCTGGAGGTTGTCCAGCGTGCTCGCGATGTCGTCCACGATCAGAACTTTGATCAGTTCGGCCATGCCACTATCTCTTCAAAGACAAGTCCCCGCGAAATCTTCCGATTTCGCGGGGAGCCTGTCAACGCCTTTCTGCTTGGTCTAACGAACGCCGTAGGCGGCCGAGAAGCTGTCGATATCGGTGACAGCGCTCGCCGGGTCAGGCACATCGTAGTCCTTGACCGACTTCAGGACGAACTTGTAGTTGGTGCTGTCGAGCACCCACTTCAGCTGTTCGGCCTGGTTGAGCGTCACGATAACGGTCAAGCTGGAGGAGATGCCACGAGTGTTGGCGCCGCCCGCCGGTCCGACCCGGATGACGTGTAGGTTCGTAAAGGTCGTCTTCGTCTTCGCCGCCTTGGCGCCCGTCGGCGTGTAGGTGACGAGAACGTCGATACGGTCGTCGGGCTGGATGTAGCCACCGGCTCCGACCAGCTCGCCGGTCGGAATCTGCATGGCCACCTGTCCGCTCGGGATGGGCAGGAACGCCTGCTTGGCGGGGACAACGTCGCCCGCGGAGTTGACAAGGTCGTAGTCGATGATCGCCTGGTTCATATGGATCGCGATGCCGGCGTACTTGCCGACAACCAGGTCCTTCGCCCGGAACGCGTACGGCGGCGCCTGGTCAGCGCTGAACTGTTGAACGGTCACCATATCCGCCGTGATCTGGGTCGACGCCGGGATGTCCTTCAACGCGACAACCGCCGGCACGTTCTTGTTACCCCCACCGATTGCCGTCGTGCCGCCCGAGGTCCGGCCTACGAGCAGAGCGCCTCCAAACGCCACGATGGCAAGGAAAATACCGAAGATCAAGAGGATGCGGTTGCTCTTCGGCTTAACCTCCGTCGCCAATCGACTCACCTCCTGATTTTCTGCGTCATCGCTCCACGCTGGGCGTGACGTCTTCGCATGCTGTATCTAGAAACGGAGCCCCTTCCTTGCGCAGTTCGCGCGGTCTTGAAAACCGCCCACCAGGAGCGGCCCACGGAAAAGCAAAGAGGGCCCGCTTGCGCAGGCCCTCTTTGCTCGCTCCACGGAGCTTAGCTGTCTTACTGAGAAAGACCGCCCGAGATGTTGCAGAACACGTTCTTGACCTGGTTGCCAAGAATGATCAGCACGACGATGACGACGACGGCGATCAAGACGAGAATAAGGGCGTACTCGACCATGCCCTGCCCCTCCTCACGGTTGAGCAGCTCACGGAGCCTGAGGTACAAATTGGTCAACATGCGATTCACCTCCTTAACTATGTGCAGGCCCAGTTTCACACCGGGCCGTCAGACAAGCAACGGAGGGTGAGCCAAAACTTGGCCGAGAAATTTTCACAACCCTGTAACAGCGCGCCACACCCTCTCCTCCCCTGCGCGCTGCTGCCAGCTGACTTACCCCAGCTGACTTAACACGGCCGGATGATCGCTCGTTTCGGCCCTCGCCGCGGCGCCTCGCGCTAAAGCCGGGGATGCGCTCGGCATGCCTGACTCGGGCCTACTCGCTCACCCGGCCTAAGCTAAAGCTCGCCTGCGGCGCGTGTCGGTCTGCGCAGGCGCAGCCCGACCTTTTTGAGCGGTTAGCGTTTCGCGAGTGGGACTTCTACTTTGACTTCGGTGCCGCGGCCGGGTTGGCTGCGAATCTCGAGCACGCCTTTTTCCAGCTCGGCGCGCTCGCGCATGCTGATCAGACCGAGGTTCTTATTCTTGTGCAGGTTGGCCTCGGTGCGGGCGACGTCGAACCCCTGGCCATCGTCTTTTATGACGATCACGACCCGGGTCGGTTGCATGTTCATCGTGACCTCGGCCATCTTCGCCCGGGCGTGCTTGTGGACGTTCGTCAGCGCCTCCTGGATGATCCGGAAGAGCACGCCCTCAGTGTTGCCGGGCAGCCGGCGCTCCTGGCCAACGACGTTGAAGCGCGTCGCCAGGCCGTAGCGGTCGCCGTACTCCTTGATGAACTTTCGCAGGGTCGGGATCAGCCCGAGGTCATCCAGGGTCATTGGCCGTAGATCAAAGATCAGCTGGCGAGTCTCCTCCAGCGCATTGCGCACGCTGTTCTTGAACTCGGCGAGCTCCGAGACCAATTGCTTCGGGTTGCGGTCGAGAAGCCGCTCCAAAATCTCGGCCTGCAACACCAGGTTTGCCATCGATTGGGCGGGGCCGTCGTGCATGTCCCGGGCGATGCGCATCCGTTCTTCCTCGATGATCTGGAACACCTGCCGCGAGGCGTCGCGAAACTGCTTGTCGCCGTCCGCGGCCGGGTGAGTCCCGTTCTCGCTGTACATCCGCTGCAGGTCGGCCAGGATCTGGCTGGCGGAGCGAAGGAACTGGCCCTGGTCTTTGAGCTCGGCTCGCCGCGCCGCCAGCGCCTCGTACTCGAAGTGGGCCCGCTCGACGTTCAGCTGCGTTTCGCGGATGTTGGCGAAGGTCTCCTGCACTTCCGAGGGGGAGAATTGTTTGAGATTGTTCAGGAGATGCTTCTCCACCACGCGCGACTCCTCAGCCAGCTCCCTCATGTGATCCAGGGAGTTTTCCAGCTCGCGTGCTTTTTGCTCCGCGGTCTCCAGCTCGGCGTCCACCAGTTGCAGCCGGGTGGAGACCGATTGGTGGACGAGCAGGAAGGGGTCGAAGGTCTCGTCCGTGGCCTGGATCGCACTCATATATCAGGCAAAATGGCCCCCCCGTTGGCGGCGGAGCCGCGCTTGGCGGCCCAAATGATAGCAGGAAAACCACCAAATTCCTGTCGAATTGTTGTAGCCGATGAGCGCACGTGTGTACTTCCTGCTCGGCCGAGCCCTGCCCCTGGGCTTCTTTGGCTTCCTCGTAGCGATCCAGGGCGAGCTTACGATCGCGGGCGTGCAGCATGCGTTTGCCGGCCCCATCGACCGGGGCGACGCAATGTATGTCCTCAACCGGTTACTGACGCTGGCGTTCTACGGGTTCCTGCTTGTGATCTATGCGATCCGGACTCGAGCGATCGCGACCTCGCACAACCCCGTGGCCATCATCGCGGCCATGGCGGGCAGCTTCATCCTGTACGCGCTGTGGCTTTTTCCGGGCCAGCCTCGCACCTCGAATCTCCTCCTGTTGGGCGCGAGCGACATCCTGCTCGCTTGCGGCATGCTCTGGGCGATTTATTCGCTCAGCTACCTGCGGATGCGCTTCAGCATCGTCCCTGAGGCCCGTGGCCTGGTGACGGTCGGGCCGTACAACGTTTCCCGGCACCCGATCTACCTCGGTGAGATCGTCGCCGCCGCCGGGCTTGTGCTTCCCACGCTCCTCACTCCCCACCTCGGCGTGCTGATCGCTTTCATCGCGCTCCAGGTGGCGCGCACCTTCTACGAGGAACGCGTGCTCCGCAAGGTCTTCCCGGCCGAATACGAAGCCTATTCGCGACGGGTTCGGCGGCTCGTCCCCTTCGTTTTCTAAGATCCGCGAGCCGGTAAGTCTGCCCCGTGCTGCAAGGGGACGGTGTGGCCGGCCGTTACACGACTGTTAAATTGGCAAGCCTGGCACGTCCCCACGACGATTTCGAACCAGCGCCAGGGACCGTCGAGCGCCCCAGGGGGCTCGTTGCCTGGCTCGACCTGCCGCGCTTCTTCACGATCGCCGTCCTCCTGACGATGCTGATCGCAGCCGTCCAGCCGGTTACGGACCCGGACTTCTGGTGGCATATCACGACCGGTAACTGGATCCTGAGCCACCAGACGGTCCCCCACCACGATCTCTTCACGTTTACCGTCTCGAGCCATCGCTGGATCACTCATGAGTGGCTCAGCGAGGTGATCCTCGCGGTCCTCTTCAGCCTCGGTCACCTCCCGCTCGTCAGCCTTGTGCTCGGCGCGGCGACCGCAGCCGGGTTCCTCCTTGTCTACCTCGCCATCGACCGCCGCGTCAACTTCGTTATCGCCGGCTGTGCCCTGGTGCTGGGCGTGGCCGCGGCGAACCCGATCTGGGGGCCGAGAATCCAGA
This sequence comes from Candidatus Dormiibacterota bacterium, assembly GCA_030948145.1. Classification (GTDB taxonomy): domain Bacteria; phylum Chloroflexota; class Dormibacteria; order CF-121; family CF-121; genus JALYYC01. The sequence goes on from JALZAV010000027.1 coordinate 27,713, forward strand.
TGCTGACGTTCACGCTTGCGGCGCTCACCTATCTGTGGATCAAGCGCTACTGCGAGGGACACAGCCGGGCCCTCTACGCCCTGCCCCTGGTCATGTTGCTCTGGACGAACCTGCACGCCGGGTTCTTTGTCGCCGATGCCTTCCTCGCCATCGCGCTTGGCGCGGAGGGGCTTCGCTGGGTGCTCCGCCGGCCCACCGCCCTATCAACGCGGCGTTTGCGAAGCCTGGCCCTGGTTCTCGTAGCCTCGCTCGCCGCCGCCATCGTGAACCCGAACGGTTGGGACATCTACCTCTACCCGTTTCAGACCGTTTCCAGCGGCGCCCAGCAGCGCCTGATCGTCGAATGGTTTTCGCCCAACTTCCAGATGTCGCAGATGCTCGCCTTCGAGGCGATGATCTTCTTGTTGCTGGGCGGGCTGGCGCTGGCGCGCCGGATCGAGCTCCGCCAGTTTCTGTTCCTGGTCGTCGGCCTCGGGTTGGCGCTGCATTCGGTCCGCAACCTCCCCTTCTTCATGCTTGTGGCCGTGCCCGCCCTCGCGGACTATGCCCAGCAGGCCTGGGAACGCCTCGGCTGGCACCCGCGGTCCCGGAAGCGGCCGACCAACGGCGCCAGTTTCGCCCTCCATAGCATCCTCCTCGTTGTCGTGCTGGCCGTGGTGCTGGTCGCCAGCGTTCCGAGCCTGGTCCAGCGTGTCGACGGCAAGCTGGTCGCCCGTGACTACCCGATCAAGGCCGCGACCCTCCTGGCACAACACCCGGCTCCAGGGCACATGCTCAACGTCTACGGCTGGGGAGGCTACTTGATTTTCCGGCTGGCCGGGGTTCAGCCCGAGCAGAAGGTATTCATCTTCGGCGACGCGGCGGTCACCGGCGAC
>JALZAV010000203.1 GCA_030948145.1 Candidatus Dormiibacterota bacterium
GCGTTGCTCGTGCTGGCGGTGGCGGCCGCCGCCGTCTCGGGGTCGACCTCCCGCAGCGCCGGGCTGTGGACCGGGGTGATTCTTTTTGCCCTGCTCTCGCTGGCGCTGGGCGTGGTCGCCTATCTGATGGTGACCCATCCCGATCGGACGGCCCGCATCGTCGATACGCTGGCGTCGCGCCTTCCGGGCCGCCTTCAGGCTCGAGGCGCGGCGCTCGGACGCTCCGTCGTCAAGGGATTCAGCGCGCTGCGCTCACCCAGGCGCCTCGCAGTGACCGGTGCGCTCAGCCTGGTCACCTGGCTCTGTATCGTCCTGGGCCTGATCGCGCTCTTTCGTGCCGTGAGCGCGCAGCTCACCCCAGGGACGCTTTTTCTCGCCTGCACGATTTTTGTCGTCAGCCAGGCGGTGAGCATCACGCCCGGGTCCGTCGGGACCTACGAAGGGTTTTTTCTCCTGGTTCTCGGGACCTTCGGCGCCGGACCACCGGCGCTGGTCACTGCCGCCGCGGTCCTCGGCCACGCCACGAATATCGCCGTGCTACTGACGGCCGGGGCGATCGGCGCTCTCTGGTTTCGGCTCCACCCGGGCCGCGTGCCAGTACGGCTGCAGGGCCCCCTGGTGGGTCAGGACAGCGCGTAACTCGAGCATCGCCGTGTAGGTGGGCAGCACAAACAAAGTCTGGCCGAGAGGCGTGGCGTCGGCGGCACGCTTCAGCGCCGCTGCCCAGCCGGTGACCACCTCGACGCGCTCCGCAGGGACCTCGGCGTACTTCAGCCGCACCCGGAGGTCGAGCGCCCGATCGCCGCTGACGACGATGTGGTCGGCGGCCTCCTTGAGTTGCTCGAAGTCCACATCCCAGATCCAGGAGACATCCTGCCCGTCGGCGATGCGGTCGTTCAGTGCGATCAGGAATGACCTGGCGTGCCCGAACTCGATCGAGGTTCGAAGGACCTCGTTGAAGCCGGTCGGGTTCTTGGCCAATAAGAGGATGGCGTCGCGGCCGTTGACCAGGGCCTTCTCCATCCGGCCGAAGGCCGGCGTGAAATCGCGCAATGCAGCGCCACTCTTCGTCAGGGTTACGCCGACGGCGCGCGCCGCGGCCATCGCCATCACGACGTTGTAGGCGTTGTACAGTCCCGAGAGGGGGACCTCCACGGCAACCGTCTCCGTGCCGTCCGTGACCTGGAGCTCCATCCGCTCCATCCCCCTGATGCGGACCGACGTCGCCCGGACTTCTGGCGACGGTCGCGTGAAGTCGCCGCGCGGGCAGCGGTAGCGGCCCACGTGACCGAAGTACACCCCCTCGAAGATGAACGGGCTGCCGCATCGCGGACAGAACTTGGCATCCGCGCCGTGACTGAGCTCGGGCCGCAACAGCGTGGCGTCGTCCAGGCCCGCGTAGACGACGCGGGGCAGGTCATCACCGAGCGCCGCCACCATCGGATCGTCGGCGTTGAGGACCGCCGTCGTCCCTTCCGGCCCCTGCATCAGTGCCCGGCGGATGTGCCCGGCCGTCGTCTCCAGCTCGCCATAGCGGTCGAGTTGGTCCCGGAAGAGGTTGGTGACGACGATCGCCCGGGGGGAGACCTCGCTGACGAGTCGTGGCAGGGCTGCCTCATCGATTTCGAACAACCCGATACTGGCCGGCGTCCGGCCTTTCATCGTGGTTCGATTGATCATGGCCGCGGTGACGCCGAAGATCAGGTTCGCGCCGGCCTGGTTGGCGACCGGCCGCTGGCCGTTCGCCTCCAGGATGTGCCGAAGCAGGGCTGACGTCGTCGTCTTGCCGTTGGTGCCGGTGACGACGACGCTGCCCTCCGGCAGTCCACGGACGAGCCGGGTGAGGATCCGCGGATCGATCCAGCGGGCGACATCGCCGGGGAGCGTCGTTCCACCGCCCTGCCGGAGTCCGCGGCTCAGGGCCGCGGTCGCCTTGCCCGCCCAGAGCGCAGCCCGGCCGCGCGCACCGAGGCCGGCCATCAGCGCCAGGCCGGCACCGGCCGGCACAACCAGGCCTTTGCCCCGCCCTGCTCCGCAGCCTGGAGCGCCGAGCGGGCCGCTTCCGCCGTCGGGTAGGCGGCAAAGAAGGCCGCCCCACTGCCGGACATGCGCAGGCCTGGCAGGCGTTCCTTAAGTGGATCGACCGCGTGGCCAAGCGAGGGAAAGAGCCGCCGCGCGGTGTCCTCGAGGTCGTTGCCGAACGCGCCCGGCTCGATCGGGCCTCCCGACTGGAGCCGCTCAGCCAGCGCCGGGGTGCGCCGCGCGCTCGGCGCGCCACCGTCGACTGCCTCGTAGACCGCCCGGGTCGGGACCTCGACCGGCGGGCACACGACGACGAATCGCCACGCGCCGGGGAGATCGGGTAGCGACTCAACTCTGGATCCAAGACCGGTGGCCCGCGCCGTCCCCCCGGAAAGGAAAAACGGCACGTCCTGGCCGACCGCGGTGGCGAGCTCGATCAACGCCTCCCGCTTGATGGGCAGCTGGTAGAGCTGCACGGCGGCGGTGAGGAAGGCCGCCGCATCGGCACTCCCGCCGCCCAGGCCGGCGAACATCGGGATCCGCTTGAAGAGGCGGATCGTGAAGGGCA
>JALZAV010000204.1 GCA_030948145.1 Candidatus Dormiibacterota bacterium
GCACCTTCAAGCAGATCCGGTAGGTAGGGTCCATCGACGGGCATGGCGGCCCGAAGTACCGGGCGCCGCTCTTGACAAGTTCACCGACATGGGGTTTAAACAACCTGAGACGCACGCATCGGGGGGACAAGGGGAATACCTCAAGGAGGAGAAAATGAGGATCCTGGTTGCCGGCTCCACCGGCTTTGTGGGGGGAGAGATCGCGCGGCGGCTGGCTCAGAAGGAAAAGCAGGTGCGGGCACTGGTTCGGGCTACCTCCGATCCGGGGAAAGTGCAAAGCCTCAAGGCAGCGGGCGCCGACGTGGTGCAGGGAGATCTCAAGGATCGCCCATCACTCGACCGAGCCTGCCGCGGCATTGAAACGGTTGTTTCCACAGTGACGACCATGCCGGCGCCGACACAGCCGGGCGATGGCATCGCGGCCGTCGACCAGGCTGGTCAGATGAATTTGGTGGATGCTGCAAAAGACGCAGGGGTAAAGCACTTTGTGTACGTTGCCTACTCCGGCAACTTCAAGGACGAGGGACCATTGACGGTGGCCAAGCGGACCGTCGAGCGGCACCTTCGCGAGAGTGGCCTTGTGTACACGATCCTCCGGCCAAGTTTCTACATGGAGGCCTGGCTCGGCCCGGGGGTTGGCTTCGACTATCCGAACCGTAAAGCGAACATCTCGGGATCAGGCGAGAAGCGGATCAGCTGGGTCTCTGCCTTTGATGTCGCTGCCTTCGCCGTGGACGCCGTGGACAACCCGGTGGCTCGCAATGCCGTCCTGGATATCGGCGGACCTGAAGCTCTCAGTCCGCTGGAAGTCGTCCGCATCTTCGAGGAGATTGGTGGGCAGAAATTCGCCGTCCAGCACATCCCTGAGGAGGCACTTCGCGCGCAGCAGGCTGCGGCGACGAACGAGTACCAGAAGACCTTCCCTGCGCTCATGCTCGACTACGCGAGCGGCGACCAGATCGAGATGCGTGAGACGCTGCAAAAGTTTCCCGTCAAACTCACCTCAGTCCGGGAGTACGCAGGCCGAGTCCTGGCGACCCAGCCGCAATCCGTCTGATGTCCGAAGCCGCAGCGGGAGGTTTGTCTCGCGCCAGACTTCCCCTTGCCGCTCGGAAGAGGTGCCGGCCGGCGGCCGTGACAATGCGGGTTGTGGCTAGAACCGGCTTCATGAGGGGAAAGAATCGCTGAACAGTTAGGGGCGGTCATTTTCGGTGAACGACCCAACTGGTTTGGTCCGGCCTTGACGCGCTGGCGGTACCGTGCTATACCGCGCTCAGGGGTGGGGTTTCCAGGCTCGTCCCAACGTGACGAATCCCGATTGCCTGGCGGAGGATGGCGCCGAAGGTGCGTCAACTAGGAAGGAGACGGATATGCGACGCATTGCAGGCTTGGCTCTCGCTCTCTTACTGATTCTGGGCGCCGCTGTACCAGCCGCTGCTCGTGAAAACTCGAAGCATGACCATCACAACTCGAGGCTGTTTGCCACCGGCCAGATTGGCACGGCGCTGTTGGCGATCGACGTGGAAAGGGGTACGACCAGGGTTATCGGACCCACAGGCCAGCCGGGCTCCATCGCGTTGGCGATCACTCGAAATGGGAAAGCCGCATATAGCATCGCCAGCGCTGTGACCGGCTTCCCACCCGGGGTAAATGGCGCCAATGCACAGCTGGCCAAAATAGACCTGGCAACGGGCGCGGCGACTCTCGTGGGAAGCCCCATGGGAGGCAACTTAAGCGTCATGGGGCTGACGTTTGCGCCTAACGGGGTTCTCTACGGGGCCGGAGACTCTAACCCCCAATCGCCGACTTTCAATTCTCTGTACAGGATCAATTTGCACACCGGCTTAGCGACTCGTGTCGGGTCTCTCGGGGCGGGCCCAAACCCTACGGACTTCATCATGAGCTTCGCCTGGGACTCTGACGGCAACTTGTATGGCGCGAGCAGGACGGCCCTTTATAGGATTCACCGAAACAGAACAACGAACATGGCGACAAGGGTCGTTAAATTCGTCGGATCTTCGCTGGTCATGGGCATCGCAATCGATGAAGATGGCGGCTTCTACGCTGCTGACTTCGCGACACCTTCGACAATCTACAGGGTCGATGTTGAGACGGGCTTCCTGACGCTACTCTTCAACACTGGCATCGCATTTGTGCACAACATAGCTTTCAAACCCGACGCGAGCGACAGTCACCACGATAAGGATGATTAACGCAGCTGGGTGATGTGCGGGCAGAATTGGGAAGGTTCGGACTTATGTTTGCGGCGTCTGGACCTCCCTCTCTGCGACCGAGTGGTAGGCGTACGGTTGCCTGTTACAAGCTTCGCTGGGCTGGACGAACCAGAGTTAGCTTGACTCTTGGCACCTCCCTTCCTTTGGAACTTGGCTAAAACGGCCGCAATAATAGTTGTCGGTTAGGGCTGTAGACAGGCAGGAAAACAGTTCGGGTGTATTGGAGTAGGGGCGGAGAGGATCGAACTCTCGACACCCTGCTTAAAAGGCAGGTGCTCTACCACTGAGCTACACCCCCGCCGACGATTATAGGTAGGGGTCTTCGCCCAGCCAGGCGTCGCCTAGAGCTTGTT
>JALZAV010000205.1 GCA_030948145.1 Candidatus Dormiibacterota bacterium
GCCACGACCGCCCGATTCGGAATCATCGCCAAGCAAGCCCACCTTCCCTTCGACGTCAAGAAAGCGGGGACGTTCAAGGTCGTCGAACGCTATAAGGGTACGGGCGTCACGGATTTCGGCGTCCCGGAGACGATTGCGAGCTGCGACCGCCTGCCGCTGACGGGAAAAGAGGCCGAGCGTTGCGCCGCACTGCTGGAGGCGTCATGGGTCGTCCTTGGCCGGGTCGTAGCACACGCGCCAGCCTCCCTGCGGAAAGGTCCGCGAGGCGGCGGGCGCGACCGCGACCAGATCGTCGAGCATGTCGAGGGCGCCGAGGAAAGCTACGGGCGGGCCATTGGCCTTCGGATCAAGGACGTAAACGAGCGACGGGCCGCCTTTCTCAAGGCCGTGCGATCCGGATCGGAGCCAACTCCCGGGAAGGGCTGGCCGGTCCGCTATTTCGTCCGGCGCACGGCCTGGCATGTGATCGACCACACCTGGGAAATCGAGGACAAGAGCGAGTAGCGACGGCCTACCATTCGAGGATGGCGAAGGGGCCGCTTGATGGCGTGCGCATCGTGGCGGTCGAGCAGTTCGGTGCCGGACCTTTCGGCACCCTCCACCTCGGCGACCTCGGCGCGGACATCGTCCGCATCGAGGACCCGGGAACCGGTGGCGACGTGAGCCGCTACATGCCGCCGGGCCATCAGGGCAGCGACAGCCTCTACTTCGACTCCTTCAACCGAGGAAAACGGAGCCTGGTGCTCGATCTCAAGACGGCTGCCGGCAAGGAAGTCCTTCATCGCCTCGTCAAGAGCGCGCAGGCCGTCTACGCGAATCTCCGCGGTGATGCCGTCCGGGAACTCGGGCTCACCTACGAGGCCCTCAGCCCGATCAACGCCGCGATCGTCTGTTGCACCCTTTCCGCCTACGGGCGGGATGGCGATCGCAGCACGGAGCCAGGGTACGACCCGCTGATCCAGGCGGAGGCAGGGTGGGCGGCATTGACCGGCGAGCCCGGCGGTCCGCCGGTCAAGAGCGGCCTGTCGGTCGCCGACTACTCGGCGGGCCTGATGGCCGCGATCGGGATGCTGGCCGCGATCATGGAGGCGCAGCGCACCGGCCGCGGCCGCGACGTGGACGTCAGTCTCTACGACGTGGCGCTCGCCTTCCACAACTATCGCGCGACCTGGTATTTGACCGCCGGTGTTCGCGGCGAGCGGACGCCGAGCTCGAGCCATCCGAGCATCGTGCCGTTCCAGTTCTTCGCTACGTCGGACGGCCACCTCGCCGTCGCCTGCGCCAAGGAGAAGTTCTTTCGGGCGCTCGTCGAGGGGATCGATCTCGACGAGCTGGCGGGCGATCCGCGCTTCTCGGATTTCGAAGCGCGCCTCCTCCACCGGGAGGAATTGGTCAAGATCCTCGAAGCGCGACTGCGTGAGCAGCCGACCCACTACTGGGTCAAGCTGCTGCGCGGCCGGGTTCCGATCGCGCCGGTCCGGTCGATGGAGGCGGCACTGGACCGCACTGAGCTGGAGAAGCGAGGAATGCTCGCCACCTATTCGCACGAAGCGCTCGGTCAGGTAACCACAGTGGGGCTGCCGATAAAGCTCTCCGGCTTCACGCCCGAGTACCGGCCGGGCCCGCGCCTGAACGGCGATGCCGATGCCCTGCTCAAAGAGACCGGCTTCGACGGTTCGCAGGTCGAGTCGCTGCGCCGACGTGGGGCGTTCGGCCCGGTCGGCGACCGACCTCAGGCGCCGTAACACCCTCGGATAGGATGCGAGGTGATGCCGACCACGTTCGGAAGAGTCCGGAGCGCCCTGTTCACCCCCGGCAGCGAGGGTGTCCGCCTTCGAAAAGCGGTAGCCGCCGGGGCAGACGTCTGCATCTTCGACCTTGAGGACTCGGTTCCTATCGCCCGGGTGGCCGAGGCGCGCGAGACGGTCCGATCAGCGATCGAAGAGCTGAGCGGCGGCACGCCCATCTGGGTCCGCGTCCACGCCGCCTCGAGCCACGAGATGCCGCTGGATCTCGCGGCCCTTCCCCTGGCGAAAATCCAGGGCGTAATGCTGCCCAAGGCGAGCCACGAAGACGACGTCAGCGCCTGCCACAGTGCGATCGTCACCGCCCAGGGTTCGCCGCACCTGTCCCTGGTCCCGATCATCGAGAACGCCGCGGCGGTGCTCAATATAGCCGCGATCGCACGCAGCACCGGGGTCTTCTGCCTCGCCCTGGGCCGCTTCGACCTGTCCGCGGAGCTTGGCATCGATCCCGACAGCGCAAGCCCGGCGCTGGCGGCTGCGCGCGCCGCGGTCGTGCTCGCGTCGGCAGCGGCGCGGGTGCATCCTCCCCTCGATTCCCCCTGGCTGAAGATCAAGGACTTCGATGGCTTGCGCTCGACGGCGAAGCGCGGGCGTGCCGATGGATTCGGTGGCATGCTGCTGATTCATCCCACCCACGTCCCGGTGGTCAACGGGGTCTTCGACCCGACACCGGAGGAGATCGCCTGGGCGCGCGACATCCTGGCGTCGGCGGAGGACGCGACGGCGGAGGGACACGGCGCCTATCGACGAAACGACCAGATGGT
>JALZAV010000206.1 GCA_030948145.1 Candidatus Dormiibacterota bacterium
AGCTGCTCCTCCGGCTTGGGCGCCGGGGCGGCCACGGCCGCAACCGCGCGACGCCGCTCTTCCATCCGATCGAGGTGGGCCTTGACCGCTTTGAAGTCCTGTTCCAGCGGCCCCTGCAGGAAGCTGTTGTAGAGCGCCGCGGCTGGGTGGTAGACCGGGATGTAGGTCACGCCGTCCTTGATGACCACCCGGCCGTGCATTCGGGTGATCGATTCCTGCCCCGGCAGGACGCGGGCGAGCGCATGGCGCCCGAGCAGGAGGACCACCTCGGGCCTGATCAGCCGGAGCTGCTGCTCCAGGTAGGGCGAGCAGGCCTGAACCTCAGCCGGGAGCGGGTCGCGGTTGTTGGGCGGCCGGCACTTCAGGATGTTGGTGATGAACACATCCGCCCGGGAGAGGCCGATACCGCGCAACAGCTGGTCGAGGAGCTTGCCCGTCGCGCCCACGAACGGCTCGCCCTGCTGGTCCTCGTTCTGGCCGGGCGCCTCCCCCACGATCATGATGCGGGCGCTTTCCGGCCCGACCCCGGGGACGGCATGCATTCGGCTCGAGCCGAGCGGGCAGCGACGGCACTCGTGGACGTCCTTTGCCAGGACGCCCAGGTCAGCGAAGTCCAAACCGGGGCCAAGTATATGCCGCGGCACGGCGCCGCGGCACACCTGATGTTCCGAAGCTAGGAGTTGCCGCCTCGTGGGCCTCGATCGAAGTCACGGCGCGGGCCGCGGTCGCCGCCGCCCCGGTTGAAGCCGCCGCTACTGCCACCACGTGGCGGGCCGCCGCGATCGCGCTCAGTGACGACCCAGTCGCCGTTAGTGATCCCCTTGGCCTCCTGGAGCACGGCCTTCCGAGATAGGTTGACCCGGCCCTGGCGATCGACCTCGGTCACCTTGACCTCGATGTCGTCGCCCACGTTGACAGCGTCCTCCACCTTGTCGATGCGGTTCTCGGCCAGCTGGCTGATGTGGACCAGCCCATCCTGGTTGGGCATGATCTGAACGAAGGCGCCGAACGGCATGATCCGGACGACCTTGCCCTTGTAGTTCTTGCCGACCTCGACCTCGCCAGTCAGGTCGCGGATGATCTGCTCCGCCTTGGACCCGGATTCCTCGTTGACCGAGCCGATGATGACGCGACCGTCGTCCTCGATATCGATGCTGGTCACACCGGAGTCCTCGATGATCTTGCGGATCATCTTCCCCCCTGGGCCGATCACTTCGCGAATCTTGTCGGGATGGATCTGCACCGTGATCATGCGTGGCGCGTAGCGGGACATCGCGGCCCGTGGCTTGGTGAGGGCCTCGTTCATCTTGTCCATGATGAACATGCGGCCGTCCTTGGCCTGCTGGATCGCCCCGGCGAGCACGTCAACGCCGATGCCCTTGATCTTCATGTCCATTTGCATCGCGGTCACGCCGCTGGCGGTTCCGGCGACCTTGAAGTCCATGTCGCCCAGGGCGTCCTCGACGCCCTGGATGTCGCTGAGGACCGCGACCTTGCCGCCCTCACCCGTGATCAAGCCCATCGCGATGCCCGCCACCTGGCCCCTGGTCGGCACGCCGGCGTCCATCATGGCCAGGCTCGAGCCGCAGACGCTCGCCATTGAGGTCGAGCCGTTGGACGACAGGATCTCCGTCACCACCCGGATCGTGTAAGGGAACTCTTCCTCGGTCGGAACCACCGGCAGCAGGGCACGCTCCGCCAGCGCGCCATGGCCGATCTCGCGACGGCCGGGCGACCGAAGCGGCCGCGCCTCACCGACGCTGAACGGCGGGAAGTTGTAGTGATGCATGAAGCGCTTGTACTCCTCGAGACCGAGGCCGTCGAGCTTCTGCTTGTCACCGATCGAACCCAGCGTCACGATGCTGAGCGCCTGGGTCTGACCACGGGTGAAGAGCGCCGAGCCGTGCGTCCGTGGCAGGAGGCCCACTTCTGACGTGATCTGCCGGATCTCGGTCGTCTTCCGGCCGTCCGGCCTCATCCCGTCGTTGAGGATCTTGGCGCGCACACGCTGCTTGACCTTGGCCTCGAAGCTCTTCGAGAGCGCCGGTAGCCGGTCGACGAACCTCGGGCCGAGCTCGTTGATGGTCTCTTTCTTCAAATCGTCGAGCGCCGACTCACGCAGCGACTTGTTCGGATTGAACAACGCCTGGTCCAACCGTTCGGCCAGATGGGCGTCGACCGCCTGGTCGATCTCCGGGTCAGTCGGTTGGGAGGCGAGCACGATTTTTGGTTTGCCGACCTCGCGGGCGAACGCCTCTTGCATGTCGCAGATCCGGGCAATCTCCCGTTGGGCCATTCGCATCCCCTCGACGATGGTCGCCTCAGGGACTTCCTTGGCGCCGGCCTCCACCATGATGATGGCGTCGCGCGTGCCCGCCACAACCAGGTCGAGCTGGCTCTCGCCCATCTTCGAGACCGACGGGTTGACTACCAACTGGTCATCGAGGTAGCCAATCCGCACCGCCCCGATCGGCCCCTGGAATGGAATGTTCGAGATGGTCAATGCCGTCGAGGCGCCGATGATCGCCATGATCGCCGGGTCCGCCTCCTGGTCGA
>JALZAV010000028.1 GCA_030948145.1 Candidatus Dormiibacterota bacterium
TCGATCGCCTCCTCAGCCTGGCGCCACAGGAGTCGGTCCCTTTCGTCCTGGAGACGATTGGGTTATTACGCCGCTCCCTTCCGGCCGATGTCGCGGTAATCGGGTTTTCCGGCGCCCCCTTCACGCTCGCCGGCTACTTGATCGAGGGCAAGCCGTCGCGGGAGTTCCTTGTGACCAAAGCGATGATGTACGGCGAGCCCGAGCTCTGGCACGCCTTGATGGGCCGCCTCAGCCGGCTTGTGCTGGCGTACCTTCGGGCCCAGGTCGAGGCCGGCGCCCAGGTGATTCAGCTCTTCGACAGCTGGGTCGGCGCTCTTTCGCCCCGTGACTATCGGCGCTACGTGCAACCTTACGTGGCGCCCATCTTCGACGGCCTGCGGGACTCGGGGGCGCCGACCATCCACTTCGGCACGGGGACTGCGGCACTCCTTCCGGCGATGCGCGAGGCGGGCGGCGACGTGATCGGCCTCGACTGGCGGGTGGACCTGGCCGAAGCCTGGGACCGTGTCGGCTACGACCGCGGCGTGCAGGGCAATCTCGACCCCGTCGCCCTGCTCGCGCCCTGGCCGGTGGTGGAGGAGAAAGCGCTTGACATCATCCGGCTGGCCGGCGGGCGGCCCGGGCATATTTTCAACCTCGGGCATGGCGTTTTGCCCAGCACGCCGGTCGAACAGCTTCAGCGGTTGGTCGAACTGGTTCACACGACTTCGTAGAATCGGTGCCGCAATGATTTTTCTCTCCAGGATGATTACAATCACGCGCGGCCATCGGGGCTTGCTCGGGATCGCGATCGCCGGTTCGATCATCGCGACGGCCCTGAGCGTTGTTCCCGCCCTGATCATCCGGCAGGTGCTGGTCACAGTCGGCCGGCCGGGACAGTCCAGCACCACCATCGTCTGGCTCGGGCTGGCAATGGTGGCGGCCACCGCCGCGATTGCCGTCGCCCGCTATTTCGAAGGCGGCTTCGGGCACAACGCGGCCTTCAAGATCCTGCACGACGTCCGCATGCGCTGCTACCAGCAGATGCTCCGCCTCTCCATGGGTTTTCATACGAAGCAGCAATCCGGCGCCATGGCGGCCAGGATCATTGGGGACGTCGAGACGATCGAGTTCTTCACGGCCCATGCCGGGATCCAGCTGATCAGCGCCGCGCTGGTGCCGGTGTTCATCGGGATCCTGATGCTCGCCGTGAACTGGCGCCTCGGCCTGATCGCGCTGGCGCCGCTGCTCGCCATTCTTGCCGTCCTGACCCTCTTTCGTGAGGCTGCCAACGCCGCCTTCAAGCGATCGCGCGATGAGCTCGGCCGCATGAACGGGCTGATGGTCGACCACATCCAGGGCGTCGGCGTGCTGAAGGCCTTCGCGGCCGCCGCCCAGGCACGACGCGCCATTGACGATCGCAGCCGTCGCCTGGCGGAGGCCGAGACGAGAGCGAACCTGCTGCACACCTGGTATTTCGCCGGCGTCGAATGGCTGGCCGCCGTCCCGGTCGCGCTGGTGCTCCTCGCCGGCGGCCTGATGGTGCTGTCGGGCCAGCTAAGTGCGCCGAACCTCGTGCTCTTCGTCTTCCTGACGACCTACCTGTACCGCCCGATCACTGACCTGAACCGGCAACTCGAAGGTCTCCGCACGGCGCAGGCGGCGACGGAGCGGATCTACGAGATCCTGACGGCCCCGATCGAGGTGGCGGACGCCCCGAACGCCCGGGTGCCGGCCTCGCCCGCCTACGATGTCCGGCTCGATGCCGTCACCTTCGCCTACGAGCCGGGCCGTCCGGTCCTGCACGACGTCTCGATCGAGCTACGCGAGGGCCAGGTCCTGGCGCTGGTTGGACCCAGCGGCGCAGGTAAGACCACGGTCGCGAACCTGATTGCCCGGTTCTGGGATCCACAGGAAGGCGCCGTGCGCCTCGGCGGCGTCGACGTCCGCGAGCTTCCCCTCGATTACGTGCATCGCAGCATCGGCCTGGTCCTGCAGGACGTCTTCCTCTTCAACGACACGGTGGCCGCCAACATCAAGATCAGCGATCCGCAAGCCGACGATGCTCGGGTCGAGGCGGCCGCGCGCGCCGCCTATGCGCATGAGTTCATCATCGAGCTACCGAACGGCTACGAGACGATCATCGGTGAGCGAGGGGTCCGGCTCTCAGGTGGCCAGAAGCAGCGGCTGTCGATCGCGCGCGCCCTGCTGCGTGACGCCCCGATCCTGATCCTCGACGAGGCGACCTCCTCGGTCGATCCGGAGGCCGAGCACTTGATCCAGCTCGCGCTCGCCCGGCTGGTCGCCGACCGGACGGTGCTGGTTATCGCACACCGGCTCTCGACCATTCGCCAGGCGTCCGAGATCGTGGTGCTCGAACGGGGAAGAGTCGTCCAGCGGGGCCGTCACGATGAGCTGGTCGATGCCCCGGGCCTCTACGCGAACCTCTACCGGGCGCAGCAGGTGGCGCGACGCTGGGATGTCGCGGGTAGCCAGCGCGGCGACGAGGCGCTAGCGCAGGCCGTCGAGTAGGACCTGGCGGAGCGCCTCGAGGCGCTCGAACTCCTCCATGCTGAGCTTGGCGGTGTTCTTGAGGGTGTGGGGGTATTTGATCTTCTGCACTGCGTCGATCAGCTCCCGGACCTGGTCCTCGGTGAGGCTGTAGCCAAATGTCGGGGTCGGATCCTGGACGATCGGCAGATGATGGATCGGCGCCTGCCCGCGCTCCGGATCGGTTTCGGCGAGGATCTCCGGCGCTCGGGAGGTATCGCGGAAGAGCTCGGCCGAGCCGGTCAGGGAAACTCGTTTAAACACGAGTGGCAACGGGCTGCTTTACCTCCACCTCGGGGACTGGCGCCCGCTTGACAACCGCCTTGGCGAGGGCCCGGTAGGCATTGGCGCCCTCGGAGCTTCCCGCGTACTGGAGGATCGACATGCCCGCGAGCGGGGTTTCGGCGAATCGAATGCTGTCCTTGATCACGACGTCGAAGACGACGTCGCCATACCGTTCGCGCACGAGCTCGAGCACCTCCTGCGAGTGGAGGGTGCGGGACTTGTGAATCGTCGCCAGGATGCCGCTGATTCGGAGCTTCGGGTTCAGCTTTCCGCGAACGCGCTCGATCGTATTCTGGAGAAGTTGCATGCCCTTCATCCCGAAGTATTCGCATTGCAGCGGGATGACGACCTCGTCGGCGGCCACCAGCGCGTTCACGCAGAGCAGCCCGAGCGAGGGCGGGCAGTCGATGACCATGAAATCGTACTCATCCTGGCCTGGCGCCAGCTTCTCCTTGAGGAAGGTCTCGCGTCCCATTTCCGAGACGAGCTGGATCTCGGCCCCGGAGAGCTCGATGTTGGCCGGGATGAAATCGACGCCCAGGTTGCTGTGCTTGACGACATGCCCCAATGTCACCTGCGGGTCGAGCAGGAGGTGGTAGAGGGTGAGCTCGATCTGGTCCGGCTGTTTGAACCCCATGTTGATCGTGAGATGCCCCTGGGGATCGAGGTCGATACAGAGGACGCGCTTCCCGAGCTCAGCGAGTGCGCATCCGAGGTTCACCGCGGTTGTCGTTTTACCAACCCCGCCTTTCTGGTTGGCAATGGCGATGACTCTGCTCAAACGGTGGCTAGGCTCCTGTGTACCGTGGTTGGCGCTATTTAACGTCAATAGCGGACAGAACGTCAAGCAGCAGCTTACGGCACTTCTGCGACTGGCGGGGAAATGTCGTCAGTCTGGGCGCCAAGGCCCAACGGGATAAACTGCTCTCGGCGTGATCTTTTATCCCCTGGCGGCCACCCTGATCAGTGCGGCGTTTGCGGTCACGCTCTGGGTGCAGTATCGGAGCAAGCCACGGCCCTACCTGGCGGCGTGGTCGGTGGCGCTCGCGCTCTATGCCGTCGCTGCCTTCACCGAGGTCCTCGGCGCCGCCGGCGGCTGGAATGCCGACCTGTATCGGTTGTACTACTACTTTGGTGGCATCACGGTGGTCGGTGTGCTCGCGCTGGGCACGATCTTTCTCCTCGCGCCGCGGTTCGGGCGGCCTGCCCTGCTGGTGGTGGTGATCCTGGCCGGGATCGGCCTCGCCGGCATCGTCGGCGCCGGCCTCCAAGCCAGCCTGCTGCAGACCCACGAGGTCCCCTCGGTCGACACCATCCGGCTCGAGCATGGCCTGTTCAACGCTGTGGCGCTGTTGACCGCGGCCCTGCTCAACATCGTCGGCAGCCTCGTGCTGATCGGGGGTGCCCTCTGGTCGGCCTTAGCCGCCTGGCAGCGCGGGGCGGCCGGATCGCGACTCGTGGCCAACATTCTGATCGCCGGCGGCGCCTTCATCGTGGCCGGCGCTTCCACCCTGACCCGCTTCCACGTGTACGAGCTCTTCTATGTCGGGCAGGCCCTCGGCGTCCTGGTGATGTTTGGCGGCTTCCTGGCGGCCCAACGTTCGCCCCGGCGGGCCGGCGCGCTCGAGGCGCTCCCCTCCCGCTGAACGGCCTCGACCTCGCGCTCGTCGCGGTGGCCCTGATTGCGATTGCGATCGGGTGGACCCAGGGCTTCCTGCGCCCGGTGTTCGCCGAGCTGTCCTTCGCGCTCGCGGTCGTCTTGATGGCGCTCGTCCATGGGCCGCTGCTCGACCTCGTCCTGCCCCACCTCGATGTGCCGCCGTACCTGGTTGTTGTCATCGCGACCATCCTGCTGGCATTTCTGATCAACGTGCCGGCGTCCCGCCTGGCCGGTCGCGTGCGAGCCACGCGTCTCGGCCGGGTCGACCGGTTGCTCGGCATCGGGCTCCAGCTGCTGAGCGCGCTGGTTGTCGTCTCGCTGTTGTTGATCACCTCCCAGCATGCCGACCGAGCAGTCCGCCCGCTCCTGGCCTCAGGCCCGCGGCGCCCGATAACAGCCGCCCAGATCGACGCTTTCGCCGCCGGCGTCAAGCGCGACGCCGTGCTGAGCACCCTGGCGCGACCTGATCAACTGGCGGCCGATCGAGCGTTCTCCGGAACCGGCCGCCTGACGCTGGATCTGCTCGAGCAGCAGCACCCCTGGCTTCGGGCCTACCTTGGCGTGCGCCCGGCGATCCTGAGCTCCCAACTCGCGCCGCTCGTATTGCGCTACGGCGGCCGCCTTCCCTGGCTGGCTGGTTGATATGGGCCAAAACCCGCGTACTATTAAGCCCGCCATGAAGCACGCGGGAATCACCTGCTCCTGGTGGGCCTCGACGGACGGACAGCCTCCACCCGCCCGCGGCCCACTTGCGGCGACCCAACCCGATGCCGGATCAAGGAGGCTGAATGAGACTCGTCAAGGAACGCGACACAGGCGATAGCCAGGAAAGCTGGCTCGAGCGCGAGCGCGCCCACCTCTCGCAGGTGCTCTACCGCTACACCCCGCTGGTCATAGACCACGCCAAGGGGTCCTACCTGTACACGGTTGACGGCCAGCGCTACCTGGATTTTGCCTGTGGTATCGCGGTCACGAACCTCGGCCATGGGCATCCCGACGTCCTCAAGGCGGCCCACGCGCAACTGGACAAGCTGGTCCACGTCTCGGTCGTCGCCCACCACGAGCCGAACATCCTGCTGGCCGAAGGCATCGCGGCGGTCGCCCCGGGCAACCTCGACAAGGTCTTTTTCGCGAACAGCGGCGCGGAGGCTGTCGAAGGAGCGATCAAGCTGGCCCGGTACGCGACCGGTCGCTCGGCGATCGTCGCCTTCCAGGGCGCATTTCACGGGCGCACCTACGGCGCCCTCTCGCTGACGGCTTCCAAGAGTTACTACCGGGAGCGCTACGAGCCCTTCCTTCCGGGCGTGTACCACGTCCCGTACCCCTACGCCTACCGCAATCCGTCCGGGCCTGGGGATGAGGCCACGCTCAAGTACGTCTTCGACTTCATCGACGAGATGCTCGACACCCGGGTGCCCCCAAAGAACATCGCCGCGTTCATCGTCGAGCCGGTGCTCGGCGAAGGCGGCTACGTAGTGCCGCCGGCCGGCTTCATGCCGCGCCTGCGGAAGCTCTGTGACGCGCACGGCATCATGTTGATCGCCGATGAGGTCCAGACCGGTTACGGCCGGACGGGCAAGATGTTCGCCTGCCAGCACACCGATGTCGTGCCCGACATCATGACGCTGGCGAAAAGTATCGCCTCGGGCTTGCCGCTCAGCGCCATCGTCGCCAGCGGTCGGTTGATGGACAGGTGGGCACCCGCCTCGCACGGGTCTACGTTCGGCGGGAACCCGGTGGCCTGCGCCGCCGGGGTGGCGACGCTCGAGGTCTTCGAACGGGAGCACATCCTGGCCAATGTCGTGGCCCGGGGCGCCGACCTGATGGCACGCTTCAAGGCGTTGCAGGCCACCACCCCGTCGATCGGTGACGTGCGCGGGCTGGGGCTGATGGTCGGCGTGGAACTGATCAAGGAGGATGGGGCACCGGATAAAGAGCTCGTCGCCAGGATCCGGAAAGTATGCCTGGAGTCGGGCCTGGTGCTGCTGAGTTGTGGGCCGCACGACAACATCCTGCGATTGATTCCGCCCCTCAACATCTCACCGGCGGAACTCGATGAAGCATGGGAGATCATGAACGGCGCGTTTCAGGAGGTGGCAGCGTGAGTCAAACGATGGCGACCGAGCGCGGACAGCGCACCGAAGCGAAGACCTACAAGAACTACATCGGCGGACGATGGGTCGACTCGAAGAGCGGGCGAACATTCACCTCGTCAAACCCGGCGCACAAGGAAGAGGTCCTCGGCGTGATGCAGGCCTCCAATCCCGACGACGTCAATCTCGCGATCGAGGCAGCGCAAAAGGCCTTTTCCTCGTGGAAACGGACCCCGGCACCCGCCCGTGGCGAGATCGTGCTCAAGGCGGGACTCCTGCTCGAGGAGCGCAAGGAGGAGCTTGCCCGGCTGATGACGCAGGAGATGGGCAAGGTCCTCAAGGAGGCGCGCGGTGATGTCCAGGAGGCCATCGACATGGCCAAGTACGCGGCCTCCTTCGGTCGTCTCCCACACGGCGAGACCGTGCCTTCGGAGCTCCGCAACAAGTGGGCGATGACGGTCCGGGCGCCGCTCGGCATCGTGGCCTGCATCACGCCCTGGAACTTTCCGATGGCGATCCCATCCTGGAAGATCCTGCCGGCCATCATGGCCGGCAATGCGGTCGTCTTCAAGCCGGCGTCGGACACGCCCATCGTCGCGACCAGGCTGGTCGAGATCCTCGAGGAGGCAGGCCTTCCCGGCGGCGTGCTCAACCTGGTCACCGGCAGCGGCAGCGAAGTCGGGGATCCGCTCGTCAAAGACCCGCGCGTTCAGGCGATCTCGTTCACCGGGTCGACGGAAGCGGGCCGGAAGATCGCGGAGAGCGCCGGCCGGAATCTGAAGCGACTCGGCCTGGAGCTCGGTGGGAAGAATTGCATCGTCGTCCTCGACGATGCGGATGTCCCCCTCGCGGTGGACGGGGCGCTCTGGGCCGCCTTCGGGACATCGGGACAGCGATGCACCGCTGCCTCCCGGCTGATCGTCGACAAGAAGGTCGAGGCAGACTTCACCGATCTGCTCCAGGAACGGGCGGCCAAGATGAAGGTCGGTGACGGCCTGCTCCCGGACACCGACATGGGCCCGGTCATCAACGAGGCCGCGGTCAAGAAGGTGCACGAGTACACCGGGATCGGAAAAAGCGACAAGGCCCGGCTCGTGCATGGGGGCGAGTTCGCCGGATCAGAAGGCTGGTTCTACCGGCCCACGATCTTCGCCGACGGCCGCAAGGACATGCGGATGGCGCAGGAAGAGATCTTTGGGCCATCCACCCTCGTGATGCCGGTCAGTGGTCTCGAGGAGGCACTCGACGTCGCGAACTCAACCCAGTACGGGCTCTCGATGTCGATCTACACGAACGATCTGCGCAAGGCGTTCCATGCCATGGACGAGATGCAGTCCGGGATCGTCTACATCAACGCGCCGACCATCGGGGCGGAGATCCAGTTGCCCTTCGGCGGCGTGAAGAACACGGGCAACGGCCATCGCGAGGCCGGAACTGTGGCGCTCGACGAGTTCACGGAGTGGAAGACGATCTATGTTGACTACAGCGGCCGCTTGCAGCGGGCCCAGATCGACACCGGGGAATAGCTCCGTCGAGATTCCATCCAGCGCGATTCGTTTCATCGACGTCGGGCAGCGGAGGGTCCGGTACCTCGACCAGGGGACCGGACACCCATTGCTGCTGTGTCACGGGTTCATCGGTTCGCTCGAGAATTTCCACACCTGGGCGCCGGCCTTCGCCGGTCATCGCCGGATCCTGATCCCGGACCTGCCCGGGTGCGGCGAGACCCAGGCCGGCGACCCGCCACACACGGTTGCCGGGCACGCGGCCTTCCTGCATGCATTCGTCAAGCGGTTGGGCATCGAGAACCACGACGTCGGTGGCATCTGCCTGGGGGCGACGGTCGCCCTGGAATACGCCTCGCGCTTTCCCGATCAGATCACTCGACTGGTATTGCACACGCCGATTTACTCGCCGGGGACGCTTCGGTCCGGCTTCAAACGGCAGGTGACGATCCTCACCGCGGGCCCGATCTTCTTTATGGTCGACCGCCTCCGGCGTAGCCGCCTGGTTTCCGACCTCTACAAGCGGTTCGTCGTCGAAGGGCCCGGGGTCGATCCCTACGACGCCCAGGTGAACTTCCAGAATCAGCAACGTGCGGATGGCCGCGCCGCCCGGCAGTGGCTTCGCGACGGGATCGGGCGCGACTACCGCTCGTTCCTTTCGGGCTGGCAAAAGCCGGTGTTGGTCGTGGTCGCCGGCGACGATCGCACGGTTGACGTCGAGGCGATCCGCAACCTGGCCTCGCTCATGCCACAGGCCCAGATCCGCGTGATCGCCGCCGCCGGACACGGATGGACGCCGGCCCTGATTGCGGCCCAGGTCGAGGCGATCACCACCTTTCTGGCGGCATGACCGGGCGCGTTTTCAACACGGAAGGACTTCGGCCCTGGGGCGGGCTGAAGCAACCCGCGCCCGGCCTCAAGGCGGACTTCCGGATCCTCGGCGTCCCAATCGAGGCCGGCTCCACCTATCGTCCCGGCCAGGCCGAGGCTCCGTCGCACCTCCGCGGGCTGTCTGCGGTCCTGGCGCCGGTCAGCGAGCGGGCCGTGCTCTTCGACCACGTAACGGTCGTGGACGACGGCGACCTGGCCCTCGAGCCGGGCGACATGGGGGTCAACGTCGAACTGGTCGCCGCCGCCGTCGGCCAGACGCCGGCCGGAACACTGCCGATCGTGCTTGGCGGCGATCACACGACCGTCAGTCCCACCCTGATCGCGCAGCAGCGCCGTCACAACGGCCGGCTGAGCATCCTATATATCGATGCACACCCGGACCTCAACGACACTTCGCGCCAGTCCCGCTGGTCCAACGGATGTGCGCTGCGACGCGGCCTAGAGATGGGCGAGATCGACCCGAAAAAGGTCACGCTGCTGGGTTGCCGCGACTACGACTGGGAAGAGGTCGAGTACATCAAGCGCATGGGGATCACGCTCCTCACGAGTGCCGACGCCCATCGCCTGCGAGAGGGCGCGCTGCGCGACCGGATCCGCGAGACGATCGGGTCCGACGCCCTCCATATTTCCCTCGACATCGACTCGCTGGACCCCGCCTACGCCCCCGGGACCGGGATTCCGTCGGCGGGTGGGTTGACGTCGCGCCAGCTGCTCGACTTCCTCCATCAGCTCGAGGGTGTGCCGATCGCGGGCCTCGACGTCGATGAGGTTGCCCCGTGCCTCGACCTGGGGGACGTGACGAGCCTGGCGGCGCTGAAATTCATCTTCGAGTTCATGGCCATGGTCAAGGGCGCCCGGCGGGACTGAGGTGACCCGTCGCGCGGACGTCGTGGTCGTCGGCGCGGGCGTGATCGGCTGCAGCCTGGCCTTCCACCTCGCCCGGGCCGGGCGTCGCGTCATCGTGGTGGAGCGCGGGGCGATCGGCCAGGGTTCGACCGCCGCCTGCGCCGGCGGCGTCCGCGCCCAGTTCTCGACCGAGATCAACATCCTGATCGGAATGCAGGCCAAGCAGGCGCTCGCGCGCTTCGAGCAAGAGGTCGGCACCCCCGCCGGCTTCCGGCCGGTGGGTTATCTGTTCCTGCTGACGACCGAGGAGGAACGGGCGCGTTTCTCGGAGAACGCCCGGCTCCAGCGACGACTGGGCGTCGAGGATGTGGTCGAGCTATCCCCGCGGCAGGTCGAGGCGATCGTGCCCGGATTGCGAACGGACGACCTGAGTGGCGCGACCTTCTGCCCCAGTGATGGGCTGGCGGGGCCGAACGAGGTGACTGCCGGCTACGCCGGCGCCGCCCGCCGCCTGGGCGCGATCATCCTCGAGGACAGCCCGGTCGGTGCCTTCATCCGTCGAGGCGGCCGGATCGAGGGCGTCGAAACGGGGACAGAGGCGATTCACGCCGCCGAGGTCGTCATTTGCGCCGGCCCGTGGGCAGCCGCGGTCGGCTCCATGGCCGGCCTCACCCTGCCGATCACCGCCTCGCGGCGTCACATCTTCACCACGGCACCGTTCAGCGGCATCAGCGCTAAAAACCCAATGACGATCGACTTCCATACGTCCTTTTACTTCCATCCGGAAGGGGAGGGCGTGCTCTTTGGCATGGGTGACGCGGACGAACCCGACGTGGCAAGCACCTCGGTCGACCGCTCGGTGCTCGAGCGCCTCCTGCCGGTGGCGGCGCACCGCTGGCCGCCGCTCCTCGAGGCCCGGGTCAACAACGCCTGGGCGGGACTGTACGAGAACACGCCTGACGCTCAGCCGCTGGTCGGAACGGTCGGGGAGGGGCTCTGGGTAGCGGCCGGATTCTCCGGCCACGGCTTCATGATGGGCCCCGTCATCGGTGACTGGCTCGCGCAGTGGATGACCTCCGGGGCTGCGCCGGTGGACCTTACGGCCTTTAAACCGGATCGATTTGTCGCGGGCCACTCAGAGCCCGAGCGGAATGTCGTCTAACGGTTCGGGCGCGACTGCCGGCGGCGACACGCCCTGGCGCCTCTTTGTCGCGGCGCTCCTGGCTGATGCGAACCGTCGGGCGCTGAAGCTGCCGATCGCACAGCTGGCGCCATTGGCGCCGCTGGTCAAAGCGAGCCGGCCGGAAGCGATCCACCTGACGTTGCATTTCCTCGGGTCGGTGGAAGTCGAGCGGATCGAGGCAATTAGTCGCGGCCTCCAGGAGGCGCTGGCATCGTTCAAACCGTTCGAAGTCGAGGTGGCGGGCGTGGGCGCCTTCCCCTCACTCAGCCGCCCGCGCGTGCTCTGGGCTGGGATCGGCGGACGCGACCGGGAAAGGCTCGGTGACCTCCAGGCAGCGACCGGCAGCGCGCTGCGGAGTGCCGGCATCTCTATCGAGCCGAGGCCATACGCGCCGCACCTGACGCTCGGCCGCCTGCGCACCATCGCGCCGGCAGGCGACCGGGCGGCAATCGGGCGCTGGGCCGAGGCGTGGGAGGCGGTGTCCTTCGGCGCCCTCAGCATCGATGCCATCCATCTGATGCGGAGCGACCTCTCGCAGCGGCCGCCACGTTACAGCAGTCTGAAGAGCTTCCCCCTACAATAGGGTTCCGCAATGCGCCCATAGCTCAGCCTGGATAGAGCACCGGGCTACGGACCCGGGCGCGGGGGTTCAAATCCTCCTGGGCGCATTTCTCTTCACCGCGATGCCGGCTTTAAGATTGACCGGCATGCCCCGCCCCGCGCGAACCGACGTCGTCCAGGCGGATGGGCGGCATGTCTACCTCTACGATCGCTTCGCCCCGGCGCCCCCCGGCTACGAAGCCCCGGCGCTCGGGGAGGGCGCCTACGAGCGACGCTGGAACCCGCTGCGGCAGGAGTGGGTGCTGGTGGCCGCCGCCCGACAATCGCGCACCTTTCTACCGGCGCGGGACGCCTGTCCGCTCGACCCCTCGACGCCCGGTCACTCCACCGAGATCCCGGCGGCGCAATTTGACGCGGCGGTTTTCGAGAACCGGTTTCCGGCCATGGTGACGGTGTCCGGAGGAGGCGTCTGCGAGGTGGTCGTCTATACCGACGCCCATGACGGCTCCTTCGCCAGCCTTCCCGCGGTCGCGCTCGAGCGACTGATCGAGGTCTGGACCGACCGGTACCGCGCGCTGGCGGCGCGTGCCGACGTCCGCTATGTCTTCATCTTCGAGAACCGTGGCGAGCAGGTCGGCGTCACGTTGCACCACCCGCATGGACAGATCTATGGCTATCCCTTCATCCCACCGGTCGCGGCCGCCGAGCTCCGCGGGCGATCCGCCTCCTGCCGCCAGTGCGCAGTCGTTCGAGACGAACTCGCCGATCGGCGCCGGCTCCTGATCCGCGACCGCGGACTGGTGGCCTACGTCCCGGTCTTTGCCCGCTGGCCCTACGAAGTTCACGTCAGCACCGTGGAGCATCGTCAGTCGTTGCCCGACCTGTCGGTCGCTTCCCGACGTGCCATGGTGCACGCGATGCAACGCGTTGCCCAGGCGTACGACCGGCTGTTTTCCACGCCGATGCCGTACATGATGGTGATCCATCAGCAGCCGACCGATGGCAAGACGTACGCGCAGGCGCATCTCCACGTTGAGTTCTATCCGACCCTGCGCGACAGTGGGAAGTTGAAGTACCTCGCGGGCTCGGAGTCGGGGGCCGGCGTCTTCATCAACGACACGCTGGCCGAGTCCTCGGCAGCCCGTCTCCGCCAGGTCCTCAGGGCCTAGGCGCGATCCCCAGGCGATGCTCCGCCAGCAACTGGCGGATCACGTCGTGGTGCTCTGCCCATGCGGCCCAAACCGATCTCGACCATCGATCGATGACCTCAATATGTTCGGCATTAGTTTTCGCCTTATGCGCATCTGCCACCGTGATCTCGCCGCGTGGCGCCGGCGAGATCAGGTCCGGATATCCCCCGCGCCGGTGGGTCCACCGTCCGATCATCCTTGTCGTCTCGCCTGCTCGCAGCCCCAGTTCGATGGTCGCGCACAGGCTCATGAGATGCACGACCACGGACTGGCGGTTCCGCGCATCAGGATTAGTCGCGTGTTGGGCAGCATAAGCATCAACGCGCCTTTGCGTCGCGGCGGGGTTCGGAGGAAAGCTCAGCGCTTTCGCCGTCAGCTCACCGTATAGGAACCAGCAACCCGGCGCGGCGGTCATATACGCATGCGTTGGGCCGTCCATTGCCGGCACTCGCGCCCGGCAAGCGGGGCAGACGGCCGTTGGCGTCAAGGGTCTTGTCGCAGCCGTTGAAGGAGCCGCTCGAGGCGCATTGCCGCCTGGGCAAGCTCGGCGGACACGGCGGTCAACTCCCTCAGCGCCTCCGGCGTCAGCTCGCCGGAACGTCCTACCAGCGAGAGGCGATTGGCGGCGCCCATTACCGTGTTCTTCAGCCGCCGGAGCTGCTCGAGGGACTCACTCATACGCTGGCCAGGGCAACCGCGAGCTGCGCGGCCAGCGCCGCGTTCTGTTCGAGCAACACGACATTGGCCTCGACCACGCGCGGGCCGAGGCGAGCCTGGAGACGCTTGAGCTCGGCCGGGGTGCGTGCAGCTCCCCGCTCGGCACCGATGTCCTCCGAATCCCGCAGGTCGGCGGCGGGGATCGCGATCTCTGGCGCCAGGGTTTGGCAGAGCACGGCGCCCGCGCCTCTCAACTCCCAGTGCGCCCGCAGCAAGTCGACAAGCTCTGCGACCGTGTCAACCCGCGCCGTCACCTCGAGTCCGGAGGATTCGCTGAGGAATCCCGCCATCACGGTCGACCGCCAGCCCAGGACCGGCACGCCGAGCGTCTCGAGGTACTCGAGCGTCGCCTCGCGGTCGAGCGTGGACTTGGGGCCGGCGCAGACGACACACACTGGCTTTTTGCCGAGCTCGGTGAGATCGGCCGATACGTCGTTTCCCTGCCCTGGGTGGACGCCACCGATGCCGCCGGTGCTCACCACACGGACTCCGGCGAGCGCCGCCGCCGCAATCGTCGCAGCGACCGTGGTGCCGCCGAATCCCGGTTTTAGAAGGCTCGATGCGAGGTTCCAGGGGGACACCTTGACCGCATCCGCCCGATCGGCGAGGGCAGCGCACTCGTCCAGGGTCAATCCCACCCGCAACGTGCCTTCATAGATTGCCACCACAGCGGGAACCGTCCCGGCTGCCCGGCATGCCTCCCGTTGACGACGCACCGCCTCCAGCGCGGCCTCCCTCGGCAAACCGTGCGTTATCACGGCGGACTCGAGGGCGACCACGCCACGATGAGCTGCGATGGCCTCTCGAACATCAGGCGCAAGCGTTAGTGGCACCGTCGCTATATTCTGATGCGCAGCGCGGGCGTAGCCGAATTGGTACAGGCGCACGGCTTAGGACCGTGTGGCGCAAGCCATAAGGGTTCGAGTCCCTTCGCCCGCATTCTTCGGCCATTTGGCCCTGTGCGCAATTGAGATGAACTGGTAGCTTATTGAGCCGTGGCAGAAGTCAAGGTTGAGACCGAGAAGAAACCGGGGTCCCAGGTTGTCCTGACGATCGAGGTTCCAGAGGACCAGGTCAAGCGGTCCATTGATGTCGCCTACTCGCGGCTGGCGCCGCGCGTCCGGATCGCCGGTTTTCGCCCGGGGAAAGCCCCTCGCCCAATGATCGAGAAGGAGCTTGGCTGGCCGACGCTTCGGCAGGAGGCGCTCGACATCCTGCTGCCAGTGGCGTACAACGCCGCCGTGGCGGAGGCGAAGATCGATCCCATCGACAACCCGCACGTCGATATCCAGCAGTTCGACCGCGGACAGCCGATGAAGTTTTCCGCAACGGTCAGCGTCAAGCCCGAGGTGGAGCTTAGGGACTACGAGGACATTCGGGTGCCGCGGCCACAGACCGAGATCGGCGACCCGGATGTGGACGAGGCGATCGAGCGACTCCGGACCCGATTTGCCGAGCTGCACGAGGCCGACCGGCCGGTGCACGACGGCGACTTTCTAACCGTGGACGTCCATCTCGTCAAATCCGGGGCGGTGCTGGTCGGCGAGAGCCAGACCGACGCGCAGCTGGAAGTCGACGCCGAGCGGCTGCTGCCGGGCCTGGCCCCCGGTCTTATCGGTCAGACGGTCGGAGAAACGCGCGACATCGCGCTCACGCTCCCTGCCGACTATCCGAAGAAGGACCTGGCGGGGTCCAGCGTGATCTTCCGCGTGACCGTGAAATCGATCAAGGAGCGCGTACTTCCGCCTGTCGACGACGAGCTTGCCCGGCAGGTCGGCCGGGGCGAGACCCTCGCCGCCCTCCGCGAGGAGCTCCACGGCGAGCTGCAGGACGCAGCCACCCATGCCGACGAGCAGCGCTTCGAGAACGACGTCTTGAAGGCGCTCGACGAGCGGCTCTCGGTTGAGGTGCCTGAGGCAATGATCGACCAGGAGATCGACCGGCGTCTCCGCGAGCTCGAGCTCCGGCTCCAGGAGCAGGGCATCAAGGTCGACCGCTACCTGGAATACACGAAAACCACCCCCGAGGCGCTCCGGAGCGAGCAGCGCCCGGCGGCGGTCCAAAAGGTGCGGCTCGAACTGGCCCTGGCGACCGTGGCCGACCGGGCCGGGATCACCGTCCCGGAGGAGGAAATCGACGCCGCGCTGAACACCGCTCTCTCGGAGGAGCAGCTGGCCACCCGTCGGGCGCGCGACCTCCGAACCGCGGACCCGGTGCGCGCCTACTTCCGCCATCAACTCCTGATGCGCAAGACCATCGACTACCTCGGAACCGTGGCCGCGCCGGATTCTTCGGATACAATTGGGCCCTCGGAAGCGGGAGAGGCCGAGGCCACGGCGGAACCGGCGTCGAAAGGGCAACGGCGCCAAACGGGAAAGAAGGAACGCTGATCGACCGTCGTATTCAAACGTGAGTACGCGGAAGACTGGATTGTAAGAATTGGACCCTATAATGGCGAAACAGGAGAGCCACCCATGAATTTCGAACGGCTCAGCCGTCGACCCGAAGCCCTCATCCCCATGGTCATCGAGACGACCAACCGTGGCGAGCGCGCCTTCGACATCTATTCCCGGCTGCTCAAGGACCGGATCATCTTCATCGGCACCCCGATCGACGACCAGGTCGCCAACGTCGTCATGGCCCAGCTCCTCTTCCTTGCCTCGGAGGATCCCGACAAGGACATCAACATCTACATCAACAGCCCGGGTGGGGTCGTCACCGCCGGCCTGGCCATCTACGACACCATGCGTTACGTCAGCCCGCGGGTCTCAACGGTCTGCATGGGCCTGGCCGCCAGCATGGCCACCGTCCTGCTCGCCGGGGGCACCAAGGGGATGCGCTTCGCCTTACCGAACACCCGCATCCTGATCCACCAGCCGTCGGGTGGTTTCCAGGGCCAGGCGTCGGACATCCAGATCCACGCGCAGGAGATCCTGCGCATCCGCAAGACGCTCAACGACATTCTCTCCAGCCACACCGGTCAGCCGATCGAGAAGATCGAGCGCGACACCGAGCGGGACTTTTTCATGAGTGCCGAGGAAGCCAAGCAGTACGGCATCATCGACGACATCATCGTCAGCACCGGCCGCGATACGGACGGGTCGGTCGCCAAGGATGGACGGCTCGAGCTTAGCTCGGCGGGCGTTGGCATGCGCCCCCAGCCGCAACCGGATCCTGAGCGGGAAGGTCCCAAAACGTCTCGATGAACGAACGGGAAGATCGCCGCCGCCACACGCGCTGCTCCTTCTGCGGGAAGGACCAATCGCAGGTCCGCAAGCTGGTCGCCGGCCCCGGCGTCTACATCTGCGACCAGTGCATCGACCTCTGCCAGGAGGTACTCGAGGAAGACACCAAGACCACCTCCCAGAAGCGCACCAAGGGCGGCCTGATTCCGAACCCAAAGACGATTTGCTCCGCGCTCGACCAGTACGTGGTCGGGCAGGATCATGCCAAGCGTGTCCTTTCGGTCGCGGTCTACAACCACTACAAGCGCATTGCCCACAGCAAGATGGCGGGCGACGTGGAACTGCAGAAGTCCAACGTGCTGCTGGTCGGGCCGACCGGCTGCGGCAAGACCCTGCTCGCCCAGACGCTGGCGAAGATCATCGACGTGCCGTTCTCGATCGCCGATGCCACCTCGCTGACCGAGGCCGGTTACGTCGGCGAGGATGTCGAGAACATCCTCCTCCGCCTGATCCAGGCAGCCGATTTCGATATCGCCCGCGCCGAGCGGGGAATCATCTACATCGACGAGATCGACAAGATCGCACGCAAGTCGGACAACCCTTCGATCACGCGCGACGTCTCTGGCGAGGGTGTGCAGCAAGCCTTGCTGAAGATCCTCGAGGGGACGATCGCCAATGTGCCGCCGCAGGGCGGCCGCAAGCATCCGCACCAGGACTTCATCCAGATCAACACGACCAACATCCTGTTCATCTGCGGCGGAGCCTTCGACGGGCTCGAGCGCCTGATCGAGCATCGCATCGGCCACAAGCAGATCGGCTTCGGCTCTGAGGTCCATTCGAACCGGACGAAAGAGACTACGAGGATGCTCAAGCAACTTCAGCCGATGGACCTGCTGAAGTACGGCCTGATTCCGGAGTTCGTCGGCCGGCTGCCGATCACGGTGACACTTGACTACCTCGACGAAGCCGATATCATTCGGATTCTTACCGAGCCGAAGAATGCCTTCGTCAAGCAGTACCAGAAATTCTTCGCGCTCGATGATGTGCAACTGGTTTTCGAACCGGCAGCGCTCACCGCCATCGCGCGCAAAGCGCTCCAGCGAGGCACCGGTGCCCGCGGATTGAAGAGCATCATCGAAGATATCCTGCTGAACTCCATGTTCGAAGTTCCGTCACGCCCGGAGGTCAAGCGATGCGTCATCACGGAAAAATCGGTGAACTTCAGCACGGAGCCCGAGATGTACTCGGAGGAAGAGCTCGAGGAGATCGCCCCCGAGCAAACAGCCTGACGTTCGCCCGTCAGCGGTCCACGAACCGTTGACCGGCAGTCAGGCGGTGTTGCAGCTTCCGCTTCTCCCGCTTAAGAACGTCGTCATCTTCCCGCACATGATCGTCCCGCTCTACGTGGGCCGTGAGCGTTCCATTGACGCGTTGGAAGATGCGATGGCGAACGGGAAGAAGATCTTCCTCTGCACGCAGCGTCGGGCAGACTGCGAAGACCCTGGAGAGGCGGACCTCTTTCGGGTCGGTGTTTTGGGCGATGTCGTTCAGCTGCTCAAACTGCCCGACAACACGATCAAAGTGCTGATCGAGGGGTCGTCAAGGGCCGTTATCGATCGCTTCCTGAGTACGGAGCCGCATCTACGGGTTGAGGTGGCCCGGCTCGATGAAGACTTTCAGGCGTCTCCCGAACTCGGCGGGCTGATGCGCGGGGTCGTTGATCTGTTCGACCGCTACGTCGAGCTCGACAAGAAGGTTCCGCCGGAGGTCAACCTGACCGTTCGAGGCGTCGAGGACGCGGGCCGGCTGGCCGACATCGTGACGGCGAATCTCAATATCGGCGTGACCGACAAGCAGGATGTCCTGGAAACGTTCCAGATGAACGAGCGGCTGGAGAAGCTGTCAAATGTGCTCCAACGCGAGATCGAGATTTTGGAGATGGACCGGAACATCCGGTCGCGAGTCCGGCAGCAAATCGACCGGCGCCAGAAGGAGTTCTACCTCAAGGAACAGATGCGCGTCATCCAGGAGGAGCTTGGCGGCGAGGATACGCAGCTCAGCGAACTCGATGAGCTTCGCGAGAAGTTGCGTGGGCTCGAACTGCCCGAAGCGGTCCAGGACCGGCTCCTCAAGGACGTCGACCGGCTCGAGCGGATGCCGCCGGGCTCGCCGGAGATCTCGGTGATACACAACTACCTGGACCTGGTGGTTTCATTGCCCTGGCACAACGTCAGCGAGGACGTGACAGACCTGCGCACTGCCGAGCGAGTGCTCGATGAGGATCACCACGGCCTGAAGAAGATCAAGGAGCGAATCCTCGAATTTCTTGCCGTGCGGCAGTTGACGAAGTCCCCGAAAGGCCCGATCCTCTGCTTCATCGGACCACCCGGGGTGGGGAAGACGAGCCTCGGCAAGTCGATCGCGCGCGCCCTCGGGCGCAAGTTCGTCCGAGTCTCGCTCGGAGGAGTGTCCGATGAGGCTGAGATACGCGGTCACCGGCGCACTTACGTCGGTTCGATGCCCGGACGGATCATCAAGTCGTTGCGAGAAGCCGGAACCCGCAACCCCGTCTTCCTCCTCGATGAGATCGACAAGATGTCCTCCGATTTCCGTGGCGATCCCTCAGCAGCGATGCTGGAGGTCCTCGACCCCGAGCAGAACCGAAGTTTTTCCGACCACTACCTGGAGATCCCGTTTGACCTATCGGACATCCTTTTCATCACCACGGCCAATACCTTCTTCTCCATCCCGCGTCCCTTGCTCGATCGCATGGAAGTGATCAACCTCTCCGGATATACCGCGGAGGAGAAGCTCGTGATTGCGCGCGAATTTCTCGTGCCGAGGCAGGTCGCCGACCATGGGCTGTCCGACAAGAACATCGAATTCACCCGGCCCGCGCTCGCGAAGATCATCAGCCGCTACACCAGTGAGGCCGGCGTTCGGAACCTCGAGCGATCGATCGCGACAATCTGTCGCAAGGTGGCGCGAGAGGTCGTCAAAGGAAAGACGCGGCGCATGACCGTCGGCCCCAATCGACTCGATGACCTGCTGGGTCCGCCGCGCTACAAGCCGGACGAGGGCCACAAGGAACATCTCATTGGGGTCGCGAACGGGCTCGCCTGGACCGAAGTCGGCGGCGTGCTGTTGACGATCGAGGTGATCACGATGCCCGGCAAGGGCAATCTCAATCTCACCGGGCAGATGGGCGACGTCATGCAGGAGTCGGCGCGCGCGGCACTCTCCTATGCGCGGTCGAACGCCGAAGCGCTCGGTATCCCGCCGGATTTCCGTGAGAAACTCGACCTGCATATCCACATCCCGAAGGGGGCGATTCCCAAGGATGGGCCCTCGGCGGGTATCTCGATGGCGCTCGCGATCATCTCGGCGCTCTGCCAGCGTCCGATCCGATCCGATGTCGCGCTCACGGGCGAGATCACGTTGCGCGGCCGCGTGCTGCCGATCGGGGGCCTGAAGGAAAAGGTGCTGGCGGCCCACCGGCTGGGCATCAAGACGATCCTGCTTCCCGAGGACAACCGGCCTGACATCGTCGACATCCCGGCCGAAGTCCGCAAACAGCTGACGCTTCGGTTCGTCAAGACCATGGACGAGGTGATCGTGGAGGCGCTCCTGCCCAAGTCCACGCTGGGCCCCGCCTCCAGCGCCGGCGAACCCGCCGGTCTCGAGGAGGCCGCGGCTGCCAACGCCGACACGCCACCCCGCCCGGACTGAGCGCATCGGCGTCCTCGCGGCTGAACCGTAAACTGGTGCCCTTGATGGACACCCGCTACGATCCCCGGGCGGTCGAGCAGCGGTGGTACGCGAGCTGGGAACAGGCGGGCTACTTCGAGCCGCGCGAAAGTCTCACCGGCAAGACGTTCACCATCTCCATGCCGCCGCCGAACATCACGGGCGACCTGCATATGGGGCACGCGATGTACACGCTGCAGGACGTCCTGGTTCGCTGGCATCGGATGCTCGGCGACTGCGTGCTCTGGGTTCCGGGGACCGATCATGCGGCGATCGCAACGCAGAACGTGCTCGAGAAACAACTGGCCAAGAAGCACTCCTCGAAGGAGGCGATCGGTCGGGAGGCCTGGGATCGGCTGGTTGCGGATTGGTATCAGAAGACCGGTGACACGATCCTGAAACAGATGCGGCGGCTGGGCTTTAGCGCCGAGTGGTCACGCAACCGCTTCACGATGGATCCCGACTATGTAGCCTCGGTCAACGCCGCCTTCGTCCGATTCTGGAAAGCCGGCTTGATCTATCGCGGCCCGCGCATCGTCAACTGGTGCCCGCGTGATCAGAGTGCCATCTCGGACCTCGAGGTGGTGTTCGTCGAGACCGATGACCAGCTCTATTACCTCGACTATCGGGTCGAGGGCGGCGGCGTGATCTCGGTCGCGACCGCGCGGCCCGAAACCATGGTGGGCGACACCGGCGTCGCCGTCAACCCGAATGACGATCGGTATCGCGACCTCGTGGGCAAGACGGTGATGCTGCCGATCGTGCATCGCCCGGTGCCGATCGTGGCCGATGAGGCCGTCGATATCGGGTTCGGCACCGGCGCCGTCAAGGTGACCCCTGGCCACGACCTGACCGACTACGAGATCGGCGAGCGCCAGAAGCTCGAGGTCCGCAACATCCTGCACAAGGATGGGCGCATGGACATCCCGGAGCTGCCCGAGCTCGACGGTCTCAAGGTGCCGCAGGCTCGCGAGCGGATCGTCGAGATGCTCCGGGCCGAGGGCGTGCTCAACCGGGTCGAGCCGTACCACCACTCGGTCGGCCACTGCGACCGCTGCAACGCCGTGATCGAGCCGCTCGTCTCATCGCAGTGGTGGGTCAGAATGAAGCCGCTCGCGCTCCCGGCGATCACCGTGGCCGAGCAGGATGCACTGCGATTTCACCCCGCACGCTGGAAGGAGCAGTACCTGCGCTGGATGCGCAATATCCGCGACTGGTGTATCTCCCGGCAGCTCTGGCTCGGCCACCGCATCCCGGTCTGGACCTGCGGCAACGGCCACGCGATCGCCTACGAGACGGAGCCGCTGGCCTGCGAGCACTGTGGCGACCGGACGCTGACCCAGGATCCCGACGTGCTCGATACCTGGTTCTCGTCCTCGCTCTGGCCCTTTGCCACCCTGGGCTGGCCGAACAAGACCGAAGATCTCGGCTGCTTCTATCCGACCCAGGTGCTCGATACGGCGCGGGACATTCTCTATCTCTGGGTCGCCCGGATGGTCTTCACCAGCCTCTATTTCCTCGACGTGCTGCCCTTTTACGACGTGATCATTCACGGGACGGTGCTGGCGCCGGATGGCCGCCGGATGAGCAAATCCCTCGGGACCGGCGTCGATCCCCTGGAGGTGATCGATCGCTACGGCGCCGATGCGACCCGGGCGTGGTGCGCCTATTTCGGGACGAGCGGCCAGGACATCCGGTTCTCAGAAGAAAAGATCAAGTCCTATCAGGGGTTCGCGACGAAGCTCTGGAACGCCACCCGATTGCTGCTCACCGGCATTCCCGACGACAGGCTGCCGATGCCGATCGATGAGGCCACGCTGGAGCCTGCCGACCGCTGGATCCTGGGTCGCCTGAGCGCAACCACTCGGCTTGTGACCGATTCCTTCGGACGGTTCGAATTCGGCCCGGCGATCGAAGGTTTGCTGGAATTCGCATGGCACGAGTTCGCCGACGATTATCTGGAGCTGATCAAACCTCGACTGCAGGCTGGTGGCGCGTCGGGCACGACGGCTCGCGCCGTTGCGATCCACGCCCACGAAGCAACCCTGCGGTTATTGCATCCCGTGATGCCGTTCATCACCGAAGAACTGTGGCAGCGGATTCCGCACGAGGGCGAGACGATCATGCTCGCCCCCTGGCCGCTCGCCGACGAGCGGCTCGAGGATCACCGGCTTCTCGAGGAGATGGCGCACCTGCTCGAGGTCGTGCGGGCCATCCGAAGCCTTCGCCACGCGAGCGATCCCACGGTGCGCCGGCAGGCGGCGGAGATTCAGTCGCCACGATCGCTCTTGTTGGATGCCGCCGGCCAGCAGTACCTCGCCACGCTGGCCCAGCTTGATCTCAACGGTGCGCTGCCGGCGGAGGCCCGACGCCAGACGGTGGTGGTGGGCGAGACGACCGTGACGCTCGGTTCGCAGGAGGATCCGGCGGCCGAGACCAAACGGCTACGTGCCGAACTGGGAAAGAAACGGGCCGAGATCGAGTTGATCAGGAAGAAGCTCGAAAATCCGGACTTTACCGAAAAGGCCCCCGCAGCCATCGTCGAGCGTGAGCGGGCGCGACTGGCCCAGGCGAAAGAGGCCGCGCAACGGCTTCGGAAGCTCTTGGGCGAAGCGCCCGGATAGGGTAAGGTATCGGCAGCTAATTCTGGAAAACCTGAGGAGGCCCTTTGCCTGATCTGAAGCCGCTGAAGCCGCTGCTCATCATCGTGATCTTCTACCTGATCGCGTTCTGGCTGAGCCTCTCCTACTGGGCGTTCCGCGACGCCCGCGAGCGTTCCAACAGCGTGGCCTTCCACGTCTTCGCCACCGGTCTATCGTTGCTGCTGCCGATCTTTGGTCTCTTCATCTACATGATCATCCGGCCGCCGCTGACGATGGCCGAGCGGCGCGCGCTGGAGCTCGAAACCCAGGCCCTCTCCGAGCCGGGCGGTCCGGTGCGGGAGCTGCGGCCGTGTCCGAGCTGCGGCGAACCGATCGATTCACAGTACGTCCTCTGCCCGCACTGCAAAACCCAGTTCAGTAAACTCTGCCCACGGTGCAACAAGCAGCTGAAGCTGGGATGGAGTGTCTGTCCGTATTGCGCCGAGGAAGTGCCGCTGCAAGGCTCGGCCGCAACGCCCCGCATCGCCCGATAGGGCGCGCTTCCGGCACGCGCGCCAGGGGTTAGCCGTGCCGCTGGGGGCGCAGGCCCTCCTGCCGTTCCTCGCCCTGCTCCTGGCGGCGACCGTGGTCTCGGCCCGGCGTCGACACCGGGCAAACGGATTGGTCGCCGTCGGCGGCGCCGGCGTCGCGGCCGCCATCACACTCATCCAGCTGCTACGACTCGCGCCGGGCGAACGGGTTGACGTCCCTTATCTGACCAGCTTTCCGTACGCGGACCTCGCGATTCGCCTTGATGCGCTCTCGCTCAGTTTCGCGACCATCACGTTGACCACGGCCGCGCTTTTGATGCTGGCGCGGGTGACGATGGCCGGCGACCGGCGCGACCCATGGATCTCTTTTTTGCTCACGAGCGTCGCGGTCCTGGCGGTGATCATGGCACAGAACCTGCTCCTCACCTACATCCTCCTGCAGGTCCTGACGCTGGCGTGGAGCGGCACGATCGATGAGTCCGCTCCGCGACGGCGCCGGCTCCGGCTCGCGATCGTGATCGCGGACATCGGGTTACTGCTCGCCGCCGCCGGCGCGATCCAATCGGTCGGAACGTCGGCATTTTCCGGGGTGCCTTCCGACACCTTCGGCCCGGCGGCGTTCCTGCTCGCCCTCCTGGCGGTGCTGGTCCGCCTGGGTGCGCTGGCCTCGCCCGCCGGTGGGTCGATGGCTCCGGTGGCCTTCGAGCCGGCCGTGGCATGGGCGGCGCCTGCCGCCTATCTTCTCGTCCGGCTGATCGCGCTCATGGGCGGACGGCTGCCCGGGCGGGCGCTCGAGGTGGTCGTCTTTGGCGGCGGACTGACGATCGCCGCCGGTGCCGCGCTGTGGACCATCTTCGCCCGGCCGGCGCCGCTCCCGCCGCGGACCCTGCTCATCGGCCATGCCGGCCTGGCGCTCGCCCTCATCGCCAGTCCGTCGCCGCTCTTGCTGGTAGCGAGCATCTGGCTCTGGCTCCAGCTGATCCTGCTCGCCGGCCTCTGCTCGCTACGACTGCGACCCGGTGACCCGGCGGGCGCGGCAACCCTTACCTCCCTCGCGATCATTCCGGGCAGCGGGGCGTTTGTTGCGATCTGGATTGCAATCGCTGGGCTTCGCGCCAGTGGCCAGGTGGTCCCGCTGATTCTGGTCGCGATCGTCGTCGTGGCGATCGCGCTCGCCGGCCTCACCAGACTGCAACGCGCTGCCCGACCGGTGTTCGACGTTCCGGCCGGATGGGCCGCCGGGTTGTTGCTCCTCGGCGCACTTCCCATCGTGCTTCTCGGTCCGCTGGTGCTTCCCGCGGCGCAGACCGTGCGCGCTATTTCGGGGGGGACCGTTTTGCTGAGTCCGGTCGGCTTCACCGTGGCGGGCATCGTGTGGCCGGCGCTGCTGGCCACGCTGCTCATGGCGGGCGGGATCGGCATGGTGGTCGGGAGCGGTCGGATCCGGGTCCGGATCCCGCGGGCGGCGCCTCTGCCCCGATTGGCCCTGGGTCGCCTGCCTCGCGTCCAGGCCCTGACGCTCTCGACGCGATGGGCCACGCGGGCGGTCTGGTCGGTCTTTACCGCCGCCGTCCTGTTCGCCGTGCTGCGTCGATGATCGTCGTCCTGCCGATCGTCGTTTTCGTCGGTGCGCTGGCCGGCGCCTACCTGCGAGACGGGTGGCTGCGCGTGGTCGCCACCATTGGGCTGCTGCTCGCGACCGCCGGCTCGCTGGCAGTGGTAACGGACGTCAGCGTCGGTGCCAGTTGGCTCCTCGGGCCGGTGCTGGCGACGCTGCTGGTCTCGCGTGGACAAACTGCGGGCCGGCTGAGCTTCGAAGCGTTGACCCGCAGGGCCATCACGCTGGTGACGGCCGGCCTGATCGCCATTTTTGCGTCGGCGAAGTTTCCCCTTTTGGAAAATCCCGGTCTGCTGGGCGCCGTCCCCTGGTTGCTCGGGTCGGTTGGCGCGGCGTGGTTGACCAGCCCGATCGATGTCCGCGAGCGTGTCCAGGGGCAGGTCCTGCTCGTCGCCGCGGGCGCCGCGCTACTGATGGAGGCGTCGCCGGTTGGCGCCTTCACCGCCGCGGCGTCCGGGGCGATGGCGTTGCTGCCCGCGATCGCGTCTCGCTTCGACCTGCCCCCCCGCGGTCAATGGATCGCGGGAGCCATCGCGCTGGCGGCGGCCGCGGTCGTGGCCGTGGCCGCCCTGTTGCCCGGGACGCTGCCCCATCCCGTCCTCCGGGACCTGGCGTTCTCCCTGGATGGCGTTGCGCTGACGGCGGCCGCCCTGCTGCTCGTGATTGCTGCGCTCGCCGAACCGGCGCGCGGGTGGCTGGTCCTCCCGGCTCTCGTCGCTGTTCTGGCGGTGGCACCGAGCCTGCGCTGGGCCGCCCTGGCCGCCCTCGTCGGGGCCCAGATCGGCGGCCAAGCCCGCGGCGTTCGGGCTGCCTGGCTGGCGCTCCTCGTGCTCGCCTCGACGACCTTGTTCGCGGCGCTCACCGCCCAGCCCTGGAGCCCGCGCGCACAGATCGTCGGGCTGGCCACCGCCCTCGTCCTGATGGCGGTTGGATTTTCCGCTCGTGGGTCGGTGCTGGTACTTTCGACAACGGCCCTGGTGATCGTGGAGGACACGTTGAAGGCGAATGCGGCGCTGATGGGGCGCTTCCAATGGGCGACAGCGGTGGGAGCGGTGCTGGTCGTCGCCCTGGCCTTGCTGTCGCGACGCGGAGGGACGGCGGCCGGCGAGCGCATCGACCAGCAGGTGACGCTTGCTCTCCTGCTGCTCGCCGTCGGGGCGCATGATCCACTCGGCCTCGGCTCCCTCGCCGTGCTCCTGCTGCTGGTCGACCTGGCGCTGGTCCGCCCCGAACCGGCGGCCTTCGCCGGGCTGGAGCGCGCCCACCCGATGCGCTGGTTCATTGATCTCGCCGGCTCGGGGTGGCCACCCACGGCCCGGTTTGCCGGGGCCACCCTGGCCGTCATCGCCGCGCTCCAGACGTCGCTTGCCTGGGGATTGCTGGGCGCCGTCCTGCTGATCGCGATCAAGCTCGGTCCGGTGATCGAGCCCCCGCTCTCCCCGGCGATCGCACAGCCACGGCTACCGCTTCGCGCCTTTATTGCGCCGGTCGTAGCAATCGCCTGTGGGATCGCCCCTGCCCTCCTGCTGCGGATGTTGCGTGTCTGAGACTGGCCGTCGCCGATCGCGTCGCCGCAGCTCTGTCATCCTCGCGTCCTCGTCGCCGCGCCGTATCGAGCTGCTCGCTGCCGCCGGCCTCGCATTCCGGGTCGTGCCGCCGGGGATCGACGAACGACCGCCGCGGGCGCTCTCCCCACTTGGCATCGCGCGCTGGGCCGCGGCCGCCAAAGCCGAAGCCGTGGCGGCGCGATTCCCCGCGGCGGTGGTCGTCGGCGCCGACACCGTGGTCGCACTCGACGGGCGGTCATATGGCAAGCCGGGGAGCCCGGCGCAGGGGCGCGCCGTGCTGCGCGCGCTCTCCGGCCGCACCCATTTCGTGTACACGGCGGTCACGGTCATCGATGGCCGCGGCGGGCGCGCCTGCCACGGCTTCTCTCGAACCAAGGTCACTATGCGTGAACTTTCACCGGGCGCGATTCGGGCCTATGTGCGTCGTGGCGAAGCGCAGGATAAAGCCGGTGCCTACGCTATACAGGGCGAAGGTCGACGGCTCGTTGGTGTGGTTCGTGGACCCTATGACAACGTCGTCGGAATGCCGATGCGCCTCGTCGAGCGCTTGCTGCACGAGTGCGGCATCACGATTCCGGCAAAGAACTCGGATGAAGGACAGCAGCACACTCCCGACTCCAAACCGCGGGCGCCGCGCGACGTTGGTCGTCGCCCTGGCAACGTTCCTGCTCGGCACGCTGCTCGCCGGCTGCGGGCCGGCCGCGGGTTCGCGCCTGACGATCACGCAAAGCACCGACGTCGCCAGCGGTGCTGACCGCAAGGGGCATCTCGCGCCCGGGGCCTTCGCCGGCATCACGATCTCGATCCGAAACACTGGCAGCGGGCCGGCCCGCGGCTTGAGGGTCACGGACATTCTCCCCGCGGGATTTCACTATTACGAATTCACCACGCTTGGCGGAAATGGCATTCGCACCTCGGTCAGCGAGCCGGGCCCGAAAGGAAATCCGCAGTGGGGGACGTGGACCATCCCCGCCGGCAATGGGACCCTGGTGAGCTCGCTGGTGCTGAGCTTCAAGGTGCAGGTCGCGAGCAGCCCGGGTGACTACCGCAACCGCGTCAGCGTCGCGACCGCGAGCCCGGCCGAGCTCGACCAGGGCAACCCGATCGCGATCGTCGTCGAACCTCGTCCGGCCCTGAGCCTGACCACGGCCGCCACCACCGCCCAGGTGCTCAGCGGCGCGACGGCCACCTATGTCGTGTCGGTGACGAATACCGGCTCTGCCACGGCAAAGGGCGTCGCGGTGTCGGTAAGCCTGCCACCGGGTTTTCTCTACCAGGCGACCTCCGGCTACGAGGGCAATAGCTCGCGGATCCAGGCAGTGGATCCGCCCTCAGGCAGCCTCTTACCGCTGTGGGCCTCCTGGGACGTACCCGCGGCGGCCAACGGGGCGCCGGGTCTTCTACGACTGACCTTCCAGGCTCGCGTGCTTCCGGCGGTCAAGCCCGGTCTCTACAGCCTGACCGGTGCGGTCACCGGCACGAACGAGATCCCGGCGCAAATGATCGGGAACGCCGCTCCGGTCGCAGTGGGGAA